>CAYUTC010000044.1:0-9499 GCA_964447595.1 uncultured Nitrosopumilaceae archaeon
GGGTTTTTACAACCAATTTTTTTTATTTAGCTCTCGTTCCATTTTAAAAAGAAACTGTTGTGAATACCCAGCATAAGGACCAAAATACTCTGCAATTTTTTTATGCATCTCAGAATATATCTTTTCTGTTAGAGATTTGGCTTGTATGTCTTGAAATATTTTTGAATAGTATTTTTGTAAAATTCGTTGTGTCCATCTGTCTAATGGAAAAGACTCTAATTTGTCAAGAGAAAACAAAAGTATGCAGTCTGCTATCTTGTTGCCTATTCCAGGAACGGTTTTGAGTATCTCTAATGCTGATTTGTAATCTTTTTTTCTTAATAATTCTAAATCTATTGTGCCAGAATTAATCATTTCAGCAGCTTGTTTGACATATTTTGTTCTAAATCCCAATCCACAAGAAAGCAAGTCTCTAGTGCTTGCATTAGATAGTACATCTGCATGTGGGAAAGAAAAAAATTGTTTTTTGTCAAATTCAATTTCATTACCGAATTTTTTACACAGATTTTTTAACATGTGTTTAATATTTCGTATAGAAGAATTGGCGGAGCAAATAAAAGAAATATAACATTGAAAGGGTTCTTGTCTTATTAGTCGTAACCCATTAAACTGTTTTACTGCATTTTTGACAAGTTCATCTCTACTTATGTCTGATAAAATCTTGTCCAAATTATCATCTTCTCTAAAAAAATTGTATATTTTTCTGGAAGATGCTATTTTAAACGGTTCTTCTATGATTAGAAGTTCGTCACCATTTATCCCAAACCAAGTATTTTCAATTTTATCCCAAAGAAACACCTGTCCGCTATTGATTGTAAGATTAAGATTTATTGAGAGGTTTTTTTGCATGTTACACAGAAATTAATTCGCCAGCGCTAGGAGCATGTGTCTCAAAGCCAAATCTCTCATGTATTTCCTCTGCGAATTTAATACATGATTCATTATCACCATGAACAGTGAGTACCTTGGGATTTCCCTTGATATTTTTCATCAAATCAAAAAGTGATGTTCTATCAGCATGTCCTGAAAATTCAAACTGTCTAACATCAGCTTCAGCTTTGAGATCTTTACCGCGTATATTTACACGACCTGTCTCCAATAATTTTCTACCTGGAGTTCCAGTTCCTTGATAGGAAACTAGAGCTATTCCATTCTTCTTATCAAGAGCAAGATTTTGCAAGTAAAATACAGCTGATCCTCCAACTAGCATTCCAGCTGGTGAAATTATTACTGCTGGTTCATTTAATGCATTTTTTCTTTCTTTTTCGCTTTTTATCCAGACTGCATGATTTATTGAATCAGCAAAAACTTTTGGGTCACGCAGATACTCTGGATATCTTAACATTATTTCATTTACTTTAACTGCCATTCCATCCATGACTACTTTGTGTTTAAAATTGGCATTTTTTAGAACACAGGCTATTTCCTGAGATCTTTCAACAGAAAAAGCAGGTACAAAAAGTGAACCTTTCCTATCAAGCACTTCGTATGCAAACTCTATTAATCTTTCTTCAGCCTCTAGGCGAGGCATCTGATCTGTCTGCGAATAAGTACTTTCTGTAATCAATAGATCAATCTCCCCAAAATCTAAATCTGCTTCTCTTAACATACGAGATCCTCTAGGGTTGATATCTGCTGTATAGAACAACTTTTTATTTTGAGATTCCACAAGGACTGCTGCTCCACCCAAAACATGTCCGGATTCGAGAAGCTCAAAGGATGAATTTCCACGTCTAATTTTTTCTCTATATTTTATCTCTTTTGAATGCATGATCATCTTGGTAACCTCAGAGAGTTCAAAAGGTAGGTTTGCTTTTTCTAGTCTTACCATGTCCTCAATTAAAAGCCGTGAAAGATCAAAAGTGGGTGCTGTTGCATATACATCTGTGCTTCCATGCACAAAAAGTGATGGTATGTTACCTGAGTGATCCAAGTGTGCATGAGTGATAATTGCAGCATTAATGTCTCTAGGGTTTACCTCGATGGGGTATGCAGGTTCTTCTCCTAGTTCTACCCCATAATCTAATAGAAAACTTGCACCATCACAATCAACTTGAAATGCAGAACGACCCACTTCCTTAGCCGCTCCAAGAACTTTTACCTGCAAGAATTGAAAATCTTTCCAGAGTACCTTTAAACGTTTAGTGTCCTGAAAAATCTAATCGTTATATTATCTGTTTAATTTACAAAAGACTTAATTATATGAATCAAAATTGATCTGAGCATGGGTAGAACCTTCGAACAATGGTGGAGTACTATCCCAAAAGATCTTCGAGACAAAGTCCGAAGAGGCGATGAGGGAAACAAACCATTATTGAATCAGATAAATTGGATTTGGGTTCATAATATGATGAATCAAAAAGGAGATCTAAATCCTAGTTCGGCAGAATTGCTAGATTGGGTAACATCAGGCCAGATCGAAGCAATGCGCCAATCAAAGAAGTAAAAATATCACTTATACCTTCTTTTTGTTTTTCTTTTTTAATTTCTGAAATAATTCTATAACTCCGTTATGAATTTTGCAGATGGTTTAAATAGCAACCGGTGAATTATCAAAATCAGAATGCCAATAGCAATCATTCCAGACATAGACGAACAAAGATGTATAGGCTGTGCGCTTTGCGTAGAGATCTGTACTTCTCTTGGTCCAGACGTTCTTCGTGTCAAACCAGTTGAAGGCTGGAAAAGAGGTAAAGCATTTGTATTTTATCCAGAAAGATGCATCTCAGACGGTGCATGCATCGGTGTTTGCCCAACAAAGGCAATCTTTTGGATGAGACCAATGACATACACACCAGGTCAACCAGTACCTCTACACAAGAACGGTATATTCGTAAAAGGCTGGGCAGAAGACGCCGCACTCTAAGCGGTACGTTCTTCCACTTTTTCTTATTTTTTAAACTTGAAAAATTTGATTTTTGTTTTAGTCATCATGGCATAACGTTTGAACAATTCATCATTTACGGCATAAATTTTTTTGAATTTATTATTGGCAAGAAATATTTTCCATGTTTTAAGAAATTCTGTAAAATCATCGTTGTGCCATGTCAAGCCAGATGTCAAGTAATGTGCTGCTGGATATATATCAGAAAGCTCAAGTGGTATTATTCCTAAAAATGGGTTGTACTGACAAAATTGGATGATATTGATCTCTGTAGCAAATTTCCTTTTTAGTTTGTGGTATTCACTAGACAAGTAAAACGGTCGTATTCCACCATCTGGTACCATGACAAGTGTCTTCTTGTCTGTCTTGAATTTTCGTACTATATCATGAAATCTTGCTATCTCTGGTCTGAACTGATCCTCTTTTGAAAAGAGAAAAATGGCGCTTTCTTTAAAACGGGGAGTATTTTTCTCAAAAAAGGAGCCATTTTCCGTTAAAACTGGTATAGTTTCAAATAGTTTTGGGTGTGAACGAGCCTTCCTGATGGCATACTCCCATAAACGCCCCTCATGAATTACCTCTTTAACCCTGTCTACCTCTGCTTTAATGGCATAAAGGTTGTGTAATGCTATCTTGTTTATTTTTTCGTCTTTGGAAAGCGACTGTATTTCTTTTGGCTTGAAACTTTTACAGACTTCGCAGATACAAGGAAAATAAGATAATTCTCCAAGATGGGCCGTACCATCTTCCATGATGTATCTGTCATGTTTGGCATAAAGCATGTATGAGGCAGAGTCAAATGTATCGCAACCAAGCGCCACTGCAAGGGGGATGGTCAGAGGATGACCTGCTCCAAAAAGATGAAGTGGAATGGAATCAGGAATTTCTTTTTTTGCTGTAACTATCATTTTTGCCAATTTTTTATACTCGTATGATTCCATAAACTCAACAGGACTTCCTAGTGCCAACATTTGAAAACCATATTCAACAAGAGATCTCGTGGATTGCTTTACTAGATCGGAATATTCACTTCCTTGTATTGGTCCTACCCATATCTGACCATTATTTTCTCTACTTTCCAAGGTTTCTTTAGAAACTTTCAAAGTGTGATTGACATATTCTTTAGCTTTCTTTTTTGGTAAACCAAAACCCGTGGGTCTATCTAATGGAATAGCAATGTCTGCATTAATTCCTTTTTCAAAAGCAGCCATACTTTTGTGATCAACATCTATTTTTCCATATTCCAGAACTTGATATCCTCCTGAATCAGTCATAACAGCACCGTCATATTCAATTATTTTATGAATTCCCTTGTTTACTGCATCGTCCCCATAATGTCTTAATGTTAGAAAAGCATTAGTTATAACAAGATCAAAGCCCATTTCTCTCATCTTTTTGGCAGGTATTGATTGTCTTACAGGATGAATTACTGGCACATAGGTAGGTGTCTCAACTTTGCCATGATTTGTATGTAAAATGCCTATTCGTCCTGCTAGATCAGATTTTTTTATCTCAAACATTTGTATTCTGACTTGGTGTAACGTAATTTGAATCTAGTATGGGAAAAATCTCTTGAGATCTCCTCTTTTCAAGACTAACGATAACCAATCAACATCATCTTCTTTTACTTTGTGTTCTTGAAAAAATGATTCCACTTTCGCAGAAATTGCTGCTATGGATTTTTTTGTAGTGTTAAATTGAACGATTTTATTCTTACCTATGTTTTTGATAGTGTCATAATATGTAATTCCAATTATTTCACTGCCCAAATTCTCAAGACTCTTCTTTTTACTGTATTTTCTTTTCTTGTATACACGTTCAAGATCATATGGATTTCTTCTTAACACAATTGCTGATTTCACCTTATTTTTTGAAACAACATAAGGAGCCAAATGTCCTACAAGCAAAGTCTTTTTTGATATTTTTTTGTCTAAAATTCTTTTTAATTTATGTACATCTACATCCAGCACTCCATTATTTTTTTTAAATATCTTGTTGTCAATTGCTATTTTGTTAATATCAATTAGATCAAGTCCCATATTTTTTGCAACTAGGCATGCTATGGTGTGTTTTCCTGTACCTGGGTTGCCTGTTATTATCTTCAATGAATAGTTTCAAAGTCGAATTCAATTAAACACTTTTGGAATACTAATAAGAGCAAACAATCAGCTAATTTTCATGCAAATAGGCTTGCTTGGGAAAACAAATGTTGGAAAATCTACTTTCTTCTCTGCTGCGACCCAAACAACTGCTCAGATAGGAAATTATCCATTTACCACCATCGAGCCGAACTTAGGAATAGCATATGTTAAAGCAGATTGTGCTTGTAAACACTTCAAGATAAACCACTCAAACCAATTATGTGTAAATGGAATTAGGTACATTCCAGTGAAACTAATTGATGTCGCAGGACTTGTTCCAGGCGCTCATGAAGGAAAAGGTCTTGGTAACAAATTTCTAGATGATGCACGACAAGCTCAAGTATTAATTCATGTTGTAGATGCTTCAGGTTCTACTGACATTCAAGGTCAACCTGTTCCATCAGGTTCACATAATCCTTTAGAAGATGTAAAGTTTGTTGAAGAAGAATTTGATCAATGGATGATGCAAATACTACAACGTGAATGGCATAAATTAACTCGTGAGCTAGAAAGTAAAACTGGTAAAATCATTCATGCCATAACACAAAGATTTAGCGGCCTTGGTATTGATGAATATGATATAGAGCAAGTTCTACATCATTTGAATTTACAAACAAAAAAACCACAAGATTGGACCAATCAAGACTTTCTATCATTTGTCAAGGAATTGAGAAAGAAAACAAGGCCAATAATAATTGCTGCAAACAAGGCTGATCTTTGCCATGATTTAAAAATGTTAGATGAATTTACAAAGATACACAAGACAATTGCATGTAGTGCAGAGACAGAACTGCTTCTTAGAAAAGCAACAAAAAATGGTCTTATAGAATATTTGCCTGGAGAAAAGACCTTCAAAATAAAAGATGGTATTAGCCTTAATCCACAGCAACAAAAAGCGTTGGATCTTGCACAAAAGGTATTATCCAAACTTGATGGAACAGGAGTCCAACAAATATTGGATTCTGCATGCTTTGATCTTCTAAAATTAATTGTAGTATTTCCCGTTGAAGATGAAACAAAATTATGTAATAAAAATGGCGAAGTACTGCCAGATGCAAAGCTTGTTCCAAATGGATCAACTGCAAGAGACCTGGCCAGAACAGTTCATGAGGATCTTGCAAAGGGATTCCTTCATGCTATAGACGCCAAGACTAAACAAAGGGTAGGAGCTGAACATCAATTAAAAAATGGAGATGTATTGAAAATAGTATCAACTCTAAGTAGGGGATAAAATGATCTGTCTAGGAATTGAAAGCACTGCGCACACCTTTTCATGTGCAATTATCAAAAAGAATGGAAAGAGCGGAAAAATTCTATCTGATGTAAGAAAGATCTATAGGCCACCAGAAGGAGAGGGAATTCATCCACGGGAAGCTTCGCGACATCATGCTGAAAATTCTCCTCAGGTTTTATCAGAATGTTTGCAGAAAGCAGGCTTGCAGGTTGCCGACCTTGACATGATTTCGTATGCCGCAGGTCCTGGTCTTGGACCATGTTTAAGAATTGGTGCAGTTGTGGCACGGTCTCTTGCAACATATTATCAAATTCCAATATATCCAGTAAATCATGCACTAGGACATATCGAACTTGGTAAAATGTTAACAGGTGCAAAAGATCCTCTTGTTTTACTTGTTTCAGGAGGTCACACCATGATTTTGGCATTCTTGGTAGGAAAATGGAGAGTTTTCGGTGAAACACTTGATATTACATTAGGCCAACTCTTAGATCAAATAGGAAGATTTGCTGGATTTGCTTCCCCATGTGGTCAAAAAATAGAAGAGCTTGCATCAAAATCTTTGCAGTACGAACCATTGCCATATGTGGTCAAAGGAAACGATGTATCATTTTCAGGTCTTCTCTCTGCAACAAAGAAAATATTTTCAAAAGGTCTTGAGACTACTTGTTTTTCATTACAAGAGACGGCATTTTCAATGGTAGGAGAAGCGGTAGAAAGAGCTTTGTCATTTACTGGAAAAAAAGAATTTCTAATAGTTGGTGGTGTTGCTGCAAATAAGAGACTGTCAGAAATTCTTCAAAGCGTTTGCAAGAGACATAATTGCATTTTTTTTGTGGCTCCTAAAGAATATTCAGGAGATTGTGGCTCTCAAATTTCGTGGCTTGGTTTACTAGAATCCGCAAAAAAACAGGGTGTCAATATAGAAGAAACCTTTGTGAGGCAATCCTGGAGGCTTGACACAGTAGATGTGTCCTACTAGTCCTTGTAATTAGAAACGGCTTCTCGTATTGCCTTTTCCCACTTGCCTGTATTGAAAACTCCAAACTTGTAGGTTTTTTCGCCTTCAGTAGTCTTGATTTTTACTCTAATTTTTTTAATCAATCTCCCTTCTTTTTGAGCCTCTAATACTTGGTTTAGTTTTGCATCAATTACTGTATCACCAAATTTTTTCGAAAAATCAAAAATCCTTCCTTCAGTTTTATCAAACGCCAGCCTCTTATTAGTCAAAGTAAGAATACCTGCTCCTATACTGTCTTCTGAACAATCTTCTTGCATAATTCGCTTTTCGTCTTGTTCCATAGGATAAGCTTTCTACTGGATGTTATAACTGTATTTTCAAAATATGTTCAATGTATTCTCCCATGCCTAATTGTAACTTAAATTATGTCATGTTACCCTTTCATTCTTGTTGAAACTATTAAAAAAAGGTGCAGAAGCAGATATCTATATTACAAAATGGAATGGAACAAAATCCATTTTGAAAATAAGAAAAAGAAAAGATTATAGAAATGAAATTCTTGACACAAGAATTCGAACATTGAGAACAACAAGGGAGGCAAAAATGATCTCTGAAGTAAAATCATTGGGTCTAAGTACACCCCTTGTTTATTTTGCTGATCAGAAAAAATGTGAAATTTACCTTCAATTTGTATCAGGAAAACTGGTACGTGACTTGTCTGATAAGATGATAATCAAGACGTGTAAAAACATAGGAGAAATTGTTGGTATCTTACACAAAAATGGAGTAATGCACGGTGATCTAACTACTTCCAACTTTATTCTTACAAACAAAAAACTAGTGATTCTAGATTTTGGACTTGCTCAATGGGCTGATAAAGTGGAAGATCATGCCATAGATCTTAGATTATTCAAAGAAGTATTGAATAGCGCACATGTCAGAATCTTCGATGATGCATGGAATTCATTTCTTGTTGGTTATAGAAAAATCGTGGGAAGGGCAAGGCAAGAGAAAGCTATCTTACAGGTATCGGTTATAGAGAAACGAGGAAGATACGCAAATGTTGTCTAGTGTGTTTTTTGCTTCATCAAACCAGAACAAGTTTAGAGAGGCAAAAAACATTCTGTCACAATTTGGCATACGACTAGAATTTCTTCGATGTAATCTTGAGGAAATACAATCCGATGCACTGGAAGAGATTGCACAACACAAGGTTAATCAAGCCTTTTCTCTTTGCTCAAAACCGGTGATAGTAGAAGATGATGGAATTTTCATAAAATCACTAAAAGGCTTTCCAGGCCCATATTCATCTTTTGTATTTGAAACAATAGGCAATAAGGGAATTCTAAAGCTAGTATCTAATGAGAGAACTGCCATGTTCAAATCCATTATAGCATACTGTGAAAGAAATGGCGATGTTATGTTATTTGATGGAAAGGTATCTGGAAAAATATCCAAGAAAATTTGTGGTTTAAAATGGGGTTATGACCCTATTTTCATTCCAGCTGGGCAGACAAAGACATATTCTCAACTCAGAAATAAAAATATAATATCACACAGATATCTGGCTTTGAAAAGATTTGCTAATTGGTATTTGCATATGCGGCAATCCAACGGTCAATGAATCTTTTCTGATTTTGCAATACCACTATTCTTGAGATATCACTTTCATCCATTACTGAATAAATCTCACTTTGTCTTGCCAGTTCATTTGCAAAATGTCTTACTTCTTGCATGTCTAACATGTCGGAACGATCAAGTCTATTAGTAGACCTACCAATATGCATGTATGACTTGGCCTCGATAAAATGAATATTTGATCGCCTGATCATTTCCGAATATTCATGAATTAGTTCATCATTACAATTGTAACCTCGAATTAATGTTAACCGAAGTACTGTTCTTGTGTCTAGTTTTGATATTATTTCAAGACTGGAATTCCATCTTTCCCATGCATCTTGGTATCTTGGTCTGTTGACCCATTGAAAAACTTCTTTATTTGGTGCATTAGTGGACAGGTACAACTGGGTTGGGAGTGCATCCTCATCCCGCAATCTTTCTAACATATGAGGTTCCTGTCCGTTTGTAACAAGAAATATCGATTTTGTTGATGGTAGTTTTTTTAGATATTTGATCAACTGAGGAAGCTGCGGATACATGGTAGGTTCACCAGAAAGGGATATTGCATAATGACTTGGCAAAAGTGATTCGTCAAGTTTTTTTGTGTCATGTCTGGAATCACCATAATAGCCCATTATCAACTTCCTTCTCTCTTCCAT
>CAYUTC010000044.1:9599-12811 GCA_964447595.1 uncultured Nitrosopumilaceae archaeon
ATTGGTTTTATCTGGATAAATTCATTGTTAGGCTCCATGACCTCGCCAGAACAACTCATGTCAGATTCTTTGACTTGGTTTTAATTAAATCTACGGCGAAGCTAGAAATGAGACGCACGGCGCATTTTCCATGGGAACACAAAGGATCTTTCCCAAATATATCATGCTGACAAAGATAACCGCAGCAGTGATTCCCATTGAGACGTACCACATTCTAAATCTCATATCTGCGAATATTTTTTTGTCATAAATAAACTTACGGTTGATTGTCAAGTTCTAAAGATCGATTTTTAAAATATGGTGGCAAATTTTCTCGATTTTTGATTCGTTACAAAGATTGTAAATTTTTAACGATCACATTGGTTTGGTTCACAAGAATCACAAAAACTATCTTATATGACCATACTTTATCCCATACATGAATGCTGCAAGGATAGTAAGACCCAAGGAACCTCTTGAAATCCAATCTCTTGAAACTCCAAAACCACGTGGTTCCCAAGTTCTAATCAAGGTAGAATCAGCAGGGGTATGCCATAGTGACATTCATCTGTGGGATGGTGGCTATGAGGGTCCTGCTGGTCAGTTTATGAAAACAACTGACCGAGGCGTAAAATATCCTCTAACTCCAGGTCATGAAATTGCAGGAGTGGTAGAAAGCATGGGGGAGGATGTTGAAGGTTTTACTAAAAATGAGAAGGTACTGGTATTTCCATGGATAGGAGAAGGTTTGTGTCCAGCTTGTAGAGTAGGCGAGGAGAATCTTTGTGACAAACCAAGGTCTCTGGGAGTTTACAACGACGGAGGTTATGCCGAATATGTACTGGTTCCAAACTACAAATATCTTGCAAGGATAAACGATTTGAATACTGATGAAAGTGCGCCGTTATCCTGCTCTGCTTTAACTGCATATGGTGCTGTAAAGAATGCCCAGCTAAAACCAGCTGATAATGTAGTTATTGTAGGTGCCGGAGGGCTTGGTCTGATGGGAATACAACTTGCAAAGGCAATCAGCGGTTCAAGAATAATTTCGATGGATGTCAATGATGAGAAATTAAAAGTTGCAAAACAAAGTGGAGCAGATATAACTATTAATTCTAAAAACGAAGATCCTGTCAAAGTTATAATGGAATTAACAGGTAACTTGGGCGCAGATGCAGTTATTGATTTTGTCAATGCCAGCAATACCGTAGAAACTGACATGAAATTACTCCGACGTCGTGCACGGGTGGTTCTGGTGGGATTGTTTGGCGGAGCTTTGCAACTAAATCTCGTAACAATACCTACAAGAGCATACAAGCTAATCGGTTCGTACACTGGTTCAATGACAGACATGATAGAGCTGATATCTCTTGCAGGTAGGGGAGTAATCAAACCGGTGATATCAAATAGATTCAAACTGAACCAGGCAACAGAGGCACTTAACATGCTAAAACAGGGCAAGATAATTGGAAGAGGAGTAATCAATCCTTAATTCCACTCAAAATTCTCACAAAAAATCAAAAACTGGTAGTCTAAAGATGCAATGAGTTAAGATTAATACGGGATTGGAAATGTTTTCCCTTTGTGGCCCTTGTAGTACAGTGGCGAGTATAGGGGACTGTGGATCCCCGGACAGGGGTTCGATTCCCCTCAAGGGCCTCTGGATTTTTTTATCGAACGAAAATTGCTGTAAAACTAGAAGAAAGCTACACCAATTTTTTAAACTACCAAAAGTAGAGCTTAAGTAACTTTTGAAAACTCTATATCTTTCAATAATTGTAATTTTATTTCTAACTGCACTTGTCAGTGCAAATATTGTCTTTGCTCAAAATGAAACTCAACCTACAATATACTTTGATCAAGCTAGTTATACCACAAAGAGAATGAATTGCAATTCCGATTACATTGGAAACATTTTCACGCCGGGACCTGAACAAGCCAAGGCAACCATTATTGTCACAGATCCTAGTGCAAACAAGTACAGTACAGCAATAGATCGTGTATCTGCACATATCTGGTCTGATTCTGACCAAAAAGGTATAGAAATTACTGCCTATGAAACAGAGGTCAATTCTGGCGTCTTCAAGGGAACTGTTACAATATCTGACGGGCCGTCCACACAAGATTTCATACATGTAAGCGATGGTGATACAATTTCTGCAAAATATACAGGAACAACACCATGGTCCCCTGAAACCAAAAATCAAGGTGTTATAACAACTGCTTTCATTGGGATGAGTTGCCCTCCACTTGAACGAGTTCCAGCCTCCGGAATTCAAATCACTGACAACAAGGGAAATGAGGAAAAAATTATAGTTGTTAACAAACAAATTCAGATCAAGTCAGACATCTCCAACATTACCATAAAAAACCAGACTTTTGCATATATTATTCAAATTGGAGACAAGAACGGTAATACCCAATCGCTTTCATGGGTATAAGGGACACTTCTTCCATCTCAAAAATTTAGCCCAAGTGTTTCATGGACTCCATCCAAGGCAGGAAATTACACCGTACAGGTATTTGTCTGGCAAAGCATCAACAATCCTAATTCCCTCTCTCCTCCACTCCAAACTGATTTGACTGTGTGGCCCAGTATGTCATCTTATACAGGATACAAAATAATAATTGCTGAAAACCCTCGATGTCAACTTGGATATGAACTAGTGATTAACCCAAGTAATAATTCTCACGCATGCGTGACACCTGATACAGCTCAAAAGTTGATTGAAAGAGGATGGGCAGCGGTGGATTTCAGAAGAACTCAAGCAGTGGAACCATTTGATAATTGGCTGGTAATTGATGTTCATTATACAAATGGAACGTATGCTGGCTTGGGGATAAACTACACCATTACAGCAAACAACCAACTACTTGATGTGAAATTTAACAACATCGCAAAAGAGCTAAAACTGTCTTTAGACTCTCCAAATAATGGGACACTAAAGGTAACAATTCCTAGACAACTACTCGATGCCAAGATACACAATCAAGATGATCAGTTCATTGTACTTGCCAATGGACAAGAGATTCCATACAAAGAAATCCACAAGACCATAACAGACCGAACTCTGTCTATTCCTTTTCAGCAAGGAACTAATACAATAGAAATCATTGTGACAACTCTGATTTGAAAACCCTTCATCTTTCAAAATTTTCTATCTTCATGGCATCCACCCTAGCCTTTGCCTTTATCGTATATGGCGTATTAGTGTATGAATCATCTAAAAATA
>CAYUTC010000045.1:0-12777 GCA_964447595.1 uncultured Nitrosopumilaceae archaeon
ATGTCATACCCAACACCCCCAGGGCTAATCATTCCTTCCTCTGCATCCATTGCAGCAACACCACCAACTGGAAAACCATATCCTTCATGGCCATCTGGCAACACTACCACATGTTTTTGAACTCCTGGCAAAGTAGAAACGTTAATAGCTTGTGTGATTGTTCTGTCAGTCAGCATCTTTTGTAACAATCCTTCATCGGCGTATATCGTAACAGGAACTTTCATTCCACGAGATGGATCTACTTCAATTCGATACTCCATCGCTCCTACTTTTTTTGGAATTAAAGCAGCCATTTCTTTCTACGAAAAATGTATTACAACACAATTTAAATCATGAACTAGAATCGGATTATTTTTGATTCTATTCTATTAGTTTTGTAGTGTGTCTATACAAATCATATAATCGTTTTCCATCAAGGACAGGTGAATTCTCTGCTGAAACGTCTTCATTATCATTCTTCTCTTGGTCTTTTTCTTTGTTTTTTGCCTTGTCCATATTGGTCAGAATCGAGGTTCGGTATAAAAGATTAGTGCAAAAAGTCTGTCTAACTCATTGTTTTTCAAGTAGATTTATTTTCCTAGTAGTTTTCATTTCAATTATGCCAATTTTACCAATTGATGCTGGGCGATACGGAACAGACGAGATGAAAGAAATTTTCAACGATCAAAAAAAGATTGTATACCAGCTAGAGATAGAGGCTGCTGTAGCCAAGTCCCAGTCTGAGATTGGAATGATACCAAAGAGTGCTGCACAAAACATAGCAAAAATGGCCATCGCTGGCAAAATTACTGTCAAAAGAGTAAAACAACTAGAGGCAAAAAGTGATCATGACACTGCAGCCTTGGTTGAAGCACTAAGTGAGATCTGCAAATCATCGGCAAGACCATGGATACACTATGGACTTACAAGCAATGACTTGGTAGATACAAGTAATTCTTTGCAAATTAGAGATGCTCTTGGTATCATAGAACCCAAAGTGGCAAAGCTTGCAGTTGTCTTGGCACAGTTGGCAATGAAATACAAGGATCTTCCCGCAGTTGGAAGGACCCACGGTCAGCATGCTAGTATCATATCATTTGGCCTGAAATTTGCCAACTGGGCACTGGAAATGTCAAAACATGTTGAAAGAATCGAAGAGATCAAAAAAAGAATCTTGATTTGCAAGACACTAGGTGTTGTAGGGACTGGTTCCTTAATGGGTGCAAAGGCCTTGCAAGTTCAAAAAAGAGTTGCCGGTAAGCTTTCACTTGTACCAGCAGATGTAACAACACAGGTTGTTCCACGTGAAAGATATGCAGAATATGTTTTTTCCATGGCCTTGATTGGCTCTACACTAGAAAAAATAGCCGTAGAGATAAGAAATCTTCAGAGAACAGAGATTGGTGAAGTTGCAGAGCCATTCAAAAAAGGCCAGATGGGAAGCAGTGCAGTTCCAGTCAAAAGAAACCCAGTGAAAAGTGAGCGCGTTACCTCTCTTTCAAAATTATTGCGTAGTCAGATTTCAGTATCATTTGAGAATATTCCCCTCTGGCATGAGCGAGACCTTTCAAATTCTGCAAACGAGAGGTTCATTCTTCCTACAACCTCCATACTTTTGGATGACATGTTAGAGACAATGACTAGAATTCTACGCGAGCTGCATGTAAACGAGGAAAAAATAAGACAGAATCTAGAGATTACAAGCGGTCAGATCTTTGCAGAGTTTGTACTGGATGCACTGATTCAGAAAGGTGTTCCAAGATTTGAGGCCTATAGAGACATCCAACGAGTTGCGTTTGCATCTTCTGAGAATGGAATAGACTTTAGAGATGCTGTAAAAAGTGATGCTGCAATCTCGTCGCATCTTACAGAAGAAGAGATGAATGATGTCTTTGTTTCAGAAAATCGTTTAGGGGCATCAGGCCAGATTATAAAAAATGTCCATGGTATCGTCAAAAAGTCTTGTTCCAAGTTTTCCTAGCTTTTACAAGATTTTTGTGAATAAGGGAGCCGTACTGTAGGGCCTTTTTTCTTTTCAGCGCTGATTCTTTTGGAATCTTGATTGCAAGTGCCAGATTGCGAACGATGTGCTTTCTGATAAGATCATCCTTGTCCTTTATTTTTTCACTAATTGGAATGCCTTTTGCAAACTCGATAAATTCTTTTGAAAGAAACGGCTGGAGTATAGTTACCCCAAACTCTGAAGAAACGGTATTTACTGCCTTCATCATCTTGATTTCATTATCAAGTTTTACGTCCATTAATGAAACCACAGCATCTTCTCCTTTGTCGATGGCTTCTCTGTACGCATTGTATCCGCAGAAAAGCTCATCAATTCCATTAGATGTGAGAACTGCCTCAACGCCATGTTTTTTGGCAAGCTCTGAGACATAGTAAAAAGCAATACAATTCTCATTCCATGAAAGATTTTCAGAGTTTATGGTTTGGTTGATTTTTTTTGCAACTTTTGGAAATGATTTATCTGGTATTGTACCAATAATGTGTTTGGATCCCAGCATCTCTGCTATTTTTTTTGAAAACTCGATATCATGCGAGCCTTCAAATCCGATGGTAAGTAGTATGATTTGGTAACCCGTGTCATAGCAGATCTTTGCTAAAACCGTACTGTCAACTCCTCCAGAAAATGCAATCCCAATTTTTTTTGATTTTACAGAATTCTTTATTGATTGTATCATTTGTTCATGTAATTTTGTAATGTGCTCTGTTACCATTGTACCAGCAATCTTGTGTTTTTTAATGTCTATGACAGTTAAATATAAGATTCGTTGAAAAAAATCATGGCACTAACCAAACTTACAGATGAGCAAATCAAAAAAGAGTTGTCATCTTTGAGTGGATGGAGTGTTGTAAACGGTAAACTTCACAAGGACTTTGTCTTCCAAGATTTCATAGAAGCTTTTGGTTTTATGAGCAGAGCAGCAATTCACATAGAAAAAATGAATCACCATCCTGAATGGTTCAATGTTTACAACAAGCTCAAGGTTGAACTAGTAACACATGATGCAGGTGGAATAACGCAAAACGACATCAACCTTGCAAGAACTCTCAACTCTTTGGCAAAATAATCGCTCTGCAGGTCTACAGAATTTATATACGGATTGGTAAGAATTTTTCAAATGCCAAGCGGTTCAGCAATCCTGGATTCAGATTTTCGCTATATCGACAAAAAAGGAAATCTTCTCAATACTAGAACAGAGCTCTCAATAGCTGAAATGCTCTCTTTTCTAGGAGTAGAATACGAATACAATTATGCCTTGACACTAAAGGATGGAAGAAAAGTGCATGTTGATTTTAAGACTGAAAAGGGCTTGATAGAAGTGATAGACGACGAAAAAGACATTTCAAAATACAAAGAGCTAAAGCGAGAATTGGCTGATTCCAAGATAATTGCAATAGGACATCCAAAACTTGCAGCCAAGCTAAGAGAACTAGAAGATATCGTACTTTACAAAACAAGCGAAGTCCAGACTGGCTCTATCTTTATGGAAGACCCTTCATTTGCATTCGATTATGCTCACATCTTACCGCTGGTGGAAAAATGCTCCATATTGCATGGACATACTTCATCTGTAATGGTCGAACTAGTAGGAGAGATGAAAAATAATCTGCTAATTGACTTTGGAGATGCAAAAAAGATAATCAAGGAAGTTATTTCAGTTCTAGATCACAAGTTCTTTATAAACAAAAAATATCGCTCAAGCGAAGATGAGCTTCATTACAGGATTGCATTTGATGGACCCAAAGGAAAATTTGATCTGCAGGTGCCAAAACATACTACATACTTGTTAGAGGGAGAAGCTACAGTGGAAAATCTCTCAACTGAAATAATTAAACTCCTAGTTCCCAAGATGCCAAAGAACATCGAAGCTGTAGGAGTATACATTTACGAAGGCTACAACAAGGGAGCTCATATCCTATCACAAATCTCCAAGCCACAATGACATGGAACCAACCATAAAGGAAACTGCCTGGAATCCCGAGATTGAGAAACAAATTTTAAAAAAATGGGAAGATTCCCGCCTTTATGATTTTAAGCCACAGGGAGACATTTTTGTAATAGATACACCTCCGCCATATCCCTCTGGAAGGCCATGGCACATGGGTGCTGCCGCTCACTATGCACAGATAGACATGATTGCAAGAACAGCAAGGATGAGAGGCAAGAATGTATTGTTCCCAATAGGCATAGACAGAAACGGCCTTCCTGTAGAGATGTACACTGAAAAAAAACACAACATCAGGATGCATGAGACAGACCGCGGCGAGTTTCTGAAGCTGTGCTCTGCTGCACTCGATGACTTGGAAGCAGAAATGATACAGATCATGAAAAACCTAGGCCTTAGTGGAAATTTTGCAGAATATTACAGAACTGATTCTGAACAGTATCGTGCTCTGACTCAATCTACATTTATTGAATTGTGGAAAAAGGGATTGGTGTACCTTGCAAACAGGCCCAACAACTTTGACTGGGTAATTGGTACTACTATAGCAGATGCCGAGATAACCTATGAGGAAATTCCAACAAGACTAGTTTACATGAAATTCAAAATAAAAGATTCCAACAAAGATATAATCATTGCAAGTACAAGGCCTGAGCTCTTGTGTGCATGCCAAGCAATAATTGTAAATCCTGATGATGAAAGATATTCTGATATAATAGGAAAAAATACAACAATTCCTGTAATCAACAGGGAAGTTCAGATTAGGACACATCACTCTGCAAAAAAAGAATTTGGTTCAGGTGCTGTGATGGTTTGCAGTTATGGAGATCATAACGATGTTGCACTATTTAGAGAACTGAAATTGCAAGAGATTGTGGCCATTGGAAAAAATGGCCGCATGACTGAAACAGCCGGTCCGTATGCTAACCTCAAAGTAAAACAGGCAAGGGAGAAGATAATTGAGGACCTACAAAATCAGGGTTTTGTTGAAAAGATAGAAAACATCAACCATAGAACGCCAATTTCAGAAAGAAGCAAGACTCCAATTGAGATAATTCCCATGGAGGAGTATTATCTAAAACAAAAGGAAAGTGTTGAAAAGATAAAGGAATTGGGTTCTGGGATAACATTCCATCCTGCCATGCACAAGCAGATTCTGATGAATTGGCTTGAATCAATTACAATAGACTGGCCCATCTCACGAAGGAGGTTTTACGGCACTGAAATTCCTATATGGTACTGCAAAAAGTGTTCCGAGCCTCATGTTCCGGAACCGGAAAGGTACTATCAGCCGTGGAAGGATAAGAGTCCTATATCACAATGTACCAAATGTAATACAACTGAGTTTGTAGGCGAGGAGAGGACCTTTGATACCTGGATGGACTCTAGTATATCTCCACTGTATATATCAAAATACAAGCGCGACGAGGAATTTTTCAAAAAGACCTATCCTAGTACAATAAGACCACAGGCAAAAGACATTGTTAGGACTTGGCTTTACTATACGGTTCTAAGATGTGAACAACTTACCGGAGTTAAACCGTGGAGTGATGCATGGATTATGGGATATGGTGTTGATGAGCATGGTACTAAAATGAGCAAAAGCAAAGGCAATGTTGTAGATCCGCTTCCTATAATTCAAAAGTATGGTGCAGATACATTTCGATTTTGGAGTGCAAGTGAGATAAATCTTGGATATGACTTTAGATGTTCTGAACAAAAAGTAGAGATAACAAAAAAATTCTTGAGCAAGTTGTGGAACGTGTCAAGATTTCTTTCTGGTTTTCCTGTTTTGAAATCTGCAAAGACAACACCAAGTGATAACTGGATATTGTCTGAGCTGCAGAAACTTGTAACAGAATGCGAGAAAGGATATGATGATTTTAATTTCTTCATTCCTGCAACAAGTATCCGTGAATTTACATGGAATCTTTTTGCTGCACATTACATCGAGATGGTCAAGGGCCGTGCATACAGCAGTGGATTTACCGATGAAGAAAGAGATGGAGCTATCTTTACACTACACAAGGTGTTATCTACGGTATTACAGCTTCTTGCTCCAATAACACCATTTATCACAGATTATCTCTGGCAGACACTCTATTCTGAGACAACTATTCACAAGGAAAAGTTCCCAGAAGCAGAATCTCATGAGGATTTCACAGAATTCACAAAGTTAATCATGAAATTTAATTCCGAGGTATGGAACAAGAAAAAAGAGCAAGGTCTGTCTTTGAAAGATTCTATTGATGTTTCCATTCCAGACAAGCTGCAACCTTTTGCAAAAGATTTGCAGGCAATGCACAACCTAAAAACCAAATAGCAGACTATGATATACATGGTATGAAAGCTGTAGTAATTACAAAACATGGTGGGCCTGAGGTTTTATCTTATGAAGAGATCAGTGATCCTAAGCTAACCAAGGGTCATGCACTAGTTAGAGTAAGCTACTGTGCAGTCAATCACCTAGACATATGGGTTAGAAATGGCCTGCCAGGAAAACAAGTATCATTTCCCCACATCTTGGGTTGCGATATTTCAGGCACTCTGGTAAACGAATTTGGAAATTTCAAGAAAGGTGACAAGGTGATTATCTATCCTGCAGTTCCAAGCGGCACGCCAAGGGTTTCGTTTTCTATCATAGGAGGTTTTAGCAAATACCGTGGTGGCTATGCTGAACTAGTACAGGTGCCACAAAAGAACATAGTCAAGAAACCTAGTTGGCTAACTGATGCTGAAGCTTGTGCACTAAACGTTTCTTATCTTATTGCTTGGAACATGCTAGAGAAAACAAAATGCAAGAAAGGAGACATGGTTCTTGTCTGGGGAGCAAACAGTGGTGTTGGTTCTGCTGCAATTTTGCTAGCAAAGGCAAAAGGCCTTCGAGTTATTACGGTTGCCTCAAGTGAGAGCAAGGTCAAAGCTGCAAAAAAGATAGGAGCAAGTTTTGTAATAGATAGAACCAAGTCTGATGTAACATCCGAAGTTCTAAAATATACAAAACAGAATGGGGTGGATGCCGTAATTGACCATGTGGGTGCAAAGACATGGCCTGCAAGTATTGAGGTTCTCAAAGTAAAGGGGAGAATGGTTTCATGTGGCACGACAACAGGTGCTGATGCCAACGTCAACATTAGATCTTTTTACAGTAAGGAAGCAAGGATCATTGGTGCTTATTTGGGTACAAAATCACAATTGAAATCATTGCACAAATTCATGAAACTAAAAAAGATAAAACCAGTTATTGATAGTGTGTTTGACCTCAAGGATGCCAAGAATGCTCATCAGAAAATGGAAGAAAGTTCACAATTTGGAAAAATAATTCTAAAAGTTTCTAGCTAACAAATTGTCTGCAATCGCAATCTAGTACAAGACATGTTTCACGTGTCCTGATGTGATCATCCATCGAGTGACCACATTTCACATTTTTGCATTTTCGTCTCACTTTTTCTCGCTCTACAACCTTCTGAGCTATCTGGTTTGCCTGATCTTTTGAGTAGCCCTTTTTGTCAATGTAATAATGCACTACCCTGTTGTACAGTTCATTTGGATCAAAGTTATGACTCATCATATTTATCACAAAAATAAAAAAGCCTATGTTGCTGGCATTGACTCCGATTCCATCTCGAGGTAATGCTTTTTCTTGTATTCGTCACGAAGTACCATGCCACTGAATAACCCCATTATGGAACCAAATAGAAGGTGGAGAACAAGTGCACCATACATTATCATGGTGATATGAGATTTTAGCAGAGAGACGGTTGCTAGCTCTTGGACAGTTGACGATGTTTGTTTTGAGGCTATAGAGTCTATCGTAGGAAATATGATAAAAATTGTAATTGGCAAAAAGAAGATTACATAAACTTGAAGACCTGTTATACCACCTGCAAATGTCCCCTTCCAAGTACTTGTAAGATTTAATCTTGGATGTAATGTGGAGACCACACAAAATACCACACCAATTGATACTGCAGTTAGCATGTGTGATATGAAACCAAAAAGTATAGCAGCTGTGCCATGCAATCCTACTGCAAGGCCTACCATCATGTAAAATGTACCCGGCTGAGTACTTAGTTGTGAATCAATTCCAAAAAATGATACAAAGAGCGCAAATCCACCCACCAATCCTGCAACAGTTCCCACTTTGGCTTTTGCACAAATCTCTTGGAGTGTAGCTTGTTTCACTGGTATAATATCGTCATTAAAATATTTTAACTTAATTTTACTGAAAAATAATTCTGAAAATCTTTCAAATATTATTGATAATATTTGTGTTTATTGTAATTTAGATAATTTGTTCCGATTGGTCAGTTATTCATTTATGATGTTAATGCACCGTGTTCAACATCAATCTCACCTGTCATCCACGGATGAACTTTACAGAAATACGGAATACTTCCTTCTTGGGTAAACAAGAATGTGTAAGTTTTACCAGCTGGGATTGGATCAGATCCAAAATCTCCACTATAGAGATCCTTGAATGGTTTTACAGGTGTAACATAGTGAAACGTATCATCGTTATTTTGCCATACAACCAAATTATTTACTCCTAACTGAACGGCTTGTTTCTTTGGTAGAAAGTTTTGAATCTG
The DNA here is from genome assembly GCA_964447595.1 of uncultured Nitrosopumilaceae archaeon. Taxonomy (GTDB): domain Archaea; phylum Thermoproteota; class Nitrososphaeria; order Nitrososphaerales; family Nitrosopumilaceae; genus Nitrosotalea. The sequence goes on from CAYUTC010000045.1 coordinate 8,534, forward strand.
GTCTTGATTTACTGAACCTGCCACAATGTTAATTGTAGTTGTTTGGCTGGGATTGCGAACCTTTGGATCAACCTGTGGTTTTGCTTTGTATTCAGGTATGAAATATAGTTGATAGTATGCAATGCCAATTCCTGCACCTACAATTACAGCAATGAGCACTATTCCGTATGCATGACTTGATTTTGTAATGCTCATAGCTTATTTTCTTTACTGAATCATAAAAAGATGGTGTATCATTTTTACATATTTGGAATACATGAAAAATTCTAATGAAGCAACTTTTCGCTTTCGCGCAATATGTTAAGGGCTGATCCTGCCTGGAACCACTTTATCTGGAAATTGTTGTAGGAATGATTCAAGAGGATCTCTTCTTTAGAGCCATCATCATGTAAAATGAAAGCTTTCAGCTGTTTTCCTGGTTGCATCTCTCCCAGTCCAACTATACTGATTTTATCAGTCTCTCGTATCTTGTCATAATCTGCTGGATTTGCAAATGTCAACGCAAGTACTCCCTGTTTTTTTAGATTAGTTTCATGGATACGTGCAAAGCTTCTTGATATCACTGCAGCACATCCAAGATATCTTGGAGACATGGCAGCATGTTCTCTGCTGCTTCCCTCGCCATAATTGTTATCACCAATGACAACCCACCTGAGGCCTTTTGCCTTGTATTGTCTTGCTATGCTTGGAAATTGTTCCATGTTTCCAGTTAGTAGATTTTTTCCCTTGCCAACCTCTTCATTGTATGCATTTACTGCACCAAGGAAAATATTATCACTAATTTTGTCAAGATGTCCTCGAAATCTCAACCACGAGCCAGCAGGCGATATGTGATCTGTAGTACATTTTCCTTTTGCCTTGAGCAAGATTGGCAGCTCGATGAAATCTTTTCCGTCCCACTTGGAAAAGGGTTCTAGCTTTTGTAACCTGTTGCTGTTATTTGGAATTGCAACAGCCACAAGATCAGGAATTTCTGAAGGCGGAACGTAGACATCTTTGACACTTGAGAATCCATTTGGAGGAACTTCGGGGGCCTTTTTTGGAGGCTCTAGCATAAGCTTTTTGCCATCAGGTGTTGTGATAGTATCTTTTATTGGATTAAAGGAAAGTCTTCCTCCAAGCGCCATAGCTACAACTAGTTCTGGACTACCCATGAAGCTCATCGTTTCTCTTCTGCCATCATTTCTTCCTGGAAAATTTCTGTTAAATGAGGTAACAATCGTATTAGGCACTCCAGCTTTTAGCTCAGGTCTTTGCCATTGGCCAATGCAGGGACCACATGCATTTGCAAGCACCATAGCCCCAACATCCTTGAGAGTTTCCATCTGACCGTCTCGCTCAATTGTTGCACGTATCTGCTCAGAACCCGGTGTCACCAAAAGTGGAACCGTTACCTTCAGCCCTTTAGCTTTTGCTTGCTCTGCCACATTTGCAGCCCTTGTCATGTCTTCATAAGAAGAATTTGTGCAACTCCCAATTAGTGCAACAGATATGGCATCAAGGTAATTGTTCTTCTTTACGTCGTCAGCAAGCTGTGAAATTGGTCTTGCTAGGTCAGGCGTATGTGGACCTACGATATATGGTTCAAGTTTTGAAAGGTCGATTTCTATTATTTTATCAAAATATTTCTCTGGATGTTGCTCAACATCAGGGTCTGCTGCAAGCATTTCTTTATGATTATTAGCAAGATCTGCAATTTTTCCGCGGCCTGTCGCTCGAAGATATGCTTCCATTTTTTGGTCATATGGAAACAAAGAGCATGTGGCACCAACCTCGGCACCCATGTTTGTAATAGTTGCCTTGCCAGTACAGCTGATGGTTCGTGCCCCTGGGCCAAAATATTCTACGATAGAATTTGTTCCACCTGAAACGGTCAGCTTTGATGCAACATACAGTATGATATCTTTGGGTGATGCCCAGCCGTTTAGTTCACCTTTTAGATACACTCCTATTCTTTTTGGATACAAGAGCTCCCATGGAAATCCTGCCATCACTTCGGCTGCATCTAGTCCTCCAACACCTACTGCAATCATGCCTAGTCCTCCTGCGTTTGGAGTGTGAGAGTCAGTGCCTATCATCAACCCACCTGGGAATGCATAATTTTCCAAAACTACCTGATGTATTATTCCAGCACCCGGCTTCCAAAATCCCATTCCATATTTTCTTGAAGCTGATTCGAGAAACTTGTAGACCTCGCTGTTCTCATCAAGTGCAAGCCTTGTGTCTTCTTCGCTTCCAACTCTAGCTTGTATCAGGTGATCACAATGAATGGTAGTAGGTAATGCGACTCTTTTGAGTCCTGATTGCATAAATTGCAATATTACCATTTGCCCAGTGACGTCTTGCAGTGCCACTCTGTCTGGTTTTAAGAAGATGTAACTTTTTCCAGGTTCAAGATTCTTGGCAGTCTCTATTTCTTCAAGATGGCCAACCAAGATTTTCTCTGATAATGTAAGCGGTCTGTTTGTTATCTTTCTGTATTTTGCAACATTTTCCTCTAGTTTATCATAAACGCGTGAAACAAGTTCTGGGGTAGTTTCTATTTCCATCATCTATATCATGGCAATAATCCGAATTTAATATAATCGATTATGGTACTAGTTCGCAAATGCAGGTTGTTGAAACTAGTTTCTTTTTCTTACCAAGTTGACAAGATACTTGTGTAAGGAAATATCTCCTGTTAATTCAGGATGAAATGATGTTGCTATAATGTTTCCTTGTTTTACTGCAACTATCTTTTCATTGAATTTAGAAATTACATCCACGTCCTTGCCAGTTTCTATCACTGATGGTGCTCGTATGAAGACTCCTTGGAAATTTGGAATTCCTATTTTTTCAAGAGATATGTTTGCCTCAAACGAATCTTTTTGTCTTCCAAAGGCATTTCTTTCTATCTTGATGTCAAGATAGTCTAGTAACGGTTGGTCAAGATCACCTACAATCCTGTCTTTTGCTTTCTTTGAGAGAACAATCATGCCTGCACATGTGCCCAAGACAGGCATTCCTGCAAGAATTTTTTCTTTTATTTTTTTCAAAGAGCCATTTACTAGAGAAAGTGTACCAATTACTGTGCTCTCACCACCAGGAATTATCAATCCGTTTAATTCATCAATTTGTTCTGGGTTTTTAACTTCAGTTACAGTTCCCTCTATACCAAGTTCGTCCATTGCCATTCGTGTTGCTGCAATATTTTCTGCAACATCTCCCTGGACTGCAAGAACTCCTATAGTCACACCAGAACTCATGCAGTGCTTCCTCGCTCTTGCATTCTAAGCTCTAGGTCTTTGGCATCTAGTCCCAGCATAGACTGGCGTTCATCTATCATCTTCTGGGCTTCTTTTACCTTGTCTGAATCCTCCCAGAATGTGGTTGCAAGAACGACAGCTTGTGCTCGCTCTTTTGCATCTTCTGCCTTGAAGATTCCTGATCCAACAAAGATTCCATCACAGCCAAGTGTCATAAGATAAGCTGCATCAGCAGGAGTTGATATTCCTCCAGCTGCAAAGTTTACAACGGGTAACCTGCCAAGACTTGCAGTCTCTTCTACAAGTGAATATGATACCTTGAGTTCTCTTGCAATGCTGATTAGGTCCTGTTCGTCTCCAGCATCGTAGATGGATTTTATTTTTCGCAGCTCAGTGTTGACATTTTTTATATGAATTACAGCTTCTGCAACGTTTCCTGTTCCAGGCTCGCCTTTAGTTCTAATCATTGCAGCACCCTCTTCAATTCTTCGCAGTGCCTCACCCAAGTTTCTTGCACCATTGACAAAGGGCGTTGTAAAGTCCCATTTCCATATGTGATGAAATTCATCTGCTGGCGTGAGAACTTCGGACTCGTCAATCATGTCTACATTTGCCTCATCTAAAACACGGGCCTCGTAGACATGGCCAATCCTGCATTTTGCCATTACTGGAATTGTAACAGAATCCATAATTTCTTCAATAATTCTAATACTAGCAGTTCGAGCAACACCGCCTGCTTTTCTTACATCAGATGGAAGTTTATCTAAAACCATTACAGCAACTGCGCCAGCATCTTCTGCTATCTGAGCTTGCTCGACAGTTGTAACATCCATAACAACACCATTTTTTAGCATGTGAGCAAAACCGCGTTTTAGAGTAGATGTTCCGCGTTTTGTATCAAAGGATCCTACTTTTTCTCTAACTATTCCTTTTGCGTTAGTAAAATCACCAGATAGTGGAATCATGTCAATTGATCGCCGCGAGCGCTATTTATTTTAT
>CAYUTC010000046.1:0-12639 GCA_964447595.1 uncultured Nitrosopumilaceae archaeon
CTCCAACTTAGACAAAATATGCGTTAATTTTGTAAGATTGATACTTGGAAATTTTTTTGTTGATAATTTTAAATCCGTCTAAATTCTATCCAATAATCAAAGAAAGATGAAGAAACAAAATCTCTACCGCATCGAACTTAAGACATATATCGTGGCGACTGCATTGTACTTTTCTATGAAATTATTCCACTAGAAATAAGATATTGAATTGAATTAACAAATGTGGCATCATCAATTTTTCCATCATACCACCAATTTGCAGGTTTTACAAACCAATCTGGAATGTTTCCCAAACCCCTCCAATTCTTTGCAGAAATAATATTTTGTTCAGTAAAATATTGTATTACCATATCAAAGTCATGGTTGTTTGCATTTCCAGTTGACCATAGACCAACAATTCTTTTAGTCCATGCTGGGATGGATTTGTCTTGTGGTTCTGTATTTGTTTGATTGGCAAAAACGTAAAACCATGCTGTTGCTGGTTCGGTTTTATTTACAAGATTTCCTGCAAGATATACTGTGCTTCCTGCCGAAGAAAATTTTGTATTTTCCATATTGGAGCCACGCAGATTCACTTCTGCACCAGCAGAAAATTGCGGATAATCTGTAAGATGGAGCACGGGTATAGCGAATGCACCATTTTGTGTTTCCTGTGGTGTAATTTCTTTTGTAATCATTTTTCCTCCATCTAATTGTACAAGTTCAGATGCAAAGAGTGTTTGTATCGTATTGATGTTTTTGTGATTTGGATCAGCAAAGGAATAATCTATGGTTCCATTAACTGGCTTGTTACAAATTTCTTGCCTCCAAGCTGTGGATGATTTGATGGCATCAATCATTAGCTGACCATGGAGTAGCTCATGATACAGAATAACTAAATTTTCTATTTGGTGGACTCGCGGCTCTTCACCAGTTCCATTTGATAACAGCTGAGGATTTAGTCTTAGATCGTTATTGCATTGAATTGTTATTTTGCCATCCTCTGTTGTGATAAAACAATCCCAAGTGTATACACCGCCTGTAACAATATCTTGGTGAACTAGACTTTGATCAAATTTAGCCAATCTTGTAGTAACAACTGTTACAACAAAGTTATTTGTATCATTGGCATTACATGGAAAGCTAACTATCAAAGGTTTTTGAAATGTTCCAATTGTATCTGTTACATCCTTTATTGGAACATCAAGTTTTTCAAATTGTGAAAGTATGGAACTGAAAAGATCACGCTCTTGACTGGTCGGTGGTTCATACACAGCAAAAGCTGAGATACTATTTGTAAAAAGTAAGGATGCAATCACTATACCAAGATATTTCAAGTTAGGAAATTCACTTTTTTATAATTTAAGAATTGGGACTCATTTGTATTTGCCTTTTAAATTCATCCCAAGCTGGCTTTGGATTTTTGTTAACATCAATAAGACCTGATCCACAAAGGTATGCAGCAGTGTTATTCATGAGAATCCTATTTGCAAATCCAGTTTGCACATTTGTGTTCAAACCGTTGTAACATGTATCATATGGTCTGTCATATTGCCTATACCAAGTTAGAAACTCAAATTGCGATTGGTTTTTCCTGTAAAAGTCAAATACTGTTTTCATAAATTTCACCTGATCATCATCTGTTCCATTGATTGATTTGTCAGTACTCCATCCAATTTCCATCAAGGCTATTTTTTTGCCTGCTGCATAATCTAGCATCTTCTGTAGGTTTACACCTTCTTGATCAGGACTCTTATTCTGGTAGTAGACTAGATCCACTGGAGCATAAGAATATGCTACAAAATCACCCTGGTTTAGTTTCTTCACTAAATCACCTTGATATTCATTTACTACATTATTTAGGGAAAACCAATTTCCAAATTTTACATTTGGATGTTTTTCTTTTAGTTTTGTGTAAACACTATTGAAAAAGTCGATGTATTTTGGTATGTCATTTGGATGATCTTTAAAGTAAATGTCTATGTTTCCTCCGATAATTACATAGTCAACAATATAATATCTGGACAAAACTGAATCCAGAGTAGTTGCAGTTTCGTTTGCCAGTTTTTCATCAAGGGTTGGCTGACCCATCCAATTAGGGAATGGACCAAAAGCTTCATTGTTTATTACTGAAAAATAAAGTGTAACGTTAAGATTCTCTGCCCTATTTAGACCCATGATAAGATCATAGATCTGCCAGCTGTATTGCCCTTTTTGTGGTTCAATTGTTGGCCATGAAATGTAAACATTGCCTCTTCCAATACCTGTTGGTGCGGCTTGAATGAATGCATCACGTAAATCAGTAATTGTTGGTCTCTCAGTTGGAGGCCATATAACTAATCCAAGTTTTGGATTGGGCGTAATTGTTTGTGTTGAATTTTGTACTGGTGGTTGGATTTGTTGTGGTGAAATAACAAGTAAAAAAACTGCAACAGCTATTGCAGCTGCAACTCCTACTGCGATACCAACAGATTTTAGTTTCAATGTTATCTTGGGTATAATGAAGATAGTAAAAGAGTTTTGATTTTGAAATTGTTATTTACCCAGAGGTACAGCCACTATATCCACATTCGATGCAGATATTGCAACCTTCTGCAAAGACAAGGCTGTTCTTGCATGAAGGACAAAGTCTTTCTTCCATTTGCTCCGGTGTTAGCTTTGGTTGTGGTGGCATAACCCCAGCTTCTGGAATCTTTATCTGAAGTGCTCGTTCTACTTGAGATCTCAGATATGCATTTATGATGTTCTTTGCAATGTAATCGGTAACATAGAGACTGGGTGTGACCTGAAATGTTTTTTCTACATTGTCACCAGTCATGTGAAGTACCTGTTCATGTCTTGAACCATCTCTGAAGACAGTAATTCCCTTTAGCCCAAGCTCATGTGCTAACAAGTATGCTGCCTTGACATCATCAGAGGATACATCGCTTGGCATGTTGATGGTCTTGGCAATTGCATTTCCAATCCATCTCTGCCACACCCCTTGGGCCATTAGATGGTCAGCCCAGTGTATGTCCATTGCTGTTACAAATATTTTTTGCATCCATTCTGGAATTTCTGGTATTCCTTTTACAGAACCATAGTTATTTGCAATCTTTTCCAGTATCTGGTCGTTGTACAGGCCATGTTCCTTGAGAACTGCCTCAAATATTTTATTTGTATAGAAGAATCTGCCCACTGTTACTCGCTTTTCAAAGACAAGTGCAAACATTGGCTCCATGCCGTTTGAGCAGTCTGCTATCATAGACAGGGTTCCAGTTGGTGCTACTGTAGTAGTAAGAACATTTCTAATGCCGTGTTTTTGGATCTTTGCTATCAAAGCATCCCAATCGTAGGTACGAGTATTCTTTGGCTTTTCATAGTGTCCTGCTACGGGAATCTTCCCCTCTGGATATTCTGTCTTGGAGCACAATGGGAATTGGCCCCTTGTCTTTGCAAGTGCAACACTTTCTTCCATGGAATAATAAGTTAATGCCTCTGCCAACTTTTCTTGAAATTCGTATCCTTCTTGTGAATTGTATGGAATTCTTAGTTTGAACAAAAGATCGGCAACACCCATCACACCCAATCCAATTCTTCTAGAGTCTTTTGATGCCTTGTCTATCTCAGGAATTGGATAGTTGTTAACGTCAATTACATTGTCCAAGAATCTGGTTGTTTTTCTAATTGTTTCTTCATATCTTTGCCAATCAAATTCGAACTGTCCGTCTGCTTTTCTTTTTACAAAGTTTGCAAGATTTATGGATCCTAAATTACATGATTCGTATGGATACAGACTTTGTTCTCCGCATGGATTTGTAGCACGTAGAGGAGCACCACGAGCTTTTGCAAAGACGTTGTACTTGTTGATTAAATCAAAGAAGATCAGTCCAGGTTCTGCGCTCTTCCATGCTGATAGTGCAATCAGATCTATTAGATGATGAGCGTTGATTTCCCTGATGGGGATCTTGTCACGTGGACTGCGTAACATGTATTTGCCATCACTAGAGTTTACAAGTGCATCCCAAAAGTCCTCCCACACTCCTACACTCACATTAAAGTTCTCTAAAACTCCTGGTTTAGTCTTTGCAGTGATAAATTTCTCTATATCAGGATGCCAAGATTCTATAATTCCCATGTTTGCACCTCTTCGCTTTCCACCCTGTTTGACAACCTCTGTAACGGTATTGATAATATTCATGAAGGATACAGGACCTGATGCTACACCTGATGTTGATGCAACAATGTCTCCTTCCGGTCGTAGGTCAGAGTAGTTTATACCAACACCTCCGCCAGACTTGAAGATTAGTGCAGCGTCAGAGGAGGACTTCATTATCTTTTCCATGTCATCAGGCATGGCAAGCACAAAGCATGCTGAGAGCTGCCCAAGTCTTGCGCCTGCGTTCATCATAGTAGGAGAATTGGGTAGAAAGTCTTGGGATGCCATCAATTCATAGTATTCTTTTATTCTTTCAGCATATTGTTCAAATCTATTTGCAGCAAGCATTGTAAGGAACTCTTTTATGCTTAGTTTCATCTGGCCTCGCTGTGCCAAGTCAATATAGTGGTTTATCAGTGCCCGAAAATGATATTTGTTAAGGTAATACTTGCCTATTTTGAATTTGTAATCAAAGTCATCTAGTTTGTCAAGATATCTTACTGCATCCTCTATATTTTGGGCATATCCTCCCTCTACACTAAAGGCAGAAGGATCTTTTAGTACATCAGCAACTCCTACAAGCATTGCCACACGCTCAAACATCTCTCCAGGACTTTCGTTTATCTGACCTTTGTTGTTTCTAAGTAGATATCTTGAAGCTAGTACACGCAAGCAGTTTAGATCAAATTTCTTTGCAACAGCATCAAGGTTCTTGGATTCAAGAACCTTCATCTTTTCTTCTCTGACCTTTCGGCGTTCATGTCTGTAGAGTATGTATGCTTTGGCGATCTCACCCAGTCCTTCATCTATGAGAGTGGATTCTACCATGTCTTGAACGTCCTCTACGCTTGGCAGTTCGGAAGCAGAATAACCATGATTTAGAAGTTTTTCAATGACACGGCTTGCTAGTTTGTCTGCCAATCCGTGATCTGGCCTGCTACAGGCTACTAGTGCTTTGTATACTGCATTTGAAATTTTATCTTTCTGAAATGATGACACACGTCCGTCGCGCTTCTTTACTTCAATGATCGAATTTTCTATTTGTGAAAAATCTGCCAATTTACACTCCCCGCATCAGTATCAAAAGAGAGTTAAATAAACACTGCGGCAAAATTTTTTTTTCTAACACTGAGCTTTGGATCAATTTTGTTGACACCGTTACAATTTTCATGATAACAGATCGTAGACGATCAATATATTCGTAAAATAATTTTTTGAAGGATCTTATGAATAAATCAAAGAATATTTTAAAATTCGCTGTTCAGCGAGTCTACGATAGATAGAACTCTAGGCTAGTATGTACGGAGATTTACAGACCGGGCACTTTTCGTTGATCTTTTCTTCTTTGAGTCCACAGTTGCTACAAATAGGAACCTTTCTGACTGCCCTGAATGAGCCCAGTAAATCTCCTGCCTTTTCAATTGCTTTTTTTATTCCTGAAGAGTCCATGTTATCTGGAATCTTCAGTTGCACTAGTAATCCGCCATTGAGCATCTTGGAGAAATGATTGGATTCTGCTATCTTTTCGCTCTTTGGATTCATTCCGTCTATTTCAGAGGCATCAATAGTTACTCCTTCTGAATAGGATTCCCCTTCCACATGCTGGTGAATCGACATTTTTCCATACTTTTCGCCATCTAGAGCAGAAAAGCGAGAAGAGGCATCGCTTTCAGTTATAGATACGGTTACATTGTCACCCATTTCCTTTCCTTTCTTGGCAGCAACCTCCATAGCAGTGGTCACAACTTTGGCCAAGATTTCCTGTCCAGCCTTGTTGTTCTCGTAGCCAAGAATGCCATAAATGGCTTCTTTAATGCCTATTAGATTCACAACCAGTGTAACAGATCCTTTTTGCATGTATTGAGTATTATTTGCAAGAATAGGGTTAAGTCCACGACGTGTCAGGTCGGATATCTCTTTTTTTCTTAACGACATGGCAGATAGAGCAGGTTTCATCAATAGTGCCAACCTTGCTCTAAAGTAAGTTTCGTCCTTGTTGGACTCAAATGCAAGTCTAGGCATGTTAATAGACAGAGATTGTAGATTTATTGAAGTAGCACCAGTACTCTTAGAGTCTCCCCGTGACAACCCTTTGTTAGATACTAGTCCTTTTGAGAACATTACACGGCCTCCCAGTGCAATTATGCCAGCCAGAATATCTGAAACTTCACTAATCTTTCCTTTTTCATAATCAATTATCAGTCCGATAGATGGGATTGGTGTTGACTTTGCATATTTTTTGTATGCAGCAAGAATTGATCCAACTATCTTTGGCTCAGTACCAAGTGAAATTCTAAAGGATGCCAGCGTACCGTTCTTTCCATTCTTGGCTGTTGATGTTTTTGCAAAAGTACTTGCAAGTTTTTCTTCAATTTCTGACATATTTTTAGAATATTTTTGCAAAAGTGATACTAGTCCATCCATTACTATTTCTTGTGAGGCTTCTTTGATGAGCAAACTTGTCAAAATCGATAGTGCAGTAGCAAGTTCATCAAGGGAGCTAGGTGCTGGCATTCTTGTTACTCCCAAGAATTTTCCTCGCAGGTCTATACCGTCTTCAATTAGTTCTTTAATATTCACAAAGATAGTGTCTGGGAGTAGTGACCACAGTCCAGCATTTGTTATATGAATATCGCCAGACAAATGAGAATCAGCCACATCCTTAGGCAATGTGTTTAGGACCAGATATTCTCCGAATACTGTTTGGCCTGTCTTAAATAAGAGACCCTCTGCTCCGTTATGGATACCGTCTACGCTTGTTATCATCTCATGAATATCATAGCTAGGCAGCCCAAATCTTGCTAGTTTGTGCCTATAGTCTTCATGACCCTGTTCTAATAGGACAGAATTGACCATTTCACGTATTAAAGAGGAGGTAAGGTATGAGGTTTGGAATTTATATATGCGGTTTTCCACCTCTTCGGTTATCTTTTGAGCCAATTCAAGGGGCAGACTTCCTTCACGTACTAGTGACTGGATTATCTTGTGTGAGTTAAATTCCTCAATAGATTCATGGGATGTTCGTACGTACATCTTGCCACTCTCAATTATAGAGCGTTCCTCTATCTGCCTTGCAAGGCTTAGAACCAATTTTCCAAGGTTTGTAATGGTATACCGTCTTTCAGATTTGTTTAGAGCTACAAGAGACTGACGAAGCAATTTTCTTAAATGATAAGCAAATTTGCCGCTTTCCTTCTTTGATTTGAATCCAGCAAGGGATTTTAGTTCCGAATATGTAAGAGGACCTTTTGAATTCAATATACGCAAAATATCTATTCTGTTAGGACTTGCCATGACAGAAAAGATCATCCTTACCCGCTTGGAAGCAGATTGTAAAATTCCGCCTCGCTTCTGCTCGCCAAAGTCTTCACTCAGTTCCATAGGCATGTCTACTTGGTATCGGTAAATAAGATTTGTGACGAAATCGGTTAGTGCAAAAACTTTTTAGATCAGTTCTTTTGCACGTCGATCGAAAATTCTGTCGATGATAATGTTTGACCACATGAAGGACATTTGTTGTTATATGGTCTCATTACGTCTTTTATTGGCTTGAGCATACGCATGTTTGCAATTTTTGAACCACATCTACTGCATGTTATATCTACTGACATTGCAATGATTTTTGTATCATATTATAAAAGAAATGTTTTGAGTTTTTTTTAATTATTACAATAAATTTGATTTACTGTTTCTCAATAATTATTCCGCGTTCGTCATGACCAGATATCTTTACTTTAGTTCCCAAAGGCAGATCTGCTGGAGATTTTATTTCTCCCATAAAACCAGAAATTCTCAATTCGCTGCCATCAAGTTTCATTACAATCCAAGCATAGGGCACATATTTTTCATAATCGTCTGGTGGTACTGTGATTATAGTATATGTAACCACTGTGCCTTTACCCTCAAGTAAGACATTCTCAAATCCCTTATTTCCACAATTTTGACAGAAATAGGTAGTAACCAAATGAAGATGGCCACATTTTGTACATTTTCTGGCAAGAACCTTGCCTAGCTTTGCATTATTGATAAATTCCTCTTTTGTTAGCAAAGTTATACACTTTTGAATATGTGAACGGCGCAGCTTGCACCAGTTGCACCAAAATTATGCGTAAGACCGATTTTTGCGTCCTTTACTGTTCTTTCTCCTGCCTTGCCAGTCAATTGGTCAAAGACCTCGGCTACTTGACCAATTCCAGTTGCTCCGATTGGATGACCTTTTGACTTGAGACCCCCTGATGGATTTATCGGAATATCGCCGTTGAGTCTAGTCCTCCCCTGTCGTACTGCTTCTACTGCTCTTCCCTTTTCAAAGAATCCCAAATCTTCAGTATCTACCAGTTCAGCTATTGTAAAGCAATCATGTACTTCGGCAAAATCAATATCTTTTGGAGTGATTCCTGCCATCTTGTATGCTGCCTGTGCTGCAATTTTTGTACTTGGAATAGTGGTGATTTGTTCTCTTCCTTGCAGTGCAGCAGGGGATCCACCCCTTCCTGATCCAATTACTTCGATGTAATTTTTGCTGTGAGCTTTTGCAAATTTTTCACTAGCTAGTATAACAGCACTTGCACCGTCTGAAAAAGGACAACAGTCATATAGTTTAAGTGGACTTGCAACCACTGCTGATTTCAATACGTCATCGATAGAAATTTTTTTGCGAAGATGAGCTTTTGGATTTAGTAAACCATTGTCATGGTTTTTTACTGCAACCATTGCTAAATCTTCTTCTGTAGCTTTGAACTCTGCAAGATAGGCTCGCGCCATTGATGCAAATAATCCTGGAAATGATGCACCTGCACCACCCTCATAAAAGAAATCAGAACAATATGAAAAGTATGTGGTTGTCCATTCAGTACCAGTATGAGTTACTTTTTCAACTCCAGTTGCCAAGACTACATCATAAAATCCTGCAGCTACATTTGCATATGCTTCCCTAAATGATACAGAACCGCTTCCACAAGCAGATTCAATTGATAATGATGGAACATCTGGTATTCCAAGATTGCTCATAATGACTGGACCCAAGTGAACTTGCTTGTCTGCCACTCCAAACACGTTTGAGATGTAACCTGCTTGAATTTCCTTGGATTCTATTCCGGCGCTTTCTATAGCATCAACTGATGCTTGAAGTGCAATATCAGTAATGCTGTCTTCTAATTTGCCATATTTTGTGCTGCCAGCACCAATTACACAAACTTTTTCCACAAATCTCGCTGACTAGATTCCATATAAAAATTCTTCATTACTATTCTTTAACTGATAGACCATATGACTTCAATGGAAAAACTTTCCCCAATGATTATACTAGAAAAAAACACATCAAATTTGAGAAACTCTGTCAAAATTACGAATAAAAAAATTGTAAAGATGAAAAAGGAAATTTGGCAATACTATGACAAGAATAGTTATCTTTCCTGGTCGGAGAAGAAGGGCAGGTATGTAATTCTTGGAACAAATTCTCCCACAAATGGACTAGTTGAGTGTCCACAATGTCATGTTGGAAAAATTTTGGTCATTCGTTCAAGACAGACAAGAAAGCGATTCATGGGATGTTCCAACTATTACAATGGTTGTAAAGCATCTTCTCCATTAATACAACGAGGAATGATTTATGCTACAAAAATTCCCTGCAAGATTTGTTTATGGCCCATGATCTTATTCAGATATTCGCCTAGACAAACGTGGACAAAACAATGTTGCAATATTAGATGTGCAAGTAGAACACCTAAATCTTGAGATCTGTGTAAATGTCAGTACGTCTGTTTTGCAACAGAGGCAATTTTTTTCGTACCGTTCTTACTTGATCTAATGAAATATCTACAATGCCAAGTCCTTCTCTTTTTTTCATGTCTAAGAGAATTTTGCCAAAAGGATCTACTACTAAGCTTCTGCCGCAGTAAATGTTGCCCACCTGATCTGGCGATATGACATAGCAACCGTTCTCTATTGCCCGAGTTTTGTTAATAGTTATCCAGTGTTCCTCTTTCATTTTACCTCTTACCCAAGCAGATGGTGTAACTAGGATCTCGGACCCTGAAGATGTAAGCATTCTTGACATCTCGGGAAATCGTAAATCATAGCAAATCATCAAACCAACTTTTCCCATACTAGTCTTAACTGGTACTGCGATTGAGGAACCTGGATAAAATTTTCTTGATTCTTTAAATCCAAGTGCGTCATAGAGATGAATCTTTCTATATTTTGAAACTACTTTGCCTTTTTTATTTATCAAAAATGAGGTATCATAAACTCGATTTGGGTGAGGGCTTTTTTCGTAAAATGTTCCAACAATTTGTATTGAGTTTTTTCGTGCAGCATCTGCAATTGTACTTACAAATTCACCGTTTATTTTTTCGGCCAAGTTTGTAAGTTGTGTAGATGTTTGCGAGGATGGGGTATAAAACATCATAAATTCAGGAAATGTACACATCTCGCAGTTTTTTTGTGCAGCTTGTGATATGTATTTAAGAATTAGTTTTAGATTCTTTTCCTTTTTTGTATCAGCTTTCATTTGTACTAGTGAGATCTTTGTCACATGTATTTTCAAATTCAATAAAATAAAAATGTGTTTAAAGAGGATTTCCAGCCATGTACCAATTTTCTTTTGGGTTCTCTTCAAAAACTACTATTACGTGATTCTCTTTTGTTTTGAGAATTTCAACAGCTGCTTTTGTTATTGCTTTTGCATATTCCTCTTTTTGTTTTTCCGTTCGTCCTGGATACATAGAGACAGTTATCAGCGGCATGCAATTTGGTGAATTTCAATCGAATTTATCTTTTAATAAATTACATTCAAAAATTAGGTATAGCCTTTCCATCCATATCTTGTGCCATACATG
Source organism: uncultured Nitrosopumilaceae archaeon (assembly GCA_964447595.1). Lineage (GTDB taxonomy): Archaea > Thermoproteota > Nitrososphaeria > Nitrososphaerales > Nitrosopumilaceae > Nitrosotalea. The sequence continues at coordinate 10,957 of CAYUTC010000046.1, forward strand.
AACTCTGAACCATGAGTTTTTTTGTACAGAAAGCCGCTGAGAAGGCCAATGAGAAAGCCACCAATGTGCGCAAAGAACGCAACTCCTGAACCACTTGATCCAACTACTGCAGGCAATACGTTTTGAAAGATAAGCCAGAATGGAAGATACCATTTTGCTGAAATACGAATAAACCTTGTGAAAAATCCCAAGAAAAGCAATGTTACTACCTTTACATTTGGAAATAAAATTAGGTAAGCACCAAGTACTCCAGAGATAGCACCTGATGCCCCAATTGCAGGTATAGGACTTGATGGATTTGATAAAATTTGAACAAAACCAGCTACGAGTCCCCAAAACAAGTAAAGACCTAGATACTTTCCTCTACCGAATTTGTATTCTATATTATCGCCAAATATGTACAAAAATAACATGTTTCCTCCAATGTGCATTACACCTGCATGAAGAAACATGGATGTGAAAATATTGGTAATCACTCCATACTGATGATTAGCTAATCCGTTAGATATGACCGAAGGCACAGTTCCATAATTGAGCAATAAATCTTGGGCTCTGTTATTTGTGAATTCCCAAATCTGGTGTGTTACAGCAATTTCCCAAAAAAATACTAGTGCATTAATGAAGATTAATGCATAAGTTACGTAGGGTTTGTAACCTGGAGGTTTTGGATTCTCGTCTCTTATTGGAAGCATGGAACGATAAATTCACAGTTGTTTTGTATAAATAGCATTTGCAGGGCTGATTGTAAATAACAAAGTTTTAGAATTTTTGCAACAATCTAAGACTTTGTCGTTTAGAAATCATGATTATTTATATGGTTGCTATTATAAAAAAAATTCTGCCATAGGGCCAAATTCTGGAGCAGAGCTACCATTTCCTTGCACGGTAGAAATTCCCTAATCTGCACTCACTGTAGATTCCATTCCGTACACATAACCAAATATCAAATACTGAAGATAGGATCAAAGATGTTCTTGCCAAGCAATTCAATCTTACAAATAATGACCTATCCACAATAGCAGTTAGGATTCAAAGCGTTTCAGTTGAAGTTGGAGTATTAATTGATAACCATGCAATCTCGTTTAGTACAGTAAAGCCCAAACTAGCTCCTTGAAATAGAAAATAAAAATGAAGATTTAGAGTTTTGGAATTCCTCTAGTTTTTGCAGTAAATACCACAATGCTAACTACAGCGATAGCTAGAACTATAGGAGCAATTGAACCAAACTCTGGAACAACATTGAATGATACCATGTCTCCCTTGGAACCTGTCCATGTAGATGGATCATTTCCTGGCAATCCAATTCCGTTGAGTGTGACTTGGATATCTACAGGATCGCTTGATGTCAAGGCAGGTATTGTTTGAGTATCAAGTCCATTATGTGTATGGCCTGTTGCATTCGAATATATCGTATTGCCATCCTGTGTTACAGTTATCGCATAGTTCTGGTGCTGTATGTTGCTCCCAGTAGAGTAGGCAAAGGTCAAGGAGATTGTCATTGGTTGACCACTTGTTGGTGCCGCAGGCATTGTATTAATAGTTACCATTTCAGAACCGTCACTTGACATAGCTTGTTCCGTTGTCATTGTTCCTCCCGATGGAGGCGGTGGACTTTGGGGTGGAGATGAGCCTCCAACAATTACCTCACCTGTCATCCATGGATGAACCATGCAGAAGTACTTG
>CAYUTC010000047.1:0-12385 GCA_964447595.1 uncultured Nitrosopumilaceae archaeon
ACTTAATCATAAATTCATACATTATGTATAATTTAGTCGACAAGATTAAGTCTTACTTGAATCATAGTACCAAGTTGTACAAAGCCTACACAATTTTTCTACTCTTGTTATTGTTTTTGCCACAAACATCCTCCTACAATGCAAAGGCGTATTCAGACCATCCTAATCTCTTTGTATCTGCAGAGAATAGTATTTTTCAAAACCACTTTGCTGGTGCTATGGTAGTCGAAGTCATAGTTAAGAGTGATAATTCTCAACTTGATCAAGTCCAAGGCGAGCCAAATGTTAGTATAAATGGAAGGCAACTACGTATGGCACAAGCTGCTGATGGAAATTGGTATGCATTTTTTGCAAATACACAGATGGCACAACAAGCGTCTGCAATTTCATTATCTGGCGGTGCACGTGGTCAGAACTTGGATTTTGGAAATTTCTGTTCTGGTTCTACACCTTCTTCTGTCCTCGGTGTCGATTTTTCACAAACTGATGGTGTTGCAATTCCGCCAGATAGTGGGTTATCTGGTACTAGTACTGGTCTATCATCCTTCACTACATGTAGTGGAAATCCTACCTCGCCATCAAGTCTTATTAACGTGATTCGAAATCCGCCATCGTTGAATACCAACTCAAATGTTCCTGTAGGTCAAATAGGAATAAAACCAAATGTTTGGCCAGTTATTCAGTTATTTACATTCAGTAATGATGTTAATATTGAATACAATGGAGCAACAGGAACTCAAAGTGTTGACCTAACCTATTTCGATATTCCTAACATCAACATAAATCTAGACAGGCAGGCTTATCCTCAAGGATCTGAAGTATTTGCAAAAATTAATGACATTCAATTGGATGAGGATCCTACATCTGTAGACTCTTGGACATTTAATGTACACTCACCTGACGCAACATTTTATCAGGCATTTCCAGAATCAGGAGGTTCTGGTATGTCAGGACTGGTAAATCTAGCTCAATCCCTTACCAGCTTAGGTTTCAAAGACAATGGTCATGTAGAAATGAACTTGGGCAATGTTGTCACACTTAAGACAAATGCTATTCAGAGCAGCTCCTCAATTACTGTAAGTGGTACACCTTACAGTAGTCTGATGACATTTATAGAAACAGGACCTAACACTGGAATTTTTGAAAGTTCCTATGGTGGTATATCTACAATTGGAACACTACAGAATGCCCCGAGAGGCCAATCTGGTTCTATAGGATATGACCTGCAAACGGTTTCTATTGTTTCAGGTACTGCAACTGCAAGCCTTACTTTAGGAAGTGGGCAAGGTCAATTTAGTCCAGGACAAAAAGAAACTATTACCTTAACAGATCCTAATCAGGTTCGTAATTCTGGAATTATAGAATCACTTGATAACTTTAGAAGTTCTGTTCAAATTCCAACACTAAGGATTGGAAATCCTGTAACCTTGAATACTGCTTCTGATGTAAACTTTTACACAAGTTCCTCAGGATTTGTAGGTCCAATATCAGCTACTTCGAACATACCAGATCAAAATTCTGCAAGACTGGTTATAGATGCACGTTCTATACCAACCACAAATTTTGCCAAGATTACACTTAATCTTGGAATTACTGCTCAAACTTTGAAAAATTTATTCATAAACACTAGCCAATCTAATTCTAATGGAAACAACTGGATTAACTATGATTTACGATCATTTCAACAACAGCTTGGAATATCATCATTTTCCAGCACTAGCATGACTTTGTACTTTGGCTCTCTTGGTACATCTCCAGTTAAAATATTGAATCCGGGAGGCATATCATCTGGCAATGGTCTTGTTCAAATAAGCAATTCTGCTGTATCTTCCATAGAATCTCAATCTTCCTCATCTCCAGTCTACTTGGAAATTAATTTTGGTAGTACCAATGGCAAAATTTCAAATGAAATTGATACTCAACCTATCGTATTCGATTTATTTTCTTTTGGGACACAAAATGGTCAAACAGCAAATAATGCTGTATACAGAGCTGAACTTCAAGAAACTTCACCAGGTTCAGGCATTTTTACAGGAACAATTCAATATGTTACCCCAAATCAATTAAATCAATTTGATCCTAGTTTAATAGAAGGTCTTAGTACTTTTGGTAACAACATAAAATTTCTCTCAACTGGTCAGATGGTAGAGCAAAATGGCATGAGATTATCTGTTACAAGTGTTACCGCTGGACAGCCAACTACTGCAACATCACAAAATAGTCTGTCTACACACACTGGAACTGTCACTCTAGATTCTCAAAACTATAGACTTGGATACCCAGTTACGATAACAGTGACTGATCCAGATCTTGCTGGAGATGCTTCCACAATTCAATCCTATACTACAGTAAATGATCCAAATTCTTCTGCTGTTGACACTGTAGGTGATAATAGTGGAAATATACTTCTTGAAGTTTGGATAAAGGGCTTTAGATTTCAACGCTGTACGATAAATGGAATCACCTATGGGGGATTAGCTGCTACTGGCTTTACATTAACTGAGACTGGACCTGGTACAGGAGTATTCAAAGGTACCTTCAAAATGCCATCTAAGATATGCAGTGAAGATGGAACACAATTGATATCACCAATAGGTGGAAGTGTAGAAGCTTGGTATCATGATTTTATGGATCAATATGGTAGATCAGTTGTAATACATTCTACCGTTTATGCCTCAGCACAAACTCCTTCGTCTGTCCTAGCACAACCATCTACCAGCAAGATAATCCAGTATTCTAACAAGATAGTTCAAGCCACACAAATAACAGACAATGATGGAAGACCTGTATTAGAAAATCCAAAAGAAGGACAGGCAGTTAATTTTAATGGGCAGATCTCAAATAATGATGTGCAAAATACCCAACAAATTTCATATATTTTGCAGGTAAAAGATAGTCAGGGACAAGTTGTGTATCTGAATCATATTGATGATCTAATAGGACCTTCAACTAATGTAAATGAAAAAATTCAATGGACGCCAACTGAGCCTGGATCATATACTGCAGAAATTTACGTCTGGGATGGTATGAATTCTTTTGTACCTCTAACGGAGCAAAAGGAGTTCAAATTTCAAGTATTATCTCAATGATTTCTTGACTATACGATAACAAGATTACAATCTACTGAAATTTAGAAATTGTATTTACTTTTGTATGGTGACACAGCACGTAATTCATGAACTACCTTTTTTAACACTTCTACAGTTTCGTCAATTTCTTGTTCGGTATTTATTGTTCCTACACTCAGTCGCAAAGAGCCAGAAATTTGTTCATGAGAAAAACCCATTGCCTTGAGAACATGTGATGCTTTTTGTACACGTACGGAACATGCAGATCCTGTTGATGCAGCAATTTTGTTTTCATCTAGTTTTATTATCAGATCTTCACCATTGACCCCAAGAAACGTAAAATGCACATTGTTAGGGATTCTATTTTCTGGATGACCATTTAGACTAGTGCCATGTATTTCTTTAATAACTCTGGTCACAAGTTTTGAGGTAAGATTTTTAAAATGAGCAATATTTTGATTCATGCTTTCTCTTGCAATCTTGCATGCTATGCCAAATCCTACAATGTTTGCTACATTTTCAGTGCCTGATCTTAACCCATTTTCTTGACCGCCTCCCAATATGAGAGGAGAAATTGTTATTCCTTTTCTAATGTAGAGAGCACCAACACCTTTTGGACCATTTATTTTGTGTGATGAAATAGAAAGTAGATCCACTCCAAGATCTTTTACATCTATTGATATTTTGCCAACTGCTTGAACTGCATCAGTATGAAAAATAATATTATGTTGCTTGGCTATGGATGCAATCTCTCTGACTGGTTGTATAGTTCCAACTTCATTGTTTGCAAACATTATGGTGATAAGGCAAGTGTCATTCGAGATTTCTTTTTTTACATCCTCAGAATTTACTAGCCCATTTTTATCTACAGGCAAGAAGGTTATACTGTAACCTTCTTTTTCTAACCGTTTACATGGTTCAAGGACTGCATCATGTTCTATAGATGATGTAATGATATGTTTTCCTTTATTGGAAAATGCAACGCCATAAATTGCAGTATTATTGGATTCTGTACCACCAGATGTAAAAAGAATTTCACCACTATTTGCGTTTATTAAATCTGATATTCTTTTTCTGGCAGTTTGAACTGCTACATTGGCAGTCCTACCAAACTTGTGTATAGAAGATGGATTGCCAAATTGTTCTCTTAAGTATGGGATCATCTCTTCAACTACTTTTTCATGCACCGGAGTTGACGCTGCATTGTCTAGATAGATCAATCTGTTATCACGTTTAGCTTACCAGGTCTATATCCATCTGGATCTATGAGCATGGATTTGAATCCAAATTCTTTAAGCGATTCTTTTAATATTGAGATTTTTTGTTTATCTGAAAGTAAAGCAATTTCATTTTGATCTATTTCTACTCTGGCTTTATTGTCTAAATCACGTACTCGTACTTGTCTTATGCCAAAAAGTTGCTTCACCAATATCTCACTTTTTTCAATTCGTGCAAGTTTTTTGGCAGTAACTTTGCTACCCCATGGAATACGTGACGCAAGACATGAATTTGATGGCTTGTCATAAACTGAAAGCCCTGCGTTTTTTGCACAATTTCTAACATCTGTTTTTGTAAAACCAATTTCTACAAGAGGGCTTCTAACGCCATTATCTCTAAGAGCAACTATGCCAGGACGATATTCCTTAAGATCATCTATATTGGTGCCATCAACTATTAGATCTGCTTCTTCATCTTTGGATACTTTGGTTAAATGAGTCGCCAATTCTTTTCTGCAATGAAAACATCGATTCTTATCATTTTTAACAAAATCTGGATTTTCTAATTCATTGTATTCTATTATGATGTGTTTTATTCCTATCTCGGAGCAAATTTTCTTTGCTGATTCAAGCTCATCCTGTGCAAGAGTCTTATAATCAGCTGTTACTGCAGCACAGCGCTCTCCAAGGGATTTGTGTGCAGCATATGCTACAAGTGCACTGTCTACACCCCCAGACAAGGCAACAAGTGTAAACCCTTGTCCATCAAACCAATTAATTAATTGCGTTAACTTGGTCATTTCAAGTGCAGTTTTTGTTTTACCTCTGTGGCGATTAGCTCATGGGCATTTCTAAATGATATGTCAAGTATTTCTGCTACTGATTTAATGTCATTTGCCTCAATTTTGAAATATTTTACGATCTCATTGTGCTTTACAATTTTACACTGTACAGTAAAGCTTTTGCCGCCTACTGTTATTGGTACAGAAACAACTACTCTGGGAACTACATAACGATTTGAAGTCCTAATTCTAACTCCTAGAGTACTAGTTTCAGATATAATCGTGTCAACTAGGGAGTTGAGATCTGATGGATCGCAAATCACTGCAACAAGATTGGTAAGTCTACTCTTTTTTGTGATTGCAGGAGTCACTGTAACATCTTTTGCACCCTTGACAATCAGTTTATCCACCATCTGTCCTATTACTTCGCCTGAAATATCATCTACATTTGTCTCAATAATTTGTACCATGTCTTGTTGGAATTGATGTGTTGCTTCACCTCTTACAATTTTTAAAACATTAGGAAAAGTATCAAAATTTTTACTTCCAGCTCCATAACCAATTGATTTTATCTTCATCGGAGGATAAAACTCGGAACATTTGCTTGCTAGGTTCACTAATAGACTTGCTCCAGTAGGTGTAGTCAGCTCTTCTTTTGCCTGTCCGCCATAAATTATGATATTAGATGTACGAAATACCTCTAATATGGCGTTTGCAGGATTTGATACCTTTCCATGAGAAAAAGTCAAGGTACCGCCACCCACTGCTACTGGCATAGATATAATGTCTTCTGAGAAAAATTTTAAATCGTCTATTGCTATGGCAGAACCAATGATATCTATTACAGTGTCAATACTTGATGCCTCATGGAAATGAACCGATTCAATTGGTTCTCCATGAATTTTGGATTCTGCTTTAAGCAAAGACTTGATGCTTTCCTTGGCAAACACTTTTGCATTCTCAGATAATCCTATTTTATCAGATGATTGTAGTATGCAATCCTGGATCTCTATTCCCTTTCTCTCATGAACATCTTCCTTTACTTCTAAAATTAGGCTAGTTGCTTCTGTTCCATGTTTTACTATTTTTGAAAAATCAATCTTTTGAATTTTGCAACCCTTGAGATAATTGTCAGTAGAATGTATACCATCTATTATTTTTGATTTATTGGCTCCGAGATTTACAAGTGCAGATAGCAACATATCTCCTGAAATTCCAGCTACCTGTGCATCAATGACAACAGTCATGATTTTCTAAGCATATTCAAATGCATATAAATTGTAATTTTGTTTAAAATTTTTGTAAATGTTATTTCTTTGAATGTAATAGTCAGGTTTAATTATCGATTAAAATGACGCCTGTTTGTGATCACAATTGTAGGTTCTGGGAAGGTAGGAGGAGCAACAGCACTTTTTACCGCTTTAAGAAAATTAACAGATGATATTCTTCTACTGGATGTGGTACAAGGCCTTCCACAAGGAGAAGCAATGGATCTTAACCACATGTTATCAGAAAAAGGAATTGACGTAAACATTAGAGGTTCAAATGATTATTCTGAAATGCGTGGTTCTGATATAGTTGTAGTAGTTGCTGGCTCTGGCAGAAAACCAGGCATGACAAGAATGGATCTACTAAAAATCAACGCATCAATTGTAAAAGGTGTTGTAGAAAATATTAAGAAATTTGCCAAAGAATCAATGATAATTCCTGTAACAAATCCTTTAGATCCAATGGCGTATCTTACTTACAAAATTTCGGGATTTCAAAAGAACAGAGTGTTTGGAATGGGAAACATGCTTGATTTATCAAGATTCGTTCAATTTATTCATGAAACAACTGGTTATTCTCGCGATTCAATTCGTGCACTTGTCATTGGAGAGCATGGAGAAAATATGTTGCCATTGCCAAGATATTCTACAATCTCAGGTATTTCACTTACTTCTTTAGTGCCAAAACAGAAAACGGATGAGATTGTTCAAGGCACAAGACAAGTTGCAGCAAAAGTGATTGAGCTCAAGGGAGCTACAGTTCATGCACCAGGAAATGCTATTTCTGCAATGATAGAAGCTGTACTAAGGGATACAAAACAAGTCATTCCTGTCGCAACATATCTTGATGGAGAGTACGGTTATTCTGGTGTTACAATTGGGGTGCCTGCAGTAATAGGCAAGAATGGTGTAGAGAAAATCATAGAATTGGAACTTGATTCTACAGAAAAAGAATGGTTCAAAAAAGGAGTAGAAAGTGTAAAGGGTGCAATCTCTGGTCTTGAGCTCTGATTAAATATTTAACCTCACACAAACTACCAGATAACGTTGGAACTTGTTGACATACTAAAATCACTTGAGCTTGGAAAGGTTAGTGTGGCAAAGGCAAAAAAATTACTTTCTATTTATTCAGTAGAAAAGATAGAAGATTTTGCAAAGTTTGATGTTGGAAGAAAAATGCGGAGAGGCATTCCTGAAGTAGTATTTGCTGAAAAAAAACAACTTTCAATTTTAAAAAAAATAGTTCTCAGAACAACGTCTAGATCAGACTGTATCCTAATGTCAAGAGTGAATAAAGCTCATTACAACAATTTGATCTCTTTTGCACGAAAAAAGAAATTAAAAATTAAAACTGGTAAAAACACTACATCCATATTGTTATTTAAGAAACTTTCATCATCAGGAGGAAAAGTAGGAGTTTTAACAGCAGGCACTTCAGATATTGGAGTAGCAGAAGAAGCACGCTTGATGTGTGAAGCAATGGGTTGTGAATGCATTTACAGTTATGATGTTGGAATTGCTGGTTTGCACAGAGTTTTTCCAATGATTAAGAAAATGATACATGAAGAGGTGGATGCTATTGTGGTAGTTGCAGGAATGGAAGGAGCTCTTGCCTCAATTGTATCATCATTGGTTGATATTCCAGTGATAGGTGTTCCATCATCAGTGGGATATGGGTATGGAGAGAAAGGAGTTGCAGCTCTTGCATCTATGTTACAAAGTTGTACCCTGGGTCTTTCTGTTGTAAATATTGATAATGGTATTGGAGCAGGAGCTTTTGCAGCCAACATTGCAAACAGAGCTGCTATGCAAAAATCATGACTTGATTATTCCAAGACTTAAAAGCTCAGAACCAATTCCATATCCTATCAAAGCAATACCAGTTCCCATGCCAGCCATTTCTAATCCTCCACGAATCATGCTAAGGTTTGCAAGTTTTGATTTGAATGCTCCAATAATAAAAGATGCGGAAAGACTTGTGCCTATTGCAATCAAAAGTGGAACATAACCACTTGCGAAAAAGTATGGGATAATGGGTAATATCCCTCCTATAAGAAAAGCTCCAAACATACGAAATGCACTTTTCAAAGGACTCCCAACTATCTCTAAATTCAATTTTAATTCTTCTGTAAGCATTGTATCTAGCCAGATTTTTTTGTCTGAAGCGATTTTGTTGACAATGCTGGCAAGCTCAGTACCAGAAAACCCCTTGGCTTTGTAGATGTCTTCTATCTCTCGTCTTTCAGCTTCTGGAACATTATCCATCTCCCATTTTTCTCGTTCTATTTCGGATTGTAAAATTTGTCTTTGTGATCTTACGGCCAAAAAATTTTGTACTGCCATTGCCTTTGCGCCCGTGAACATGGCAACTAATGCTGCAAGTATGATTATGCTTGAAGATTCATTAGCTCCACCCACTCCAGCAACTAATCCTAATGAAGTGTTTATCCCATCGCCAAAACCAAACACAAAATCTCTAATAGAACTAGTTTCTTTTTGGTGTCGTTCAATATGTCTTGGTTCAGAAATGCCCATTCTGTATATGGTATATAATGCCGATTTATATGTCAAAAGCAAAAATTTTTTCAAAATAAGGCATTAGGGTAAACGATTTATATCGTAGTGAAAAAGAACTAAAGAAGGAATGTCAGGCAAGAGAATAGTTCTTACCGCAGATCGAAGCCTGATGACAAATTACCGTGGCAATTTTTTGTATGGGTTTATTGCATGTGGCCCGTATGAACTAGTCCCTGAATGGGTGTTTGATAAAGTATTCTGCCCTCCTGTAGAAACCAACCAAGAAACAGGTGAAGCAAAAGTTGCTCAAGTAGGGTTGCGTAGAGTAGAAGCTGCCCTCTTACAAGGTTACAAAAGAGACGAAGTTTTCATTGCAAATCCAGATTATCTAGAAAAATGTATTGGGCCTGATACCAAAGTTGTTGGAATAAACGTAATGGACCCACTTGGAATGGCTCCTGTAACTACTACAATGTCACCAGAAAAACTCTCCTATGTAGCTATGAAATTCAAAAGAATGTGTGCAAAGATAATCCAATTGAAGAAAAAATACGACTTCCATGTGGCAGTTGGTGGAAATGGGGCATGGGAGCTTGCAAAAACTGAAAGGATGAAGATTCACGGCCTTGACACTGTTGTAGTTGGAGAAGCTGATGAGCTTGCACTTGATCTATTTCATGATTTAGAAAAAGGCGATGCACCAGAACTTATGCATTGCTTTGTGAAAAATATCCAGAACATTCCAATAATACAAGGACCGACAGTAAATTCTCTCATCGAAGCCATGCGAGGATGTGGAAGAGGCTGTGACTTTTGTGATGTAAATAAAAGATCAAAAAAAGATTTGCCGCTAGAAAGACTACAACATGAAGCAAAAATAAATCTCGATTATGGATTTGATTCAATTTGGCTTCATTCTGATGAAATGTTGCTTTATGGTTGTGATAATAGAGAGTTTAGACCAAACTATGATGCAATAACTGAATTATGGAAAGGACTAAAATCTCTTGGCGCTAGATTTGTTGGAACAACACACATGACATTTTCTGCTGTATGTGCTGATCCAAAATTATTCCATGATATATCTGAGATTAATGAAATGAGTAATGAGAAATGGCTTGCAACAAATCTTGGAATTGAAACAGTAGCTCCTAAAATGGTGAAAAAACACTTGGGAGTAAAGACAAAACCATTTTCTGCAGATGAGTGGGGGTGGGTAGTACGAGAAGGAGCAAAGCTAATGAATCAAAATCACTGGTTCCCAGCAGCTACTCTTATCATTGGCTGGCCGGACGAGACACCAGATGAGACACAATATACAATAGACTTGATAGAAGATTTCAAGCGCATGAATATGAGAGGCATAGTTGCACCTTTGCTTTATCAAGACTTTAACGAAAAGAACTCAATGCACTTTGGTAATCTAAATGAGGCTCAGTTTACACTATTTTGGAAATGTTGGGAACATAATCTGAGAGTAATTAATGATATCATTCCTATAATTCTTAGAAACAAGACTTATGGTCCACTGATGAAGCCAGTAATGTACAGCATGATAAAGGCTGGAACTTGGGCAATAATGCGTTATCTCCGAGGCTTATGCAAAGAGTTGTTCAATGGAAAACTTCCAGAAGATATTATGGAGAAATATGCCAGAAGCAGGTCAGTTAATGCCCCAGCTTATACTAGGTAGACTTTTCTAATTCTTTGATTGCAGCATCTGCAATAGTATTTCTTTTAGGTGTTAGAACAACAAAATAATTCTTGTCTGTTCTTTCTGCTGTCTCTACTATTTTGAATTTCTTTAAATTCATATCAAATTCTAATAGCTTTCCTTCAAGCTTTCCTTTGGTATATACTAGAAGATAAGAATCCCCAGTACTAGGATTTAGAGGTATCATGGAAAAAATATATCCTTTGTACGAATTTATTGGTAACATGTTTTTCATTGGTGGAGCCATAGTTGACATGTAAACAAAAATGTCTTCAGCAGAAGCAAATTCTTCAAATTCAAAATTCATTATATCTTATGCAATAGGGGTGTAATAATAATCATGATTTCCAATTGGTGTTCTGATGTAATTGGGTTGTTATTTTGTGGTGTTTAAAATCTATATTTTGGCATAAATCTTTGCCCAGTCTTTGCAGATACTGCAATTATTGATATTATTGCAATTGCAAGTACTAGAGCTGCGATCGGACCAAATTCTGGAACAGCAATTGTGCCTATTATGTATATTGTAGTATCACCCTTGTGGAATGGAATTCCTAATGTTCTTGTATTGGGATGTGATGTCTGACTAGCTTGTATGTTCTTTCCAGCAATCTGTATAATAAACGGCTGATCTGGTAACTCGGCTTGATTATATTGAGTTGACATTGTTTGGTTTACCCCTGTTGTTGTGGGTGGTTGTTGTTTAGAATCGATGAGTGCTCTTGGTAAATCTACAGTTAGTGAACCATCTGATGTAGAGCTAATAGTGATTATAAGTGAGGATGCACTCGGATTGACTTGTATACTTTGAATTGTTCCACCCTGTATTGTCCATGGTATGTTGTACATTACTTGGCCTGCTTGCAATGCATAAGTGCCATTTAGTAATTTGTTTATAATGGGTTGACCGTTACCGCCGCTAAAATAGAAACTAGTACTGGCATTTGTTGCTGGGCCATATTGTGCAATTACAGAATAATTGCCAGCTGTTGTCCATAATGGGCCAGTGGCAAGAATTGTCTTTGAAAAACTTCCATCCGAAGCTGGTGTGAACTGTGAGATGGCCACCAAATTCTTCAACGGGTTTATAATTCTGACAGTAACATCTGTCGCATTTGATAGCTCTGTGTCCTTGACTGCGCCATGCACTATTATGGAATCTCCCTGAGCATACGTTGGTGAATTGGTTGCTATTGCAAGTGGAGGTTGGCTTGTTGCAACAGCTGCTGAAGTAGTGTTATGTTCTTGCTGAAAATAACAATATGCCGTATTGCACGGTCCAGTTGAATTGGCAGTTATTGTTGGTCCAATTGTGCCAGATATGGATACATTAAAAGACTGATGATCAGTTTGTCCATCTTTAAAATCGACTTCTACAGTACCAGTATAATTTCCAGCACTCTTGTAGGTATGAGTAGTGCTTGTAAAATTACCTGAAAGAGAACTTCCATCACCAAATGCCCAAATTACACTCCGTACACCACTTGAAGTTGAATATGAAACACCAAATTTGACCAGTAATGGAGCAGAGCCCGAGGCTGGATTAATACTGACATTTGTGAGCGTATCTGAAGATGTTGGACACTGTCCAGCAGGACAGGTTGCAGCTTCAGTCTGCTTTGGAATTAATATCATAACTGAAACCCCCAAAATTATGATTATTGCAACTAGTGTTGCACAAAAGACGCTTGTTGCTCTCATTTTTCTAGCCAATACTCCCGGATCGTGGTATTTATGTATTGATAAAAGAAAATTTGACTTGTAGTTCTAGTATTTTGGCATAAATCTTTGCCCAGTCTTTGCAGATACTGCAATTATT
>CAYUTC010000048.1:0-11867 GCA_964447595.1 uncultured Nitrosopumilaceae archaeon
TTCAGATAATTTGCCTTTTCTAGTCATAGTATATTTTTCAAGTAAAAATGAATATTTTAGCTAGTTGATTATTTTACCTATTACAGTTATTATGCCCAGTCCCATATGTGATTTGAATGAAACCCAAGATATTTGCAGTCGATATTGATGGTACCATTACAGATAACAAAGGAGGCAGAGTTGACCTTGATGCACTAGCTGCACTTAGATATTTGGTCAAGCTTGGGCACAAGGTAATTTATGTAACTGGAAGATCCTCCATTGAAGCCTATGTTTTATCAGTATTTGGTGGAACTACCAGAATTGCAGTAGGTGAAAATGGCGGTATCATAACATCTGCGCCAAACGAACACAAGTTAATAGGAAATAAACAAGAATGCCAAAAGGCATTTGAGTTTCTAAAAACAAAGATTCCTGATGTTGTGGAAAAACCAGTCTTTCCTCGTATCACCGAAGTGGTTTTAGAAAGAAATTTTGATATAAATTTGGGAAAAAAGGTCTTGACTGAAAATAATTTTGATGTACAACTATCTGACAGTATGTATGCATATCACATTAATTCAAAGGGAGTCAACAAGGCAAATGGCTTTCTTGAGGTAATGAAGATGTTTTCGGCAAAAAAGGATGATGTTATTGCAATAGGAGACAGTGAGACAGACGTACCGCTTTTCAAGCTTGCTCAGACAAGTGTAGCACTTGGAAATGCCTCAACAGAGGTACAATCGCAGGCAACTATAGTTGTCTCAGGTCATGCTGGTGATGGGGTAATTGAAGCATTGGAAAAGATTCAACTAAAACTTGTAGCGGAATAAAACAATGACTCTGCGCTTACTCTTTGATGAAATTCGGTCAAATGTACAAAAAATTTGTGTAGACCTAGGTTATCCATCTGTGCCCTTTGACCTGTCTGAAGCGTCTAAACCTGAATTTGGTGACGTAAGCTGTAATATAGGATTTTTACTTGCAAAGCAGCTCAAAAAAAGACCGTTTGATATAGCAGAATCAATAGCAAAAGAATACAAGAAAAACAAAGTAACCTTGGTATCTGACGCAAATGCACATGTTTCAGGTTATCTCAATTTTATTGCAAACTATCCTGTGTTAATCAAATCTGTAATGGAATTATCAGTCAAACAAAATTATGGAACATTTGATCTTGGAAAAAATTCTAAAATTATAGTAGAGCATACAAGTGTAAATCCAAACAAAGCATTACACATAGGACATGTACGTAATATCATAATTGGTGATACTGTCACACGAATCTTGCAAAAAGCCAACTATAATGTCCATGTCTTAAATTATGTTGACGATTCGGGTCTTCAGGTAGCTGATATCATTGTTGGTTTCAAATACGGTGGATTTTCTATAGAGCCATCACAAGGGCAAAAATTTGATCATTACTGTGGTGATATCGTATACGTAAACATTACAGAAAGATATGAAAAAGAACCGCTTCTTGCAGAAAAGAGATCACTTGTACTCAAAGAACTTGAGGTGGGGACATCAGAAATTGCACAATTTGGAGATGAGATAACCCGCGGAGTTCTCGCAGAGCAGCTTAAAACCTGTTGGAGACTAGGGGCCACATACGACTGTCTGAACTTTGAATCACAAATTATTCGCTCTCATCTATGGAAGATAGCATTTGAAAAAATGAAATCCATGGGAATGGTATATCTTGAAACAGAAGGAAAGAACGCTGGTTGCTGGGTAATAAAATCCGAGTCAAAAGTAGATGAAGACAAGATACTGGTTAGAAGCAATGGAGTAGCAACCTATATTGCAAAAGACATTCCGTATGCGGCTTGGAAACTTGGAATACTAGATGATCCCTTTTATTACAAACAATATGCCGTACAGAAAAACAACAGAATACTGTGGGAAACAACACTGAACAATACTGGTGTGAAAATGAATTTCATGGGAGATACTGTAGTAACTATAATTGATTCAAGGCAATCAAGGCTTCAAAAAATTATTACAAAAATAATGTCTGATTTTGCATCAAAAGAAAAATCATATGTACATCTTGGATACGAATCAGTTACCTTGAGTGCAGATACTGCAAAAAAGCTCAACCTTGATACTGGTGGCAAATCAGTGCAGATGTCTGGCAGAAAAGGACTCTATGTTAATGCTGATTATGTGTTGGATATTCTTGGGGTAAGAACATATGAAGAAGCCAAGAAGAGAAACCCAGAGCTTGATGAAATGACACTGGTAAAAATATCAGAACAAGTTGCAGTTGGCGCTTTACGATATGCCATGATAAAACAAGACCTTGACAAGATAATTACATTTGATATGACCGAATCGCTTAGCTTGGAAGGTGACACAGGTCCATATCTGCAATACGCTTTTGCACGAGCCACAAGAATTCTTGAAAAGGCAGGCAAGAAACCGGACTTGGGAGTGTCATTTGAGAATCTGGGAACCGTACATGAGAGAGAATTAGCAAAGGCAATAGGTAAATTTGATATCCAGGTTGAAGACTCGGCAAAGAATTTCTCGCCCAAGATAATTGCCAAATATTGCTATGATCTCGCTGTGGCATTCAATTCATTTTATGAACATGTCAAAGTTCTGACTGCTGAAAGCAAAGAATTGGTAAATGCGCGACTCTGTCTTGTCTTATCCTTCAGGGAAACACTTGGTAATGCACTATTTCTGTTAGGAATAGATACACCAGACAGAATGTAATTGAAATTAAATTTGGAAATACTATTATCCATATGAAATCAGGTTTACTTGTGAAGAAAATAAAACAAAACGATAACGTATTATTCTTTTTCAACGATTCAAAAAAATGGTTAATGAAAGTATCAAAAAAACAACAATTCCATACACATGTGGGAATAATTGATCACAAAAAAGTGATAGGCAAAGAATATGGCAGTGCAATTAAGACCAACAAAGGCAAGATAATCTACCTTTTGGAGCCTACTGTATATGATTATGTGATGAAGAGTCAGCGTAGTACGCAAATAGTCTATCCAAAAGACTTGGGCTACATTGCTGCACGAACCGGATTGCAAAGCGGACAAAAAATTGTAGAGATTGGGACAGGTAGCGGCTCACTTACTACCTTTCTTGCAAGTCTTGTAAAACCACGAGGCCATGTGTATACCTATGATGTGGATGAAAATTTTATGGAAATTGCAAGAAAAAATATCGAAAAAGCTGGAGTATCAAAATATGTCACAATGGAAAAGTTAGACATTAAAAATGCCAAAAAAATGCCTCAAGTGGGTGTTGATATGGTTGTAGTAGACTTGGGGGATCCATGGACAGTGGTTCCTCAGGCAAGAAAGATGCTCAAAGGAAGCGGATATTTTGTAGCAATTTGTCCAACAATGAACCAACTTGAAAAGCTAGCTGCTGCATTATGGGAAAATGATTTTTTTGATATGGAATGCACCGAACAGATAGTAAGAACAATTGAGGCAAGAGAGGGAAAGACACGACACTCATTTCGTGGCATAGGGCATACCACATATGTTGCCTTTGCAAGAAAGGTTACAACCCCAAAAGATCTTAGAAAAAAAGTAACCGTCGAAATTGATGACCATGATGAGGAATCTGAAGACGAAGGTTTATCCACCCTTAAAAAATAAAAGATTTGTTGGCCAAAGTTCTTCAGGCTACTATTGTTAAAAGTTTCATCCCTCCAAGAAAATCATCATCAAGAAAGGGAGAAAATGGCAAGGTCTTGGTAGTTGGAGGAAGTTATCTTTACCACGGCGCTCCTATTCTTTCATCGCTTGCAGCACTCCGAGCGGGTACTGACCTGGTTTACACATGTGTACCCAAAATCAACGTGACTGCAACAAGAGCATATTCTCCAAATCTAATTGTAGTTCCGTTGGTTGACTCTAAGCTCACAAGAGGTGCGGTTAGAAAGTTGATTGGAATTATCCCAAAGGAACTTGATTCTGCAACAATAGGGATGGGGCTTGGAATCCAAGACAGGGAAGCACTAAAGATACTTGTAAAAGAGCTACTTGACAGAGCGGTAATGTTATCCCTTGATGCTAGCTCCCTTGTTCCAGAAATACTGGGAGAAATTAAAGACAAAAAAGTCATAGTTACACCTCATGCAGGTGAGTTCAAAAGACTGTTTGGTGAACTTCCTGCAGACAACGTAAAACAAAGAACAACTACAGTACAAAAATATGCAAAAGATAACGGGGTGATTGTCCTTCTCAAGGGTCCAACTGATGTGATATCTGATGGCACTCAAACTTTCTTGAACCCAAAAAATCTTGCCTCTATGACAGTTGGTGGAACTGGAGATGTGTTATCGGGAATAGTTGCTGCAATGTTGACAAAAAACAAGAATCCTGTACAAGCAGCATCTGCAGCAGCATTTGTAAATGGCAAAGCAGGTGCACTAGCACAAAAGAAAAATGGATTACACATTGTAGCAACAGATCTCATGGATTTTATTCCACCTGCAATGAAGCCATTTGATAGAATAAAGTGATTTTTTATGCAAGAAAAATATGTAGACAAAAACATGCCTGGGCTAATCTCTGACTTGCAAAAGTTAATCAGACAACCAAGTGTGTCTGCAAAAAATCTTGGACTGGAAGAATGTGCTAGATTGGTTGCCCAAATTATGAAAAAAGCAGGAATAAAATCAGAGATACTGCGTATCGGTAAAAACATACCACCAGCAGTTTATGGAGAGATACGGTCAAAGAAAAACCCAAACAAAACAATCTTGTTTTATAATCATTATGATGTGCAACCAGAAGAACCACTTGAGTTATGGGATGACAAACCATTTAGCGGAAAAATAAAAGGAAACAAGATCTATGGGCGTGGCTCTGCAGATGACAAGGGGGAGCTAATTACCAGAATTAAAGCAGTAGAGGCATTTCTTAAAACAACACAAGATGTGCCATGCAACATAAAATTCCTAGTAGAGGGTGAAGAAGAAATTGGCAGCATGCATGTCGAAGAGTACCTGAAAAAATACCAAAAAAAGCTATCCTGTGACGGTGTAATCTGGGAGTTTGGTTATGTTGATGAAAAAGACAGACCCATAATCAGCCTAGGAATGAAAGGCTTGTTGTATGTTGAGCTGTCTATGCAGGAATCAGTCCGTGATGCTCACTCTAGCCTTGCCGTACTAATTGAAAATCCAGCATGGAAACTAGTTGAAGCACTAAAAACACTACGGGACAAAAATGGAAGAATTCTCATCAAAGACTGGTACAAAGAAGTTGATAGCTTTACAAAAAAGGAACTCTCTGTGATTGCCTCTGAACCATTTGATGAAAAGTCTTTCAAAAAGGAATATGGTATTAGTAGATTTGTTGGAAAAAAGAAAGGCATAGAAATTCGCAAGGCAATAGTAGGTGCACCTACGTGCAACATTGCAGGGTTTTCGTCTGGCTGGGAAGGCCCAGGAGCAAAAACAGTTCTTCCATCAAAGGCATTGGTAAAAGTTGATTTTAGATTGGTGCCAAAAATGAATCCAATAAAACAGCTTGCAAGACTCAAACAACATCTTCACGAAAATGGATTTGATGACATTCAAGTAAAAATGATTCACGGCGAGGCAGCATCAAGAACCAATCTGACTGACCCATTTGTTACCATAGTAAAAAAGGCTGCAGATGATTCATTTGGAAGTTCAATAGTAAGTGTGTCCTCTGCTGGGACTGGACCAATGTATTCATTTGCCAAAATACTTGATGCTCCATGCATATCAGTTGGAAGCACCTACGTATATTCTAGAATTCATTCTCCCAATGAATTTGCGAGAATTGACTTGTTGAGAAAAACAACAAAATGTATCTGTAAAATAATGAGAAAATTTAGTCAGTGAGTTAAATTTGATCGTTATAGAATTTTAGAGAAAGGCCTTTATTGTGCTCATCTTGCAGTCCTGATATGGCCTATATGTACATGCCAGGCGCAACCGCAGTCGGAATTACTTTTGATGGTGGTGTGGTCTTGGCAAGCGAGCGAAGGATTGCTTATGGCAACTTTGTAGTAAGCAAGAGTACAAAAAAGACATTTCCAATAACGGATCATGTCGGTGCTTGCTGTGCAGGAATGGTGGCAGACATGCAGGTTCTTGGTCTGCAAATGCGGGCGCTAACTAAAATCAGGAAGATGGAACTAAAACGCGAGATTCCACCAAACTCTGTTGCTAAAATGATGTCAAGCCTCATGTATGAGCGCCGATTCTTTCCGTTGTTGACCCAAGTTATAGTGGGCGGTGTTGACGGCGAGGCTGCAATTTACACGCTAGACCCTCTTGGTTCTGTACTGCCAGACGATTATGCTGCAGTAGGCACAGGAGCAGAGATGGCACTAGGTGTACTGGACCAAGAATACAAAAAAGGCATGAAAGAAAAAGAAGCTGTAACACTAGCAATAAAATCAATCAAATCTGCAATAATGCGTGATGCAGCAAGTGGGGAAGGAATTGACATACTTGTTGCAGACAAGAACGGAATACGAGAATTTACAGAAAACTAGATTTATTTTTTTAAGAGCTTGGCAGACTCCCAATATTTATCAGAAACATAATGGAGATTCTTTACCACTTCACCTTTTGTGATGTTTGACATGTCCTCACTTGATACAAGAGACTTTCCAACTGCAAGAAATTTGTTATGAGTCTCTTCTACAACACAGACAAGATCATCTTTTTTGAATTCTGTATAGTTTCTAATTCCAGGCCTCATTACATTTGCACCATTGCAGACAAATTTTATCGCACCTGCATCAACTGTAACCTTTGGAAATTTTTCAAGTAATGATGTTTCTGATAACAAGGGAAGATATGTCTTATCGATTCGTATAGCTGTAAAGTCTTCACTGGTTATAAGTAAGGTATTCTCATCAACTTCATGTGAGATAAGCGTCTTTGTCTTTGGTATCTGCATCTTCCACTGAGACGAGATGTCTGCAACGATCTCATTGCTATCACTTTTTGAAAGCGGATGAGACTTCAAATTCTAGACATTTCCTGTTTTATGTCTAACAAGTCACGCAATATTGAACTTGCAGTTTCCATGCCTCCTGCACCACGGCCAATTATTGTCTGCTGGCCGGAATGCTCTGAGCTAAATGTGATTGCATTGAGGGTGCCATTAACACAAAGTGGGTCATCAAGCGATACTTCCCTTGGTGCAACCTCCAAACCTGTATCGCAAGAAGCAATCAACTTTACTGCAGACTTGTGGGTTGTTGCCTTTTTGATATCAGAAGTGGAAACGTCTCTAATTCCTGTGCGATGGATATCCTTCATAGTAACTTTCATGTCCATTATCCAGTTTGCAAGTATGACTAACTTGGCTGCTGCATCAAAACCATCTATATCAAGGGATTCGTCTGCTTCAACGTAGCCTTTCTTTTTTGCATCTGCAAGTGCTGTCTTAAACGTCATTCCTCCTGCCATGTTTGTTAAAATGTAATTTGTTGTACCGTTTAGAATTCCCTGAAAAGAAAGAATCCTTTCTCCTCTTAGACTATTTTTCGCATAATCAAGTATGGGTGTACCGCCACCAACTGTGCCACTAAATTTTAGCTGCACTTGGTTGTATGTTGCAAGCTCGATTAATGACGGGAATGCAAGAGCCAAGGGACCCTTGTTTACAGTAATCACATGCAATCCTTTTTTCATTGCAGATACAATATGTGACATGCCTGGCTCAGCATCTTTGTAGTTACTAGGTGTAGTTTCTATGAGAACTTCGGCGTCCATGCCTTTTATCATGTCAAGACCGTTAGCATCTTTTTCTTTGTTATGATATTTTCTTATGTTTCCAAATTTTTTTTTCACATCAAGCAATCTGTTCAAATCAAGTCCAGCAGAAGAAGCTGCAGATCCTTTACTGTCAAAGACTCCAATAATTCTGGGCTTGAGTCCATGCTTTGCATACAAGTCTTCAGACCTTGATAGTAAAAGTTTAGCAAAATTTTGTCCCACTACACCAAAACCGCATAATATTATACGCAACATCCACAAGACACATCTTGGCATTAATTAAGATTAACAAGATTGTAGATTGCTTTATTAAAGCATCAAAAACTTGAGACAGATAACATGAAATCTAAAAAATATGTTTACATTGGTATTGCTGTAGCCGCAGGTATAGCAGCTGCTATCATAATTATTCCTCAATTTAACGTGCCACAAAGTGCACAAAATAAATCTCCACTTGACCCGTACCTCTTGGCACTCTCGTATGAAGGTGTAAATTCTGATTTGAAAAGTACCTTATTTAATCAACAAATAAACATGTCAAACCCTATAAAACTGGGCACTCGAGCTGATATCAATCGATATTGTAACTTTCTTTCAAATCAGACTAAGCAGGCTATGATAGAATACTGTACTTCAACAGAACTCAAAGACTTTCATGGCAATTATCTTGGCAGTATTAACATGGTAGGTTCCAATGCAGCACCCGTCTTAGTAATAACGGCAGTACAAACGAATCCAACATTTAGCAATTTTAATCTAATCAAGACTGTATTTGGTGATGTTGTAAATGAAACAATATGCCAATGTTGGGATAAGACAAAACCTGGTGGTTATAGTACCTTGTCAGCAATGATGGATGCACAACGTGATTTTCATTTAAAGGGAACGCAACAAAACAGTACTACTAACGGTGTGCCCTTGGGGGGAGTTCACTTTGAAATTGAACTATCCACAAATAATATTGGTTATGTGTGGAAGCTACTCGTTGCCAAGTAATTAACTCCATTTCTGGGTTCACTAAGCTTGACGCACTGACTTAATCTGTGGTAATTTCATTTTGTGGTAACATTGTTTGAAAATCTGTGGCTTGTTCCTCTAGGTCTTGTAGCTGGAATAATAGGTTCCATGATTGGCCTAGGCGGAGGATTTGTAGTGGTGCCAGTCTTGACTTTTTTTGGTTTTTCACCACCACTTGCAGCAAGTGAAAGCCTCTTTGCTGCATTTTGTAATGCAGTTGCATCTACATTATCATATTCAAGACAAAAAAGAATAGTATACTCCGTTGGGCTAAAACTTGCATTACTTTCAATACCTGGTACAGTACTTGGAGCCTATCTTACTGACATCACGTCTCCTCCCTTGTTCAAATTGTTATTTGGAATAGTACTGATTGGTTCTAGCATTTACATATATGCAAGAAGGAAAATGGAACCAAAAGAATACAATCTTTCAAAACAAATGATGGTATTTGCAGTAAGTGCTAGCTTTTTTGCTGGAATAATTTCCAGTTTGTTTGGTATAGGTGGAGGAACAGTCTTTGTTCCGTTAATGGTAATTGGCATTGGTCTTTCTATGAAGATGGCGGCTCCCACCTCCCAGTTCATACTGATGTTTGCAGCTGCATCTGGAATGATTGTTCACTCAATACTTGGTCATCCTGACTATGTTCAAGCAGGATTGCTCTCGGCTGGTGCATTTGCAGGAGGCCTGATTGGTAGCAAACTTTCACTCAAAGTAGAAGAAAGAAAACTTCGAATATTTGTAACCATCGTATTAATAGCTACAGCAATCAAGCTCTTCATGGATTCGTTCAACTCTCAAGCGCACTAGTCAAGTGGCTTCTATTTTTGTGGCGGGAT
The DNA here is from genome assembly GCA_964447595.1 of uncultured Nitrosopumilaceae archaeon. Lineage (GTDB taxonomy): Archaea > Thermoproteota > Nitrososphaeria > Nitrososphaerales > Nitrosopumilaceae > Nitrosotalea. The sequence goes on from CAYUTC010000048.1 coordinate 9,592, forward strand.
CTTTTTCATCTGGTAGAGATTTCTTTTTGAAATTAAAACAATATCACCATTTTCTTTTGAACCCTCAAAATCAATTGCTAATAGGCCAAATTCGTCATTGAGGTCTCGCTTGTCTGAGATTTTAAATTTTATTTTCAGAGTTTCATCAGTATAAAGTGGCTTGAGAAATCTGGTCTGCCTGCTATTCCAGGAAGGATCTCCATCTATTCCATAAAAAATCAAGAGATTTCCGTACATTTCTTTTAATCTTGTAAACTCGCCTTCCATTCTTGATAAGATGGCTCTGCCAGACACCATTGTTCCTTGGCTTGAGAATTGCTTGTTTTCATAAATTACATTTTTTATCCCAGAAAATGAGAGATAACTTTCTAGTTCCACAGAGGAGATCTTACATTCAGATAAGAACTCATCGCCTACCTTGAGCTCTGAGAACTTTTTCATTAGGATCTTATTTCATCAGGATAGTAGATTACTTCAGAGTTGCCAACAGCTTTTCCTGCGGTAAAATAATTTATGGCATTTAGGACTTTTGAATTGTTTGGCTCTGTACCATCTATGCTACCAGGCAATACTAGGTAGATTCGTATTTTTGATTTTAAAACATCACTTAGCTCCTGGTTTACAGTTGTAGTAAATGGTCTTAGCGCTCCTCTGAATACTTCAACTCTTGCTCTGTCCGCTCCACCTACTTTGGGCCCAACAGGCATATCAGGTCCAATTATTATTATAGTGCCTTCCTTGTCTTTGAAAAGTGGAGGATTTTTTGATCCTTGTGGAACAAACCCATTCAGACATTCTTGTACGACAGATGCTGGCGTGTTTATGAACTTGTCAACTAGGCCATCCCATTGTTTTCTTGAAGCTTCGGTAAGCTTTGAACCTTGGGGCGCGTTGCCTGTAACATAAACTACAGTACTGATTGGTCCAATCTTTTGTGTTGCAGTGTTTAGCATTCGTTTCATGTTTTCTTGGTTTGTAATATCCATGACATGAGAATGGAACTTGGAAAGTCTTTCTGCTGTCTCCTTTGTACTGGTTTGAGATATTAAAATAACTGTTTTTCCTCCATTGTTTTCAATATTTTGTGCAAGAAATTCTACTCTTGATATGTCTGATTCTTCAGTGGAATCGACCACAAAGACGACAACTTTGGATTTGTAATTTGGCTGAGTTTCTGGAATGGAGGCTGCTATGTGGGGTTTAACAGGATAAAATACCCTGTCGCCTGGAATCACTTTACCGTTGAGAATTTTTGAGATGTTATCATCACATAACGCAAGAACGGTTTCGGCTACTTGGGGTTGGGAGAGAAATTGCTCGTCTGCAATCATCTTACTTGTATTGGCTTGAATTTTTTCTGCAATTTGTTGAATTTTTGACAAGAGTGAAGAAATGGTAGTTCCAAGTTTTTGTATCTCATCTTCAGAGTTTACTCCTCTAGTTCTTGCTAGTTTTTCAGCAGCTTGTTTTATTCCAGATTTCACAATGTTATCAGCCTCTCCTAATAACGGTAAAATGTCGCTGTTTACTTGTTCTACTTCATGAGGAGTTAGGTTCTCAAATCCACTGACTCGCATGAATTCTGCCGCAGCCTTTGGGTAGACAGTTTTGTAAATCCTGTCAGAATGAACTGGGCCTGGATTTGTTGCAATTGATACTATTCCTTTTTGGACAAGCTCCCATGACATGGCCTCCGCTAATCTGTTTTTGGCTCCCTGTGATGCAGTATAGGGACTTCGGAATCTGTATGGTCTTTGCTCAAAGGGTCTCTCTTCAGCAAAGAAAGTAGATATTGTAATAATTTTTCCTCCAGGCTTCATAGCTTTGATTGCTTGAGCCGAAGTCCAAAAGGTTCCAGTAAGATGAATTCCAACAGTACTCTTAAACTCGCTCATTGGTGCATTTGCAAAACATGTTACCGGCCCAGAAACGCCAGCATTATTGACTACGATATCTACAGACCCAGATTTTTTGAGGTCTTCGAACATACGTGAGACTCCTTCTTCATCACTGACATCGACTCCTGGAAAGATCTTAACATGTGCACCGCTTTTGGTTTTATCAATTACATCTTTGAGTTCTTTTGCAGCTTCTTCAAGAGGTTCTTTTCTTCTACCTAAAATGACAATGTTTGCACCGTTTTCAGCAAATTTGATTGCTATTGCTTTTCCAATGCCAGTGCCGCTGCCTGTAACAACGACCACCTTATTTTGAAATTTTAGCATTAATAGAGACTGGGATAACTTTGGACTATTTATTCGATTATACCTTGGTGG
>CAYUTC010000049.1:0-11663 GCA_964447595.1 uncultured Nitrosopumilaceae archaeon
CTTGTATGTGATCTCGAGGCGGTCGCCGTACCGCTTGGCTAACCTGGCAACCTGTGAAGATTCCGATATCGGTACATAAATACAATGAGAATAAAGTGATCAGATGATCAAATATATAATAAAGGATATAAAGTAGATAATCTATCATAAAAATGTCACATGGAAGCGTTAACAAAAAAGACAGTCTCAATTGAGTTTGAAGGCAAAAAATACGTGCTTCCAGATGATGCAACCTTGGAGGATTTTCTGATTCAGCTTGGACTTCCAAAGGAAAACCACATAAGATTACAGGCAACAAAGGACGGCTTTGTTCTGATGCCCTAGTCTGCAATAATTGATAATAGATAGTTTATTATTGATAATTACAAATCATCTTCTAGAACACAGATTTGGCCAAGACACGAATATCAATTACAATTGATGGAAAGGTTGCAAAAGCAATTGAAAATTACTATAGAGAAAAAGTCAAGACAGCGGCAGAGAAAGGCGAAGTTATCCCAAAACTTTCAAACATTTACGAAGAAATAATCGAAAGAGGATGGGAATCTAAATCTGGTGCCAGGAAAAAATAGGAAAAGCAAAAAGCACCATATAGTAAAGTGAACCTGTGGGCTTAGATCTAAAGATTCTATGTGTACGTGAAAAAACAACACTTGAATCATTTACATCCAAAATTGTTGCAATAGATGCGTACAACGCAATTTACCAGTTTTTATCAATAATTCGTGGTCCCGATGGGCTTCCTTTAATCGATTATAGTGGAAAAATTACAAGCCATATTAGCGGTTTATTTTATAGAAATGTTAATTTTCTATCCCTTGGTATAAAACCAGTTTATGTTTTTGATGGAAAACCGCCATCATTAAAGTCAGCTGAGATAGAACGAAGAAAACAAATCAAAAAAGACGCCACAATCAAGTATGAGAAAGCACTAAGTGAGGGCAAGTACGATGAGGCAAAAAAATTTGCCCAGCAAACATCAATTCTTCGAGATGAGATGGTAGAGGATTCTAAACGACTATTGGAATTTTTTGGCATCCCATTCATTCAGGCACCATCTGAAGGAGAGGCTACTGCAGCACATTTGACAATCACAGGAATGACCTATGCGTCTGCAAGTCAGGATTTTGATTCACTCTTGTTTGGAGCAAAAAGGCTAGTACGCAATTTTACAAATAGTGGCAAACGCAAGCTACCTAACCGAAATACAACAATAGAGGTAGAACCTGAAATCATTGATCTTAACAAGACTTTATCAGAGCTTGGAATAACACGAGAACAACTAGTAGATGTTGGAATTTTGATTGGAACAGATTTTAATCCTGATGGTTTTGAAAGAATAGGACCAAAAACTGCTCTTAAAATAGTAAAACAATATGGAAAACTCGAAGACATTCCACAAATTCAAGAAAATCTTGCTCAAACAGATTATAAACAGATTCGGGAGATATTTCTAAAACCAAAAGTTGCCGAAGTCACAGAGTTAAAGTTTGGTAATACTGATTATCAGGGTATGACAAATTATCTTACAAAGGAACGCAACTTTTCATTAGAAAGAGTTGAGACTTCGTTGAACCGACTAAAAAAATCATTAGAAAAAAAAAGTCATACACTAGAACAGTGGTTTGGCAGTTAAATTACATTACAAAATAAATAATGTCCAAAAAAATTTCTATCATAATTAAAGACGTAAAAACATCTTCCGCCCTAGTTCTAGAAAAAATCGTTAAATGCCAATAACTTGGATTAAGTATTACTTAATAATAATAAAGCATATCTTAAGTAATACTAAATGTATAATACCACGTGCGGCAACATTTTCCAGTGATTTCAGGGATTCCGCTTACCTACTGGGAGGGAGATGTAGTCAAGACAAGGGATGGTAGGGAAGGTATCGTTTTGGGTTACGAATGGGACCACAAGTTAGTCATATACAGAGATGGCAAACCAAGCAAAGGATTCTACATAGTAACAGTAGACTTTGGTAACTATGCTGAAAGGTTTCTAAGGCACGACTTGACAGGAAAACGTTTTCCTAAGGGCGGGTTTTGGTAAGTTTTTTTCGCTTTTCTTCAATTCGCTTTTCAGATTCCAATCTTTCCAAACTATAGCTTTTCAGATCTACAAATTTAATTATCTGGCAAAGATTGGGATGAGCTTTATTGATAGACTTGAACATGTTCTGTGCAGCAATTCTATAATCTGGATGGCCTTGTGGCACAGTTCGTAATTCAATTAGATGTGTTGCTTCCCTTAGATTTAGTCGCATAAAATAAGGATACTTGTAAGCAAAATTTACAACATACTGTGCTTGTTCTGGCATGTTTTTTCGTAATAGATCAAACACTTCTTTTGATTTATACATGCAATCTTCAAAATCTTTTCTAATTCCTAGCGCAGAAATTTCTTCTGGAATGGAAAACCCATGATCTGCTGTAAGCAATTGTCTTTCTAAAGTTAGAACTCGATGTCTGTGGAAATCACGAAACATTCCAAAATTGGTTAAAAGATCAAACGTATACTCTGTCATTTCAAAAGCACGTGGGGGTCTGTATCTTCTATTCTGTCTTAAATCTGCAAATGTCTTAATGATTTTTTTTCTTGTAGTTTTGTTTATTTTTTTAACTTGAGCTAGTATGTTTCTATACGATATTCCGGAAGATTGTTCATACAAGAGTGCAGAAATTATCTTTTCTTCTGCCATCTTTTCCGGTTCGTAATGAACCATATCCACCATAAAATCTCTGGTTTTTTTTGGTTTGAGATATTTTCTGTTAAATGAGTCAGCTGTGATCTTTATTTCTGCTAGGTATTTCTGCAACGCTTTGCCATATTTGTCGTCGGCTCGCTTGACAAATGACTTGATGGTGGTATCTAACTCTCGATGAATCCTAGATGCCAAGTCTTGCTCTTCTTTTAGGCTTGAGGAGTAGAGTATAGTGAGAAGATACTCAAAGGCTCTACCATTGCCAGTTACTCCTACATTTGTGAGAGTAGATGCAGGCAATATGCCTCTCAGAACATCTAGAGCTTTTGCCCTTGTAGTAGCGTTGTATATCCTAGTTGCTGATTTTATGTCCTCCTCATTTGATAGGTGTGAGAAGAGAACCTCGTCACCTGACGAGTCTCTAAATTTTTGATTTTCAATAGGATCTCTTTCCTGAATAAAAGACATCATAGGTTGAATGTTTTTAGAATAAACATCAAAGTCAAAATTACATGATTCCAAATATTGTTCAGAGTATTTTGAGCTCATGATGTTATCTTCTCTGAGAAACTTGTAGTTGCCATTGATCTTTTTGTCCCATGCAACATATCGTGATGATTTTTCAAGATATGACAAACCAATTCTTCTATCTTCAATTTTTTTTACTGCAATGTTTGAAAGTCCTTCTATTGCAATTTGAGCTTCGCCAAGTTCTGCAACAGAATCGTCGCCATATTCTAACAAGACCTTATTGTAGAACTCTTCACCACGGTTTTCTTTTTGCAAAAACTCGTCAAGAAAAACCCTGCGCATACTTTTGTCTGTCCTACTATATCGTGACATCAGTGCACCACGATCAACTTGTTTTGGTGTTATGACTGCAAACACAGAATCATCTACATTAGAAAAGTGTTTTAACAGAATTTCTTTTTCAGAATCCGAAAATTCAGACAACACGATTGGAAAGTAATTCAATTATAAATAATCTACTTTTTTCCAATCTGTATAAGATCAGACGGTCCTTCCTTTATCGCATTGCGTCTTGATTGCCATCGCATCAAGACTTCTTTGAAAGATTCTGCTTCCTGGGAATCTTCAGTATACATAAGTGATGTTATCCATATGCCTTCGCCTGCAGTTCCGCCCATTGAATTCATCCAAAAATCAGTGGGAATATTTGTAAAGGCCTTGTGGTCTGGATCACGGCTCATGTCAACCCATCTTTTTGCAACAAAATGGAGGATCTCGTCTAGTTCTTCTTTTGTAATCATTGTAGTACCATTACCAAATTAGTGATTTTAAAATTACTAAAATTCTTGTTAATCTGAGGTAGACTTAGCTAAAATGATCTTACTAAAATTGAAAACCTTGTTAACACTTTGTTGATTATATCAAAAATAAAACTCACTGCCAATGAGCAAAGAAGATGTCGAGTTTATCGGCAAGCAAGTCAAAGACATGTATGGCACTTACATTGGTAAGGTCATAGGCACCATAACCGATATTGACGGAAGTGTACAAACCGTAGGTATAGATTGTGGTTCTGAAGGACTCAAACAAATTCCATTCGAGCAACTAGTTGTTCAGGGACAATTCGTAATTTTCATTCCTAGATGGAGATTAGATGCCCAGAGATTGTTGCGAGAGAAGGGCCTAACATTACGCAGAATTCGCGCGCTGATAGATATCGTATCTGAAAACGACGACATGAAGGAGGATGCTGAATTGATCCACGAGAAGTATAAGATGAAGTTACTAACTCTGGATGAGACAGAAAAACAAATCAAAGAAAAACTAGAGCAAAGATTGGTAGAACTTGACAATCAGTTAAAGTCAATCAGAATGCTGAGATTTGATGCCAAGTTACAAAACAAAAGCAATGAGATATCTGATGCCAAGTACGAATCAGTCAAGGCTCATACTGTTGAAATCATTGAACATGTAGAACATGAGAGAGCAGAGATAGTAAACATCCAACGTCGCATCAACGATCTTTCAGTTGAACATTTGGAGCGAACAGAGAATCCTAAACAGGATGTGCATTCAGCCGCCGTTTCCTACCTTGGCAAGGTGGAAAATTCTCCCACTTCTCAACCAAAGGCATCCGTATCTACTGCAGTAGGAGCTGATCAGAATACTCCCCCCGCATCACCTCCAAAACCAGTTGCTATAGGTGCTGATGGCGATGAAGAACCTCAAGACTCAGACTGGCTTAAGAGAATATCTTCTTCTTGAGAAGGTCTAGTGGGACAAGCAGATTCGCTCCAGCCTCCTTTTTGAGCGAATCTTTTTTTTAAGATGAATGCAAGAAATGACTATTGGAAACCACTTACCAAATAGGGCTTGGAAACAATGACACTAAAACAAGAACACAGGCTGCCTCTGACTATGTAAAATTTTGGGAAGAACAAGCAAAAAACCTTCATTGGTTTGAAAAGTGGAAAAAGACACTAGACTGGAATCCACCTTTTGCAAAATGGTTTATGGGAGGCAAGATAAATGCATCCTATAACGCTCTTGATGTAATTGTTCAAAGACATCCTAACAAAAAAGCGATACTTTGGGAAGGTGAAGATGGTAAAAAAAGGGAGTTTGCATACGGCGAACTATTAGAATATGTGTGCAAGCTGGCCAATGTCCTCAAATCTCTTGGAGTAAAACCAGGTGACCGAGTGACAATATATCTGCCAATGATTCCGGAACTTGTTGTTTCTATACTAGCATGTTCAAGAATAGGTGCAATCCACACAGTAATTTTTTCTGGGTTTAGCGCACAATCTATCCTAGACAGAATTGATGATTCCAAATCCAAGGTTGTGATAACTGCAGATGGTGGTTTTAGACGGGGGACAGTAATTAAACTAAAAGAAGTCATTGACCAAGCAATTACAGGTTTTGATTTTGTAGAAAATGTTCTAGTTTACGAGCATGCAAAAAATTCTGTAGATTATAACAAGAAAGACAAAAAGTGGAATGACCTAATGGAAAAGGCTTCGACGCTTTGTGAGCCAGAACAACTCGATAGCACACATCCTTTGTATATCTTGTATACTTCGGGAACAACTGGAAAACCAAAAGGTGTACTTCATGGAACGGGTGGTTATCTAACCCATCTTTACAGTACATTCAAGTGGGTTTTTGATATCAAAGAGTCTGACATTTATTTTTGTACGGCTGACATTGGATGGGTTACAGGCCACAGTTATGTAGCATATGGACCCCTTTTGCATGGCACTACCCAAGTCATGTACGAAGGTGCTGTTATACATCCTACACCTGCAAGAATTTGGGAGCTCATACAAAGATACAAGGTAACAATATTTTATACCACTCCAACTGCTTTGCGCCTGTTTATGAAATACGGTAATACAATTCCAGACTCGTGTAATCTTTCAAGTCTTAGGCTGCTTGGAACAGTTGGTGAACCAATAAACCCTGAGGTATGGAAATGGTATTTTGATGTAATTGGAAAAAAAAGATGTCCTATTGTAGATACCTGGTGGCAGACAGAAACCGGTGGGATAATGATCTCATCTGTTCCAGGACTTGAGACATATACACTCAAACCTGGTTCTGCAACAAAACCAATTCCTGGTATTACAGCATCTGTAGTAGATGAACAAGGAAAAGATTTGCCTGCAGGTACAAAAGGGTACTTGGTTGTCAAAGAACCATGGCCTGGCATGTTACTGTCTCTATGGGGAGATGATGAAAAATACAAAACAGTTTATTGGTCAAAATACAAAACAATGTACTATTCTGGAGATTATTCCATAAAAGATAGCGATGGTTATTTCTGGATGCTTGGGAGAGCCGATGACGTGCTCAAGGTGGCAGGGCACAGACTTGGAACAGCTGAGTTAGAAAGTGGTTTTGTATCACATAGCTCTGTGGCAGAGGCTGCGGTATGTGGCATTCCACATGAGCTAAAGGGCGAATCTATCATAGCATTTCTAGTGCTAAGAGAAGGAAATAACCCAAGCGTCGAGCTAAAAGATGCACTAATTGAGCATATGAGAAAGGCTGTTGGCCCAATTGCAACGCCTGACCAGCTTTATTTTGTATCAAAGCTTCCAAAGACACGAAGCGGAAAGATAATGCGCAGATTGTTAAAAGCAGTGTCAATGAATGAAAATATTGGTGATATCAGTACACTAGAGGATGAAGCTGCAGTTGACGAGGTAAGAGATGCGTTTTCTGAGCTAAGCAAAACCATTCAGAAAAATCAGATCAAATAGAGATTATCTGAAGCTTGGAATTTTCAGTAATGTTGAATTTGTTAACAAACCCAGAAGTTACCTCTAAAACATACTTTGCCATTTTTCCTCCTCCATTGTCTACAGCACATGACGCTGTTTCTAATGCTGACTTGCAAGGCTGGACATTTGTTGATATGTGAAGAACATTTCCACTGCTGTCAAACCATATGATGTCTAATGGAAACTGCATATTGAGCATCCATATTGGAACAACTTGTTCTTGATCAAAAACAAAGATCATCCCTTGATCATATGGAAGCTCATCTTGAAACATCAGACCCCTTTGTTTCTGAGCATCAGACTCTGCTATCTGAACACTCAATGTTACATTGTCTAGTTTTATCGTGCCTCTTGGAAAGTTAACATCAGCAAGCTTGGATTCTTTAGGTATGGATAATACCCCTATGACTCCTATTATTACCGCTGCAATAATTACTGGAACTAGAACTTGGCCTCTTGTTGCCATAAAAAAATTGAGTATGATATCTAGTTAAAAACTAATGCAAAAAATTCTAGTGTTGTAAGATTCAAACTAACGAATCTTATCTTTGAAATCTGTTATATTGTTTGCAAAGATCTTTGTTTCATGACCAATGTCGCCGATTGTGGCACCGTTGTAAACTCTGTCTAAATATCTGCCAGCGATAATCATTGGTACACCAGCGACAGTAGTAAATGGTTCTGGTGAAAAGAGCAAGATAAATCCAATTTTTTGAATCTTCTTACCTGGTGCTGGTGCTCGTTGCAAAGAGCCTAATGCACGTGCAGTGCCCCTATCATCCAAATTTCCAAGACATGAATAAACTTCTGCACGTCTTTTCACGGAATCCTTCAGTCTCTTAATTTTATGAATACTAGTCTTGAGTCCATCGTCCATTTGTGTCATATTTTGAGGTAGATAGTTAAGATTCCATGGTAAAGATCAATCACAATAAGGTAAAGATTTCTGATCAAGAGATTAGGCTATGGTGGTTTAGTACACTGATAAATATACGAAGTATAAAAGGGAAGATTAACCATCCAGGTATTTCTTTACTAGCCCATCTGCCAAATCTCTTGATTGTTTATTGATGGACTAGTATTCTAATGTCACGCTTTGACATGACAGCATTGATTATCTTCTTTCCTGCGCCTGATTTTTTTGAAATAATTATTCTTCCTCTCTTACCTACTCGAGTTGAAACCAAATGTCTTTCATTGACATAGATATTTGCTTCCATTCCAGTCTTTGCAGCATCTACTTCTAGGATAAGATTGTTACCAGATTCTGACATTTCAAACCATTCACCATCTCCACTTGATTCACTTTTTGATTCAACATCGATATGTACCCCCAGTGTTTTTTCCAATTCATTTATGGTAGCTCCCCCTCTACCAATAAGAGAAGGTATTACATCCTTGTCAACTTTTACTCTAATGCTGTTATTGGACAAGATCTCAATTTCTGCTTGTGAATCAAATCTGCGAATTGTATCTCTAATTTTCGATTCAGCCAATCTTTCAATACCGCCACTTTTTGCTTCTTTTGATATTGGAATGACAACATTTTCCTCACCATATGTGTAAATTTCATATTCCAGATTATGGTTTTCAAAGTTCCTTACTTCTATTACAGGTCTGGCTAAATCTTGTTCTGTCATACCGGTCGGTACCTTTACCTTGAATTCCAATTCGTAAACCTTGGAGATTTGACCTGCCTTGACAAACACAACAGTATCTAAAATATGCGGAATCATGCCAAGCTCTATCTTTCCAATAAACCTCTGTATGGCATCAAGTGGGGCATTTGCATGAACCACGCCTACCATTCCAACTCCTGCTAAGCGTAAATCCGAAAATACCCTAAAATCATGATATCTTCTAACCTCATCAAAAATGGTATAGTCTGGTCTAACTAGAAGTAAAATGTCGGCAGCATTTTCAAAACTTCCATCAAGATGGGTATATTGAGTAACTTTTTCATCAACTTGGAGGTCTCTTGGAGACTCGAATGTCTTGACAATTTTTCCACGCTTTGAATAAAAATCTGCAAGACTAGATGCCAACGTACTCTTTCCAGAACCAGGAGTTCCTGCAATAAGTATGCCTTCGGCTTTATCAGAAAGTCTTTGCATAAGCTTTTCAGAAATATTGTACTGTTCCAATGTCATCCTAACAATGGGGTGTGTTATTGTAATTTCATAACTGTCTGAAAAAGGACGATGTGTTATTACTATCCTAAAATCACGGAATTGTACTACAAGCGCCCCAGGCTTTGAAATCTCAATAACTCCAGTCTGATTAACTCTTGATGCCTCTAGGATCTCAGTAGTAATGCCTTCCAAATATTCTTTTGTTAAAACTTTGTCTTCCAATTCAACCAAAGAAAAGACTCCTGGTTTTCCTTGTTTTGCAACAGGTTTGGTACCTTCTTTGAGATGTACACTCATCGTCTGTTCATTAAAAAATTTCTCAAATTCTAGATTGCTTATCTTAACTTCTGGTTTTGAATAACTAATTTTTACACCCTCTGCTTGTGCAACTAGAGCTTGCACATAATCTGCAGTATAAAACGTGGCATTGTTCTTTTTTGCAATGTCTTTTATGATGGCATCAATACGTCCATGTCTTGCTAATTTGATGTCATCCATACTAGGCCTTTGGCCTTCAAATCGTAGTGTAATGTTATTTTTTACGGCTAGTTCACGTATCTTCTTAATCTCTTCCAAGCCTACAAAACCGTAATCTTTACTTTGAGATGCCTGTGCTTGGAGTTCATCAAGAACAGCTACGGGGATAATTATATCGCAGTCCTTGAGAGTGCCTGATTCTATTAATTTTGTAATTTCACCATCTATGATGATGCTTGTATCTACTACAATTCTTTCCATTGCTAAATCAGGCTATCTCGCACTTTTTAATCATACCTGTTTTTTTATCTAAAGATAATAATAACTACTTTCAAATATGGAAATATTGACTTTGGATAAAAATGACGTATTAATAATTGAAGATAGTCTTGCTACATCAATTCTCATAACAGAGTTTCTAAAGAAACTTGGTTACAAAGACATTCACATATGTAACACAGGAAAAGCTGGAATACAATCATTTTCTGATCTTGTAAATCAAGGCAAAGTCCCAATAGTTTTACTTGATTTCCACCTTCCAGATATGAATGCAAAAGAGGTAATGTCTAACATATTTACGATTCAACCAAATGCCAAAATAATAATAGAAACTGCAGATGCAAAAAATGATGAACCGATCAGGGAAGCAATGCGAGATGGCGCATACCAATATGTTGAAAAACCAATAAGATACGAAAATTTAAAAAATATTATTAAAACTCTTGAAGAAGAAAGCGAAATAACCGAAGAAAAAACAGGCGATAAACAAAAAATTGATTCTTTTTTACATACGTCAACTAGAATTAGTTCTGCTAGACTCTCAGAATACTCGAACATCAAAATGGATAAAGTGCTGGAATATATCAAACAACTAGAATCAGAACAAAAAGTGGTTCGAATTGAAAAGATTAAAGAAATTTCATGCAATCAATGTGGTTCAGTACGAATAGCACAAAATTTCAAATGTCCTGCTTGCCATAGTTCAAACTTTAAACAAGGAAAATTAATTGAACACTTCAAATGTGGAAATGTATCAATAGACGAATCATACAAAAACAACACTTGCCCAAAATGTTCAAAAGAAATCAAGATAATTGGGGTTGATTACAAAGCAATAGAAAACTATTACTTGTGCAATGATTGCAATGAAAAATTTCCAGAACCTGCTCAAGATTTTATCTGTGTAAAATGCAACAATAAATTTACTCTTGAAAAGGCAAAATGGATAACAAGTGATGGCTTCAAACCTGCTAATTTATGAGCCTAGTACCTGATAAATTACTTTCAAAACGTCTTGGAAATTAAATGGTTTTAGAATGTATGCAAGTGCACCTGAACTTATACATTCCTTCATAGTTTCTTGATTGTCACTTGCAGTAATCATGATAATTTTTGCATCCGGTCTCATGGCAATTATTTCTTTGAGTGCTGTCAGACCATCCTTTTTTGGCATTGCCATATCTAAAAGCAGAAGATCAGGATTTGTTTTAACAAATTCTTGAACTACCTCTACACCATTTGATGCTTCAGCCACAAGGTCATGTTTGCCTATTTCCAATATGTCTCTTAGAACCATTCTAATTGCATCTGAATCATCTGCTATCATAATGCGTGACATTCTTGTTTACATTCAATATTTTTGGTATTTAAATTCAGCATTATAATCAAATTCGTATCTGAGGAAACTTGTTTTGTATGTTTTTTCTAAAACCTTCCATGTTAAAGTCTTGCTGACTGTTAAAACAACTTTTCATATTTGAGATTGTTTCTAAAATAAAGTTACACGAATCAGCCAATCTTCCATGCTCCATGATATATTTCATCACATCATCTGCAAGTTTTGCAATATTGCCGATAATTTCTTGTCCCATCATAGGTGCTAGTCCTTTGATCTTATGAAGATGACCTTCTATTGTTTTGGAGTGTTTGAAAACATCATCATCATTATTGCAACGTGCTGCAATCTGTTCCAGCCCTTCTAATTCAGCTTGTATCTCCAGCCTTGCAATTCTTAGAAACTCATCAGACATTTTAACTAATTAACAGATATGTTTTATACAAGCTTTTATAGGCAACGCATAGTTTTCT
>CAYUTC010000050.1:0-11657 GCA_964447595.1 uncultured Nitrosopumilaceae archaeon
GGTACTACATCATCCGTTGTTTTTGCCGGCTCACTTTTGGCCAAAGCCGAAGAACTCTTGGAAAAAGATGTCCACGCTACCGTAATCATTGAAGGATTTCAGGCAGCATCTGAGAAGGCACTAGCCTTACTACAAGAGCTTGCAAAATCTGTCAGTCCAAACGAGAGAGAGATTCTACTCAAAGTTGCTAAAACCAGCATGGAATCAAAATTGGTATCAGAAGACAGCGATATGTTATCAAAACTAGTAGTTGATGCTATTTTACAAGTGGTAGAAAAAGAAGAAGCAGGAAATAAGGTAGATCTAGATAATATCAAGGTAGAAAAAAAGGCAGGCGGTTCCATTAGAAATACCAAACTCATCAAAGGTATCGTATTGGATAAAGAAGTGGTACACAGCGGAATGCCATCAAAGATAGAGAAAGCAAAGATTGCATTGCTAAATTCACCACTTGAAATCGAAAAGACAGAGATGAGTGCTGAAATTAGAATTACCGACCCAACCCAGATGCAAATGTTTCTTGAAGAAGAGAATCGTATGCTAAAATCAATGGTAGATAAAATTCATGAAATAGGTGCCAATGTATTGGTATGTCAGAAAGGAATAGACGATATTGCTCAACATTACCTTGCAAAACAGGGAATTTTATCAGTAAGACGAGTAAAAGAAAGTGACATGACAAAGCTTGCCAAGGCCTGTGGCGGAAGAATTTCAAGTAATATTGATGACATGACACCAAAGGACCTTGGTACTGCAGAACTAGTAGAACAACGTAAAGTAGAGACAGACAAATGGGTCTTCATTGAAGGTTGCAAGAATCCAAAAGCAAATACAATACTTATCCGAGGTGGTTCTCAGCGAGTAGTTGACGAGGTTGACAGATCACTACACGATGCATTAATGGTAGTAAAAGACGTAATTGAAAAACCAGCCGTAGTTGCTGGAGGCGGTGCCCCTGAGGAATATCTCTCATCAAATCTCAAAGACTGGGCAGACAGGTTTGAGGGACGTGAACAGCTTGCCATCAAAAAATATGCAGAAGCACTTGAAATCATTCCGTTGACAATTGCAGAAAATGCAGGCATGGACCCAATCAATACGATGGTGACATTGCGTGCAAAACAAAGCCAGGGCAAGAAATGGACTGGTATAGATGCAAGAAACACTCGAGTGGCAGACATGTTCTCTTTAGATATCATAGAACCCGCTGCAGTAAAAGAGCAGATAATAAAATCTGCAACAGAGGCAGCATGCATGATTTTACGAATCGATGATGTAATTGCATCCTCTGGTGGAAAAGGTGGTGGAGGAAGAGGTCCACCAATGCCGCCAATGGGCTAGACTATATTGATGTTAGAGAAACTGCAAAATCTTAACCTAGTTGGCTCTGTTGTTGTCCTAAATGATTTCTTCTTAGATAGAATAATTCAGATCTCAGACATTGGCAAGCTCTATACACAAATTCTAGAAAAAAGCGAGCTTGGCGGAAGTATTCGCGGGATTCCACAAAAAGACCTCAAGGGAGGAAATGCGACAAATGTTGCATATGCTCTTGCAAGACTTGGGTGTCCTGTTACGTTGATTACACTTGGAGACAAGGCAAGCTCAAATCTTTTAAAGGAAACTTTTTCAGAATTTGAGAAGGCATCACTTTATGTAATAAATGGAAAACCTGGCAGAACCACGTCGCTTGAATTTCGCAACGGTGAAAACATTGTAAACATTATGCTGTCTGATCTTGGTGATAACGAGAATTTTGGACCAGAGAAGCTTGGCTCTAAAGAACAACTGGCAATCAAAAACTCTGATGCTGTTATTGTTACAAACTGGGCAAGCAATGAGAAGGGGACCGAGCTTGCCAAATTCGCATTTGAGAAATCAAAAAAGGCACTTCATTTTCTGGACCCAGCTGACGTTTCCACAAGACCTGGCGAGTTCAAGGAAGCCTTGGCTGAGCTCAATTCACATCTTGATTTTCTGTGTCTCAATGAAAACGAATTCAATATCTTATCAAAACAACACGGTCTTGGACCTATCTCTGGAATTGAAGAGACAAGGAAACTGGTTCTGGAATTATCAAAGAAAGTACACGGTTCAATAGATCTTCACGCTACATTTGGCTCCTATTGGTCAAATGGAAAAGAAGTAGAATTTACAGGATCATTTCCAGTAGAACCACATTTTGTCACTGGGGCAGGAGATGTTTGGGATGCTGCAAATGTTGTAGGATATCTTGCAAATTTAGATCCAAAGGAACGGTTACTTCTTGCAAATGGTGCCGCGTCGCTTTATGTTGGTAATCAAAAAGGGATTCCACCAACGTTAGACGAGGTATTGACTCTGGTTACTAAGAATCAATCTTTTTTTGGCCATATTACATCATGAAATGATTTTGGGATTCGGGTTTTCCATAAATTTAGAAGTTCTTGAGCAGAAGAATCCAGAACGTATGTCACTGCCCAATCTTTTTCGTTTCTAATTGATCTACCAAATCCTTGTAACATCTTAACAACTGTTTGAGATTTATACCATAATGGATATTTTGCCATTTTGATTTTAGTTCTTTTGTCATCAAGGGGTGGATATGGTGTTTTTGCAATTATCTGAAATCTTGACAGATCGTCCTTTAGATCTACACCCTCCCACAATGATGAAGATAACAATACACTGTTGTCTTGCTTAGCATGGTCTTGTAAAATCTGATTTTGGGTTTGCCCCATTTCATTTATGCTATGACAAATTTTGATTCGTTTCCTGTTTTTGGGTGAAATATTGTGTAATATATCATAACATCTACCCTTTGAAGAAGTGAGAATCAATCCTTTTTCATTTGAATGCAATGTTAAAAGTTCGTCAATCTTTTTGATAACTGATAACTCCTCTTCTAAGGTGGATCTTGACTTACTTATCCTAGTTACATTGAGAAATTCTATTTTTCTATTTTGGGGTAAGAATGGAGAGTATGGTGCATCAACATATGCAACATCGTTAACATTTAACCCCATAGTTTCACAGAATCCCTCTTTATCTATAGTTGCTGACATGAAAATTCTTAATGGTATATCAAAAAATTCTGCGACATAATTAGAAATGTCTAGAGGAGAAATAGAAACCGACTTGAAGGTTCCAGATTTATCTCTTTTTGGATTGTTAATTACGAAATTTTCCTTGTTTACAGAAATATCTGTATATGCTTTAGAAAATCGATCATATTTTGATTCTAATTTTGTTAAGGCAATGATATTAGGGTTTTCAATAAATGCCTTATTTTCTTTCATTTCTTCAATTTGTTCCTTGTATGAATTAGCCAGATTTTCAAGTAACATTAGAATAAGTTCAATTTTATTCAAATCATATGTCTTGATATCGATTTCACATTCTTCTAAATTTCCTGCATAGATATCAATCCCCATGAATTTTGTTATCTGGTTTTCAATTGTGTGTGCCTCGTCAAAAATTCCAATCGGTCTGTCAACATACTGTGCATAAATCTCCTTATTGTATTTCATCAATTGAAAGTATGATGAATAGTTCCATAGTGAATGATCTGCTAATAATGCTTCATACTTTTGCTTATAATAAAGGCAAAACGTGCTATCGCTTTCTCCTTTCTGAAATTCATCTATTTTAGGTTTATATTTGCAATTTTCAATTACTTTTTTTTCATTTTTTACTGTACTACTTTTGCAGCGTCCTTTATCACAGGTTAATTCTTTTTGAAATGCTTTCTGGAGATCTTTTTTGTCAATTTTATCATGATCCATTAATTGGAAACAAACAAAATTTGCTTTACCTTTTACAGGTCGTAAAAATTTAAAATCCATAAGATATTGATCTTGGAGTTGTTTTGAAGCAGTTACAATAAACGACCTTTCTTTCTGGTTTGCAAGTGTGATTGCTACAGGTGATTTACCAACTCCAGTTGGTGCAGAAACAATTATTGTTTTGTACCCTGATTTTTCATATAATTCGATTTGTCCTAGAATTTCTCTTTGAATTGGCCTAGGCTTGAATTCAGATGGAAAATATTCTAAAATAGTATTATCCATGTTGGAATAAAATCAATAATTCTATAAAACGTTTGGAAATTATTTCATATACATAAATCCAAACTCTTTGCCTGCTTTCACTATCTCATCATCAGTTAACTCTAAAAGTTCTTTCTTAACCTGTAACGCGAATTTTACTTGTGCATCACAATCATCGATTTTATGAAGTGCAGTCGCCTCAGGAAAATGCGGTATTACAGGCGACCCCGCTTCCTGTGATCCATGATGACTCAAAATCATATGGAGTATTTTATTTTTCAAAATTTCTGGAAAATCTCCCAATTCTTCTATTTTATCTTCTACCATTTTCGAACCTATTTGAATGTGGCCTAAAAGGCTTCCAGTTATACTATAATTAATCGCAGATTTTGTTTCATATTCAACTGTTTTTCCAATATCATGAAGTATACATCCGGCAATCATCAAATCTAAATTCAGATCTGGTTCATACTCTTTTGCAAGAGTTTTGGATAGATTAATCATACTTAGTACATGTTGAATCAATCCTCCAATATAGTTATGATGATGCGTTTTGGCTGCTGGAGTCTCGGAATATTTCTTCATAAAAGCACCATCATCAAAAAACGATTTTAAAAGTCTCTTTATATCATTGTCTCGAATATTGTCTACTTCTTTTTTGAATTGCGTTATGAACGCATCAAGATTTTCTACCTTTTTTACGAATTCACTTAAATCATAATTTTCTTCTTTAATTATTTGGCCTGTATTTTCATTTACATTAATTTCAACTTTTCCTGAGTAACTACTTGTTTTCGCATATCCGTTTTTAATCGAAATAATATCATTAATCTTTATTGAACCAAACAACTCTTTCACTGATTGTTCATTAACTCCCCAGAATACTACTGCAGTTGTTCCAGTTTTGTCAGCAATATCTAATGAAAAATATGTACCCTTCGAATATTTTCCAAAGCGGTTCTTGGCAACAACAGCAAAATAGTCATTTATTGCAGCACCTTCTTCAAGGTTTGCAACATATTGACTTTTCATATCATCTATTGAACTTTAAGTAGTATTTATGTTGAATATTATTTGTTTTGAAAGATGTCTAGAGATCATATTTTTTTCCCTCGTGAACAAGAATAATATTTTTAGAAACAGAATCGAATGCTTTTGGATGTTCAGTATGAATTGGAAATAGGTTTTTTGCATTAATTTCGGATACTATTGAGAGAAGATCCTC
This sequence comes from uncultured Nitrosopumilaceae archaeon, assembly GCA_964447595.1. Taxonomy (GTDB): domain Archaea; phylum Thermoproteota; class Nitrososphaeria; order Nitrososphaerales; family Nitrosopumilaceae; genus Nitrosotalea. The sequence goes on from CAYUTC010000050.1 coordinate 5,254, forward strand.
ACCCCTAGCATGACCTGAACAATGACTTTGAAATTTTTCCATTCCAAAATGTTCAAGCCAATTATTTACTCTTATTTCTGAGATTTTTTGTTCTTCATTATACGGTTCACTTGCAGAATGAATGTACAATGCTCCAGGCTGTGGTTTCATATCGATTAGAGCAGTAAAACTATAAAATCCAAATGCACATATGACTTTGTCTTCATGCAATGCAATCTGTTTTGCAGATAATGTATTTGGCATATCCGTAAATTGAGTTTCACTGTATTTATAATCCGAATCAGAATATGTTCCACTTCTTTTCTTTGGAAGATAAATTATAATATGTTCATCATCTAGTTTTGGAACTCCAAGTTTTGGAATTTGTGATAAATATTTTAAAAAATAGGCATCGTTAAGTTTTACTACTAATTTTCTGTCATTTTCTTTTGCAATATTATAAAAAGTATGCATCCTGTCCATGTCCTTGAAATTAAAATCAGCAAATACTATTCTCTTTGTATTGGAAATTTTTTTGTTTGATTCTCGATATACTTGTTCTTCGCTTTCATCAATATTCCTGTCTTGTATGCGTGTACCCTCCGTTATCAACGCAATTGGATTTACTTGTTTGGCTTTTTTAAGAAAGTCTTCTGTCATATATGATCGTCTTCCATGCAATCGAAAATCTCCAGTATAAACAACTGGTCCAATAGATGTATAGATGATAAATCCATAGGCGCCTGGAATTGAGTGGTCTACATGGATTGGTTCTATTTCAAGTGAACCAATTTTGAATTTGTCTCCTGTCCTAAATGTTCGAATTGTTCTTTGAATAGGACTATGTCTTCTATCATATGGCCTTGGAACGTAACTCAAGACCTCTTTTTCAAGAGTCCTTGACGATCTTTCTTCTAACGCCTTGAGAATAAAATGGCATGTTTCACCCATGTAAACTGGTATATCTTTGTGTAAAAATGAGATATAATCAGCATGATCGGCATGGGCATGAGATAATAAGACACCATCAATCTTTGGAGGTCTCGGTTCTTTGTAGGCCATAGCCATAAGATCATCACGATAGATCCCTTCAATATCAGGGATTAATCCCATAATTTGAAAATCGACCAAGCCATTTGCAGTACGTGGATTGATATATTCTTCAAAATATTTGCTTCTTCGACCAAAACTTTTGCCAAAGTCTAGAAAGATCTTAGTGTCTTTATCTTCAAGCAGGATCTTATTTCCGCCAATCTCCTTAACTCCACCATAAAATATTATGCTTGTCATGTAATGATCTTCTAATTATATTAAAAAACATGGGTATAACACTATTACCTTCATTAAAAGTAGAAGGTGAGGTGTTCTCTATCATGGCATTAGCTGAACGTAGGCAAGTCGAAAAGATCGTAAATAACGATGAAGAAAAAATTCTTGAGTTTACTCCTGAGCAAATGGAGATTTTGTGGATAGAATATGAAGAGAAATTTATTTACCATGAAATCTCGAATCAAGAATTTGAAGATTTGGTTAATACTTACAGAAAAGAACATTTTGTTAATCGTAGAGATGCTATTAATACGATATTAAAAAATAATTTAGAATACTAAGATCGTTGTCATGTTACATCACAAGTATGGCATAGTTCATGATTCATTCATTTTGTCATGAGAGAATCATTATTCGTTTACCATCATGATAATTTTTACAATAGGTAACGTTATGACAAGTGCATGTTAGTGATAATAGTATCTGTGGTATGCATAGTATGGTGAGCATATTTAATATCTTGTATCTCATAGCCTCGTCATGAAAGAAGAAAAAAAATTGGAAGACTACATTCCAGAGGCTAAAAACCTAAAAGAACGAATCGTAGATGCAACAAAAGGTGCGTACAGAAGTGCCACTAGCATGAATCAAGCTGCTTCTGACGAATCAACCCGTGATCCCATTCATTATTCAGATTGGCTCGCTTTACTTGGTTTTGAAGAGGAACAAGGTGCATTACAATACATTCAAGGAGGTGGGGTTAAACTTGAACAAAATAATGATTCATGGTTATCAAAGATAAAGGCAGCAAATGCTCGCGTAGCAAAGATAATTGGACGAAATAAGGTCATTCCTGAAGTAAGAGAACTAGGTTCTGCTTTTCAAGACCGCATAAATAAACTCCAAAACGAAGCCACCTTCAAAGAACACATTATAGGAATGAAATCTGCACGATTTGCTTTCGTAGAATTAGATAAGATTCATTGTTTTCAAAAGCATTTGAACACAGAATATGTAAATTCGCTTATACAAAAAGCTCCTGAGCCTGATGACGTTGAAGGCACTGTAAAATTTTGTTTGCCCACAAGAGATGAAATGCAAAAGACAGAGGTGCTGTCAATGTTTAATCCTACAAACAATACTTTTTCTTTGTTAACGGAAAATCTTGATTTCAGAATATTAGGCAATCTTAGTGGAGAAGATCCCTTAACCAAGAGAACCTTTACAGGATTCATATACGGATTTGGACTACCACAAATGTTAGTTGTTGAATATAATGGAACATTTCTTCTAAGAAACGGCTACCATCGCGCTTTTACACTATACAAAAAAGGACATAAATTTTTACCATGCATTTTACTCTCAACAGATTCATTTGAAAAGACAGGTGCACAAATGCCTGGCTTTTTCTCAATAGATTTGCTAAGATCTGAGAAAAGCCCAGTATTATCAGATTTTGATTCTGAAGCAGCAATATTGGTTCCCCGAAGAAGACACAAAGCTATGGTAACTATTCATGCGGAGTTTCAAATAGTACCGGTTTGATTAAATGGCTTTTAGAGAAGATAGTCGGCGTTCCGCTCAACCTAGAAAATTTTAATCCACAACGAGATAGAATAATTTCTTCTGTTGCAGTGATATTTATTTCCTATTTAATTCTTGGACCATTATTCCCATTAATTGATAACTTGATTAAATCTTCAGATCAACCTTGGTATGTTGCAATACTAACCAAGTATTCTTTTGTGGCAGTAACAATCAAAATTGTCTTTCTTTCCTTATTCACCGATTTGAATAATCCAATTGGACGTTTTAAAGGAGCTTTATATCTTCAATTAGTTGGCTTTATTGGAAGTGTAATGATACACTCGATTTTGAGTGGATTTATTATTCCTTCTCCAAACATTAGTCCAATAAACAAATCAATATATGGATTGGTACCATTTGCTGTAAATATTGTAATATTTGCTGCAGTCAATCGGGTTTACAAAATGAGGTATTTTGACGAGCGTCAATTTTTCCAAACTGATTCAAATATTTGATCCGTGATTTTTTAACCATGCTGTTATGCCATAATAGAACCTTGTGACTGAAATCTACTCTCCCAATTCTCGATGATGTTTTTGGCTTGGGTACTTGTAAATTTCTCTCTGCATCCCTGAATATTTAAATTAAAATCTGGAGAAAACGAGATCCTATTAGAAATAAACATGGCTGGCGCATCTACTGACAGCAATATCCCGGTTAGTGGACGGATGGCCATCAATGCTTCCTGCCTGGATGATGAACTGTTTGAAATAAAATCAAAGTCCTTATGCAACCACCCCCAAAAGGTAAACAAGGAATCAGATTGGTTTTCTTTTGCCCATTTTTGCAATTTCTCCAATCCTTCAAAAAAATAGTATGCCGCATCCTGGTATATCGACAATGCCATCCTGGTAGGCTCCAATGGGTATAGTAATAGATTATTTTCGATTTTATATTTGGTAGTCAGGAAAATTATCGAAAAATTCGAAAATTCATTTTCCTTTGCCGAGTGGAGAATTTTATCCATGGGGAATTTCTTGACATATTCTTTATAGTTTATCATCTCGTCATACGAAAAAACTACGTCTGCCTGAAAATCCTTGAATTCTTGGGCACCATCTAATACAGGAAAGCTGGTAGTGTCTTTGATTATGATTGGGTGATAGATTTCATGCCTGCACAAGGCCAACAACTGCTCATCAGTAAAACGCCTCAATGAAGCTGGATTGTAACGTACAATGATATCATGAAAGTCGCTGGTAGGTATTTCTGTTTCAATAACCCCATCGTGATTATCTTCCACTGCCAGATTTTTTATTTCAAACGAACATTGCCTTGCAGCATTTTTTATGATTGATTCCATGTCAGTTATAGAAGGAGGCTGTCTTACCGGCTTTCTATTTTGAACATGTTTATCCTTTAATTGCTGTGGTATCCACCCCATTTGGGTCATATCTGTAGATCCACATGACGAACAAGCAGGAGTCTTATTTCCCAACTTGATGCCACAGCATGAACATTTCTTGGACAATCTACCCTACTCCTGGAAGATTAGGCGGCTGTCCTACTTGGGAAGCCTTTTGCCATTGAAACTGCGTTCCTCTATGCCACTCTTTCCACCATTCATCTCCTTCTAGGCTTCCAGTTCCGATTACGAGCAACCTCTTGTGGATAGACGCCGAAAGGGTTTCTTTCAGAACAGGCAATGCCTCAAGATCGCTTGATTGCGCCTCGTCTACCACTGCAAAGTCAATCGCAAAGCCGCGAGCCTCTTCAAACCCATTCCAGCTGCTAACCATGTGCAACGTAGAGCCATTTACAAAATCGATTCGCAAGTTTGTCATCTTTAGTGCCCATAGTTTTATCTTGGGCGATCTCTTTATCGCTTCTTTTATACGACGTGAAAATTCTAGCACGTGATCCATGCGGTCCGACGTATACAATCCACTGGTTCCAGGGTATTTGAGCAGGTGGTGCAGCAGCCAATTTTCCGCAAACACTGTAAGGCCCATCTGCCTTGCTTTCACAATGTTGATCTGCTGGGCACGAGATTGGTATATCCCACACAGCATTTCACGACCCCTCAGAGAATATGGTTTCTTTTTTAAAATCCTGTACTTTGTGACAAATTCTATAATATTATCTGGAATGGGCGGGGGTGCGAGTTTTTTACCTTTATGTGCTTGTTTTCTTTTCTGTTCGCGTTTCTTAAGTGCTTTTTTTGTGCGTTTCATGTCTATTGAGTAGATCCGGTCTCTTTCTCTTCTTGTGCTGTTTTGCCTGCATCTGTTTTACTTGAATTTTGTTCAGAATTATTATTGGCATTATTTTCATTTTGTTCGGAAGTTTGTTCCGTGTTGCCTCCATCATCTTCTTTTGAAATAGATTCAGAGACTGCTGGGTCGTAAAGCTCGGGCAATTCTTTTATAATTTGCAGTATAACTTGGCCAGCTTTGATTTTCTCAAAGTTTTCAGCCGAGCTACTAGTAACAATGCTGAACATGTTAGACTTCAATTTCATGGCATCCATGTACGAGCTAATGACTGTCAGTAAGTATAGCCTGTGTGCTTCCTTGATAAGGTGCTCGATGCCTAGATTTCTTAAATCATTTCGAATCCTTTGTAATGTTTTTTCACTTGCACTAATTCCAGAATCTTTCAGAAATTTTTTTCCAAGTTCCCCTGGAAAAAGCATTGATAATATTACGAGTGTTATGACTTTCGGATCGTGTCTAATTCCGTAATTTGACATCATTCCAAAATGAAATAGCTTAGATAAATGTATTTAAACTTGGGCTAATTTGCAAAAATATTTTTGTTACAAAATTTTTTGCGACAAATTTATTGGTTAGTATAACACATGTATTTCATAGATGCATTTGGATGCATGAAAAATTGTCAAAACTACGGTCAGATTTTACGAACAAAACTGTCCGGAAATCGGTCAATTTGGTCCATTTTGCGTTAAATATTTAACACAAAAATAGCGATAATCGTAATCCAAGTTTGATACAACTTGTGATCTTTTTAGATAACCTCGAGTAAAATTATCTAAAAACGCTTGACATGAAAACTACTTGCCAGCCTGCAAAAAATATCATTACAGTCATTGCGATTACACCTAAAACTGATTGAAGTGGAGAAAGCTTGACATCTTTTAATTTTTTTGTAATAAAAATATGAAATGCTTCTAAAAGACCACCTATGCCCATAACAAGCAATGAATACATGATTATGATGGGTTCTTTTTTTGGATCCTGATTAAAACTAGATAATGCAAAAACTGCAAATCCTAAAAATTGTATTGATATTCCCATAATGTATTTGAAGCCAGCGTTTGTGAATCCTTTCCTAAATCCTTCTCCTGAAAGTATTCCTTCAAATATTACACTACCAACAATAATCGGAAAAAATGCATAAAAAATGATAGCTGCTGATTCCCAATGAATCTTAAGATATGGAATCAGTGATAAGATAATAATAATTTCAATTATTCTAATTGGTGAAAAAACCCGAAGAATTTTTACCTTAGTTGATGGTAACATTACCTTTCAAATAATATCCGTCATATGACATTTTTACTGGGGTTCAATAGTTGCAGGTGGTTTACTTGAAACCACATAACTTAC
>CAYUTC010000051.1:0-11624 GCA_964447595.1 uncultured Nitrosopumilaceae archaeon
TTTGAAGTGCTATTCCAGTTGCAATTCTTAGGTTTTTGTTGCAGAGATTATTGTTATGGGATTTCTTGCAAGCATCATAGTACCAGTGGAGGTCTTGCGGCTTTTAGATACCGTAACCTGAGTAATATCTATTGCTGAAAACTTGAGTTTTTCTATTGCAGATACAACAGCAGACAGTGTTTCAATCAGTATAGTTCCAATTACAATTCTTCCTCCTTGTTTTAGTCTAGATTCACAAAGTCTCAATATATCAGATGTATCACCTCCAGTTCCTCCAATAAAAATAGCATCGGCTTGAGGAAGGTCATTTATTTTCTCTAATGCATTTCCAAAGATTATATCAACGTTAGAAATTGCAAACTTGGATAGATTTTTCTTTGTAAGTTCGATTGCCTTTGCATCAAAATCAATTGAATAAACCTTTCCAGATGGTCCTATTTGCAGAGCAGCTTCAATTGATACAGAACCGCTCCCACATCCAATGTCATATACTGTGTGTCCCTCTGAAAGTCTTGCCTTGCTTATTTGAATAACGCGCACTTCTTCTTTAGTAATAGGTACCTCTTCTGCTCTTTCAAAAAATTCATCCGGTATTCCGGGAGTACGATATTGCCACATCTAATTTCAATAAAAAGTCATTTGATATTTAGAATTACCTAATGTTTGGAATTCCTACATCAGGATGAATCAGAGTATTTACAAGAATCCAAGTAAACAAAAACATTAGAAAATAGCTCCCAATGCCTGTCATGACAAGTTTTCTCTTATCAGATGATGGTAGTGGAACTCGCAGAGTCTTTGCTATTGCATATGATATAATGAATAATATGATTGCAATTCCTACTGCAGTAAATCCCTTATCACGATAATGTACCATAGTGCTTCCCATTTCAGCAGAAAGTGCCCCAGCAAGAATACCCAAGCCAACACGTATCCAAAATACCTTGTCAAGGCCTTTTTTTATTCTAGATTCATCTGTGGGTGCATGCCCAGTAATTTCTGGCGCATCTTTTGAAGGATCATCGGTAGGCCCAGGTTTCTTATTATCATCTTGTTTCTTTGGATGTCTGACCAATTAAATTTTCAAAATCACTCAGTCAGGTCCTGTTTAAAACGTTTGGTTAATAGCAAGAGTATAATTTTGGATTGAAAACTGCTCAGTATGGCACTTGCTGGAATTGAACTACGCTATCTTGTAACAGAGATAGGAAATAGAGTAAAAGACTACTATGTAAGTAACATCTACGGCATTACTCGAAACAGTGTTCTATTCAAGCTACATCATCCAGAAAAGCCAGATCTTTTACTGATGTTCTCCACATTTGGGTTTTGGATTACTGATATCAAGATAAATCAAATTGAGGAAAACAGACTAGTCAAGAGACTACGAAATGATCTCTTGCGAGCAAGAATTACAGATATCAAACAAATTGGTAGTGAAAGAATAGTAAATGTCACCTTTACAGGATTAAACCAAGAATATGTATTAATTGGAGAATTTTTTGGTGACGGAAACATTCTCTTATGCAACAAAGAAATGAAAATTTTGTCCTTGTTACATTCAATTGATGTTAGACACAGGAAGCTTGGTGTTGGTTTGCCATACGTTTCCCCACCTGCAAGCGGATTGAATGTTTTTGATATCACACAAAAAGACCTAGCGGAAATAAAATCTACACCTGCTGTAGCAGCAAGGTGGATAGGCAGAACCTTGGGGCTACCTACAAAATATGCCGAAGAGGTGTTAAGAATTGCCAAGGTAAATCCCCAAAAAGCAGGAAACACGTTGTCTGATGAAGAAATAGGTAAGATTTTCCAGGCAACAAAGGATTTGATCGAAAATGTCATCACTGGTAAACATGAATCTTACATTGTTCGTAATGAAAAGGGAGCTGATGTCTATCCCATACCACTTGGAGACTTGTCACAAGGCAATGCCACCAAGGTATCTAGCTTTATGGAGGGATTGGACATATTGTTTTCTGAAAATCTTTTAGAGCAAGGAAAATCATCACAGACAAACACTGTTAGCCAGAAAATAATAGAGCTTGAACACAAACTCGAAGAACAAAACAAGGCAATCTCCCTAGTAAAACAAAGGGCAGATGACATATCAAATGTAGCAAAAAAGCTTCTCAGTGTAGCATCTGTTGGCATTACCTCTATAGAAGATGCCAAAATACCAGCCTTGTTACAGCAAAATAATTCAACTCTAGCAAGAGAAGCTGGAGTATTATTGATAAACATCAATGGAGATAAAATTAAGATTAATGCTCAATCGTCCATTCAGGCAATAGCTTCTACATTGTTTAATGAATCTAAAAAACAACTAAGAGCAATTGATACCATACAAGCAGAAAAAATCAAGACAGAAAAAAACCTAGAAGTTTTCAGAAAGCAGGAAAATGTAGCTCGTGATTCGGTAGTTTTTACAATTCAAAAAAAGAAAGAATGGTATGAAAGATACAGGTGGTTTTTTACCTCTGATGACCTTTTGGCCATTGGAGGCAGAGATGCATCGTCAAATTCCTCTGTGGTTAGAAAGCATCTAGTCAAAGGTGACAAGGTCTTTCATGCAGAGATAGTTGGGTCACCGTTTTTTATACTAAAAGAGGGAACTGAGCAAACTCCATCTAGCATAACAGAGGTAGCTGAAGCTACTGTATGCTTTAGCAGGGCCTGGAGGGAAGGACTATATGGATTAAATGCTTATTGGGTAAAACCAGAACAAATCAAGACTGCAGCGCCCACTGGTCAATTTATTGCAAAAGGTTCGTTTGTAATTGATGGTACCAGAAACTTTGTCCAAGTTTCAAACTTGCAGCTTGCAGTAGGAATTTACCAAAAAGATGATAATTATTCTCTAATGTGTGGCCCTCCCTCTGCAATAAAAAAGAAATGCATTTACTTTGTAACAATAGAACCGTCTGGATTAGAAATGACCGAGCTTGCCAAAAAGATAAGGTTAGAATTTCTAAAGCTTGCTGAAAACCAAGATGTTATCAAAGCCTTTAGTATAGATGATTTTATCCGGGTACTTCCTGCAGGAGACAGTCACATAGTAGAATCAGGCATAGGACAGATACATAATTGACTGTACATAGGCCAGATTTTGCAGTTGATGCAATGCTTGGAAATTTAGCAAGAAAATTGCGAGTTTTGGGCTTTGATTCCAAGTACTCTTCTTCTATAGAGGATGATGCATTAATCCAACTTGCAAAAAAAGAAAATCGTGTGATTGTAACAAAAGATGAGGCACTTACTAATGATGCAGGAAAGATAGGTCTTAGAACGGTACTAATTAGAGGAAATGATGAGGTTGATCAGATTATCCAGATAACTTCAAGTCTTGGGCTTCAAAACTTTGTAATGGATACAAATTCTTCTCGATGTGTGAATTGTAATGGAAAGTTAGAGCCTATTGAGAAATCACGAGTTGCAAACAAAGTTCCTTCTGGAATTTATCAGAGACAGGATCACTTTTGGAGTTGTGTTGATTGTAATAAAATATACTGGGAAGGAACCCATTTTGTAAAGTTAAAAGAATTTGTAGAAAAACTAAACATGAAATTAAAATGAGTCTCTCTGATTATGATGGAGAATTATTAGTAAAAACAGCTAGATCAGTTGTCACTGAATATCTCAAGTCTGGCAAGAAGATAAAACTTTCAGAGGATATTGTATCAAGATTCTCCTTTAATTCTGGTATTTTTGTGACTTTGAACAAAGATGAGAATCTTAGAGGATGCATTGGATTTCCAACACCAGACAGAAAACTGTATCAATCACTTGTTGATGCATCCATTGCATCAGCTACAGAAGATCCTCGTTTTTTGCCAGTCACATATGATGAATTAAAAGATATTATATTTGAGGTAACAGTACTGACACCCCCTGAAATAATCAAAGTGCAAGATCCTACAGAATATCCAAAAAAAATTATGGTTGGAAGGGATGGATTGATTGTAAAATGGGAATTTGGTTCCGGATTACTATTACCACAGGTTCCAGTTGAATATGGATGGAGTGAAGAAGAATTCTTAGGGCATACATGTGAGAAAGCTGGAGCACCGTCAGATTACTGGAAACGAAAAAGTACTATGGTACTACGGTTTGATGGCATTGTGTTCAAGGAAGAAAGACCGTTTGGTCAAGTGATGAGAGTAAACCTATAGTATCTTGCCTTTTACTGCATCAACTACAACTTTTTGACCATCCTTCAATGATTCGTATTCCTTTTTTTCTGCAACAAGTAGTGGTATGTTTGATATTGCACATCCAGATGCTGTTGTAAGATCCGCTTTTAGACAAACCATTGCCAGTGGTGCACATTTGTTGTACTTTAAGGAATAAATTGTGTATGCACCTACACTGCTTCCAACACCATAAGGAAACACCAGAATCTTGTTTCCAAGTGATTTGCCAAAAAGATCATGTTTTTCATCTCGGACTCTTCCAGTTTTTTTGTCTACTCCTCCTAGAAAATTTATTGGGTTTTTTGAAAGGAGTATATTACCGCTAACTTTTCCTCGAACAATTACCTTGGTCATTTTGTTTCCTCTTGTACTATCTTATCAAGACTTTTCAAATTAACATCAACACTGTTTGATGTCCTTAGATAATATGCACCTTTTACACTGTTTGTGATTACAGAGTCAACATCTTTCTTGTCTACAAGCGGGGTCAAGCAAATACAACAATCATACAATAATTCTCCACCAGCTTTGCTCAATTTCTTGTCATATCCTAGGTTTCGAATTTGATCTTTGATGGCTCTTGGGCAGAAGATCATGCAACGTTTTTTAAATTTTCTTTCTTTCAGCTTTGTCACAAGATCAGATATCTCTTGTAGACCAAGTTGTGGACTACCAAGTGTTATTAGATCACCAGATTCTGATGTATTTAGTTCATCGTGAACCTTCTCCATTTCCTTGTCATCAAAATCTATCTTTTCGCCCTCCCCTTCACCCAAAGTAAACATACCACATTGGCCTGAGGTACCCATTCCTGCACAAAGCGATTTACAGCTACGCCTGTCTAGTTCTCCCGTTCCAGATATGGCAACTGAGCTTCCTGCCACTTTTCCTGCAAAATAGCCTAGCAAACCATATGCAAGCTCGTCTTTGTTCCGAGTTTTCATTCGTATGGTCAGATTTGGTTTTCTATTCTCTTCCTCTCGCAATTCAGAGTATGGGCTCTTACCTGTAAGAGCACTAGCTAATGCACTAAAGGCACCTTCTTTGTTTGTCCTAAGTCCAGAAATGGAATTTGCATAAATTGCTGCATTACTTTCTGCAAAAGAAACATGTGTGCCATGTTTTGGAAGATCAAAGATTTCATAAGGAATACAGGAAAAGGATGGAATGGCATCCATTTTTTCATATGATGCTTTGATACTTTGTTGTTTTTTGATAAATTGTTCATCGATGCTATATCTTGATACCGTATCAAAATCAAACCCCATTGGATTTACTGTTGTCTTTACTTTGAATTGAGCATCCTTGCTTAGATGGGAAAGAAATTCCTCGCCAGCATCACCAATTGTATTATAATTTACGCCAGACAGGTGTGCCCATTTTATCGGAATAAGTTTGTCTGCATCTGTTGCCTCCCCAATTGCTAAAAGAGTTCTGTAGGCAAGTGCAAGAGTTTCTCCATGTTTTCCCTCCAGTGCGTCTTCCTCTTCTTTTGTTAGTTTCAATGTTTTGCCCTTGTTATAACAGATATAATACTTCTCTGGTTACCAAATAGACTATTGGACAAGACAGAAAGAATTCTTGATAAAATGATAAAGACAATGAACTCTGTCAAGCCACCACGCATGACAGCATTGCGAGAGTTACGTGAGGCCGAAAATGGAAGTCCATTGAGTATCCTTATTGGGACAATACTTTCAGCACGGACAAGAGATGAGAATACCTCAGCAGTTGTCAAAAAGTTATTTGCAAAGTACAAGACAGCCAGCGCACTTGCAAGAGCAAAATATATCGACGTTGAGAAGATTATCAAATCTACAGGCTTCTATCATGTCAAAGCCAAAAGAATAATCGAGGTTGCATCAATTATAGATTCAAAATATTCTGGTAAGGTGCCACAGACTCTAGAAAAATTACTTGAGTTGCCAGGAGTAGGACGAAAGACAGCCAATTGTGTCCTAGTTTATGCATTTGAAAAGCCAGCAATACCTGTTGATACCCATGTACACAGGATTTCTAACAGACTTGGACTAGTTCAAACAAAGACACCGGAGGAGACCGAGCTTGAACTTATGCAAAAGATTCCAAAAGAACACTGGATTCGAATAAATGATACTTTTGTTATGTATGGTCAAAATATTTGCAAACCAATATCACCCTTGTGTCAAGTGTGTCAGGTAAAGAATGAATGTAGCTATTACAAGACTAGGTTTTTTGGTCGTCGGGCAAGTCCTTGACTCTTTTTTTAGTTTTCAGTAAGACCAGAACTAAAGCACCAACACCTGCAAGCAAGATAGTTGGCATGTAAAAGATAGGATTTTGTGCAGGATCTCCTGATACAAAGCTCAAGGTAGCAGTTCCAGAGTTTACTGCTGGTGGGTCAGATGCAGAATCCATGCCATAAACTGTAAATGCTCTTACCGTAAAGCCTGCGATATCTAGATTATCGACTTTTACACTTGGACCTGCACTTACAGAAAGTCCACTATTGCTTGAGTGAGTTACTGTTACAACCTGTCCAGGTCTCCATCCATACGTAGGATTCTCTTGGATCAAAAAATATCCATCCGCAGGAGTATTGACTGCTACCCAAAACCTGTAATTGGGTGGACTGCCCATGCCAATCTCAATGTATTTCTGTTTGGTAAGGTCTTCGTAAAGTCTAATCACAGCAGTTCCATTTGGACTTTCATATACCAATTTATTTTGTATTTCAAGCTCCCAGTTGGTGACATGTTCATTTGCTAGTCGAAATACTGTGGGATCGCTTTTTACAACGTTAAATGCACTAAAAGGAACATCAACAGTATCATATTTTTCAGATTTGTTCATGGTTGATTGTTGTGCGTATACAGGAAAAAGAGGAATCAGTAATAATAGTACAAGAAAAAGGCGCATATTATAACTTGGTATCATTTCAATAAAAATCTAGTCAACAAATGGGTTTTTCCAGTCCATTAGAATCTTGGATACTTCAGGACGAATCATATACTCTGATGGACTTTGTTTTTCAAGAATCATTGTTCTAAGTTTTGTACCACTAAGCTGTTCTTGAAATTCCTCTCCGTGTGGACAATTTCTTTCGCTGGCAAATGACAGACATTTTCTACAATAAAAAAATGCAGGAAAGAATATTGGTTCTATACCAATGTCAGGATATTCATCAAATATCTTTTGAGCTGCAAATGGATCATAATAGTTTCCCACGCCAGCATGATCTCTTCCAATTATAATATTTGTACATCCAAAATTTTTCCTCATTATGGCATGATGAATGGCTTCCTTTGGACCAGCATATCTCATTTCGGTGTGAAGTGTACCTAGATAGCATCTATTTTGTGGATAATAGTATTTGATTAGAGTCTCATATGAAGAAACAATTACTTCATCTTTGTAGTCACCTGACTTTTTCTTTCCTATCAAGGGATTGACAAAGAGTCCATCATGAGTATTAAGTGAGGCTTTTTGAAGCATTTCATGAGCAACGTGCGGTACATTTCTAGTTTGAAATGCGACTATGGTTTTCCAGCCAGCTTTTGCAAACATCTCTCTTGTCTGACTTGGCGTTTTTCTGTATTTTCGAATTGGTGTCTCTGCAGGTCTTTTGATATAATCAATTTTTCCTCCAACGAGAAATTCTTTCATTGACATGGTCTTTGCCACACCTGGATGTTTTAGATCTGTTGTATCATAGACACCCTTTGATGTTGTATTTTTATCAAAGCTGTAAACGTCTTCAACATGCAAGATGGCAAAATTTGTTCCATCAAGACTTAGAGCAACATCTTTTGCAGCTTTCATCTTTGTAGCAATTTCCTTGTCAACATCAAGCACTATGGGAATTGTCCAAGGAAGATCATTTGATAATCTACCCGTTGTTATTACTTTTTCAAAATCTTCTTGTAGTAGGAATCCTTCAAGTGGACTGAAAATTCCATCTGCAATGTTCTCTACGTCGTTTGCAAGATCAGCATTTACAGGTACTGAAAACAACTGGTTTGTATCTTTTTTTGTAATTTTGTTTACTAATTTGCCACCATGTGGTTGTGCAACACCCATACCATGTTCCAAAATGAATCACTTGCCGTGGTCGGCATGCAATCCACATTCTTTCTGGCCATCAGACTCCCACCACCAGCGGCCAGCTCTTAGTGGCTCGCCTGGTTTGATTGCACGCGTACAGGGTTCACATCCTATGCTTGGAAAACCTTTGTCATGGAGTTTGTTGTATGGAACATTATTTTTCTTGATATAATCCCATGTTTGTTCCCAAGTCCATTCTATTATAGGATTTATTTTGAGGATATCATTATGTTGTGTGTCAATTTCTATTTTTTGAGCAGAAGATCTTACCTCAGTTTGGTCTGCTCTCAATCCAGTAATCCAGCCATCTAGTGTAGATAGCATCTTGTTGAGAGGGTGAACTTTTCTAATTCCACAGCATAGTTTTCTGTTTCCAATGCTTTGATAAAATAAATTCATTCCGTTTACACGAACCATTTGTTCTACTTCATTTTGGTCTGGAAACATTACCTCAATATTCATGTTGTATTTGTTTCGTATTTCATCCATTACATCATAAGTTTCTTGGTTCAACCTTCCTGTATCAAGAGTAAATATTCTAGCTTTTGGATTTATTTTCATCATCATATCAATGACTACAACATCTTCAGCTCCAAAACTTGACGCCAATGCCAATCTTGGATGAAGATTATCTATTGTCCACTTGAGAACGTCTTGGGGAGTTTTCAGCGTATTATTTAACTGCTGTATCTGTTCAGCAGTAAACTTGCTCATGAGAAATTGCGCTTGACGTGGTCATATAATTATTTAGGTCTGTCATCTATTCTAGAGTTAATAAATGAGTCAAGACACTGAAAACAAAATGAATGAGAAAACTGTACTTGTTATATTTCCGTCAGTATTTTCGCTCAACAAGATCAATTATCTAACGACAAGTATCTCAAAGATCCTCAAAATAAAAAACCAGAAAGTCAATTCAATGCGTAGAAATGGTTCTGTAATAATTCTTGAAGTGACTGATCCTGTTCTTGCTTCATCTGCAATTGGATTACTATTTGGTATCGAACGAATAGCTATTGCAAGAGAGGTAAAAAACAACTTTAATGATGTGTTATCTACAATTACCAAAACAAGCTCTAGTTTATTGTTAAAGGGAGAAAAATTCTTCATCAAGGTGGATGGAAAAACATCGGATTATCTTGCAAAGGATTTGCAGGTGGCTGCAACAGCTTACCTAATAGAAAAATCTACAGATCTCCAAGTAAAGCCTGGTTTGGAATCAAACTATGACAAATTGCTATATACTTTTCTTACTGAATCTCATGCCTATGTTTGCATTTTCCTTGACAAAGGCCTTGGTGGAGTACCTTATAATTCTCAAAACTCAACAATTCTTTGTTGTATTTATGACGAGCTTTCTGCAATTTCATGCCTTCAATGCATCAAAATGGGATTTGATGTCAAACTTTTAATTTGTTATTCAAGCGAACCAGAGCTACTCAATCTAACCAAGATGATAAACAGAATACTGCCAGCCATGGTACAAGAAAAAAGTGTACTTCATTTTTGTAAAATACCAAAAATTTCAGATGTGTTAATGAAAATTCTAGTAATCACGCATGTTGCCACATCAGTTGCACCAAGTCAGAAAATTTCACGAATTGCATTGGCAATATCTCCTTTGGTGTTTCCTGCATGGTTTGTAGAAGAAAATGCCAAAATAATTTCTCAAAAAAACCTGATGCCCTGGTTTCCTCTTTCAGGAATAGATTCAGGCATTCTAGAAAATGCAAAAGAAATTGGGTTGGAAAAATATCTTTTTTCCTTGGAAAAATTGTGTAAATCAAGATTTTTCAAAAAGACCTTTCCTAAAAACAATATCAAAAAGAATGTAACAGATGCTCTAGAAAATCTCAAATCAGTGTCAGTTACAGTGGGCCCGAAAAATATACACGATATGATTGATTCGTTGAGAACTAAACATTGAGAATTTAAGGGGGAACTAATTAGTTGCCGATAATGAAGAAAATAGGTGGTTTTATCAATCCATGGGGTACTGGTCATTTTACTAGAATGATGGCATTGGATACTGCAATTCGAGACGAAATTAGAGACGAATTTGATATTCATTATACCAGTAGTGGTGAGATATATCACAAGCTTCTCCAAAAGTTTCCTCATAAAAAAGAAAATTTACACAATATTACAATACCCACCCCAGTTGATGGCAAGAAAGGTCCTAGTGTCTCTTTATCGTTATTTAATTTTCTAGTTCCTGTAAAAGGTAGGCCTCCACTTGTTTCAGTGATGACGAATTATCTAAAAAATGAGAGTAAATTGTATGATGAACAGAATTTTGATCTTGTAATCAATGATGGCGATATTGGTTCAAATGTGATTGCTGAAAAAAGAAACGTTCCATCTGTTTTTGTCACAAATCAATTCAGACCACGCCTCTGGAAATCAAGGTCATATTTTTATCCTGGACTGATATATGTATCAAGAAAAATTGCTATCGCATCAAAGATTGTTGTTGCTGATTCTCCCCCTCCCAATACCATATGTGAATACAATCTGAATTTTCCTGAAAAATTAAAGCACAAGGTGGTATATACAGGTCATTTTTCAAATGGAGCAGTTAATCATGGTCCAAAATCTAATCTAGAAAAGCTGATTGAAAATGTTGACGGTTTTGGATATTGGATGGTGACAGGCAACAAATCTACAAATTCAGCTACTGCCAAAAAATATGAAAGGATCTTTCATAGGCCTGAAATGGGCAAAGAAAAAAGAATTATCTCACATGCTAGAAATGACCCGTCCATAGACAAGGTAAAAGGCAAAGACGGCAAGATATATTCAATTTCAGAAGCACTTGAAAAAGACATAGATTGGATTCAGATAGATATTGGATTTTTATCTGAGCAAGAAAAAGATACTGTCTTGAATGCATGTAAATACGCTGTAATAAACGGCTCTCACACTGCAATGGGTGAAATACTGGGAGGAAAGGCAAAGCCAATTATTGGTATTCCGGTGTACGATGAACATACAAATCAAATAAGATGGGCTGAAGAGAGAAAACTTGGAATTCTTGCTACAAACATCAAACAAACTGTAAAAGCTGTTTCAAAAATACATCACAACTACAACAAGTATGAAGAAAATCTCCTAGAGTTTACCAAAAATTATGTTAGAAATGGAACCAAGAAAACTGCGGAAATAATTTCTGAAATGTTAACAAACTAGAAAGAATTATAATTTTTCAAGTTGCATTCTAAATTCTGGTACGCGGTATTTTTCGATGGGCGAACTGACCAACAGGGATGAAGACATAGACCGCGTACCAGAACTGGCAAAAGCTTTTATGGATAACTCTTGTGATCGCCGTCATTGACTGAGTGT
>CAYUTC010000052.1:0-11588 GCA_964447595.1 uncultured Nitrosopumilaceae archaeon
GAAGGAAAATTCCAATTGATTATTATCTTACTACAACGGATCATCATAGCCAGGCGATGAAGAAGAGTTAGAGACATGATCAAAAGATGAATGCAAATTCAGTGACTCTGAGTTCTGGCATACATATTTATTGAAATTTCTTGGTCTTAGACTGATTTGGCATTTGAAAGACGCGAAATTCTGTTAATTGTTGGAGTGTTATTTGTCATGGTTGGCGCAATGGCTTTTTTGGCTCCAATAATTGCCGTCGCAATTGCTGTTCTGACATATTTTGGAATGAAAGCATTCGCGAAATGGAGAAAAAGGAAAATCAAACAAGATATTGGAGAGGGTATATGTGCTGTTTGCGGAGCTCGGATTGTACAAAACAAGTGCCCAAATTGTGACGTAGCCCAAGTTGACTAGATATCATGGTATAGTGTACTAAGACAAATTCTACGAACGACTTATAATGAATTTAGATGTATTTTTCACCATGCAATTAGAGACATATTGGTCATTAACAACTAGCTCAACTTTTCCACAATCAACACCTAAAATTGCAATTTCCATGAGGAAATGGTAGCGCAGATGAGATCCCTCAGATCATACTATATCGTAAGCTTTCTAATTCTAATTTTAATTGGACAAACCTCTGATGTTTTTGGTCAAACAGTTCCATTGGCAAATCATGTCGTGATAAATGAAGCCGACACTAATCCTGTAGGTGATGATACAAAATTTCCAATTGATTGGGTCGAACTGTACAATCCTACTGCAAGTACTGTAAATATAGGCGGATGGACTATTGGTGCAACAACCGGACTTAAACAAACTTTGATAATTCCAAGTGGAACAACAATAGCAAGTAAGCAATTTCTGGTATTTACAGATGGTCCACTTTGGTTCCCACATGCTGGTGCTGTCATTCAACTAAAGGGAGCAGATGGCACTGTAATAGATCAAACACCTGCACTTACAGATTTTCAGGGAAATGCCAACTCGTGGCAGAGAACATATGATGGTTACAGCAACACTGGTACCATAAGCGATTGGGTATTCAAGCTGGCAACTCCAGGTTCATCTAATGGTCAACCCCCTGTTACTACAACAACTAGCCAAACTACAATGACTTTGGCTGTTGACAAATCAAGCTACATTTTTGGTAATACCGTAATGATAAGTGGCAAAGTTTCACAGCTTGGCAGTGATCCTGTTTTGGGTTATCCTTTATCAGTAAATCTACTTGTGTCAGGACCATCTGGATTTCAAAAAACATTTACTCTATACCCCACCAATAATCTTCAGTACAGCACATCAATGAAGACTGACGAAGTTTTAGGTTTTTCAGAGGGTATATATACAATTTCTGCATCATATGGTACTGCAACAGCATCTGCTACATTTGCTCTGAGCTCAACAGCATTTGTTCCACCACCGCAAACAGCTCCAATAACAATGACACTTGCTACAGATAAAACAAGTTACACAACTTCAGACACCATAACACTTTCTGGAACTGTATCCCAAGTGATTCCTCTCACCCAAGTTACATACAAAGTATATGACCCAAACAGTACTATGATATACCAAGGTAATCTATTTCCAGACCCTCAAGGCAAATTTACAACTTTCAATCCATATCAATCACACTCTAGCGCGTCTGGAATACTGATAAATGCAATCACACCATTTTATGGCGTTTACAAAATTATTGCAACTTATGGAACTGCAACTGCAACAGCTTCTTTTTCTGTGGTTGCACAATCCCAACAGAATGCTCCAATAATAGTATCTACTGACAAACAAGTGTATGGTCTAGGAGATACTGTAACAATTAAAGGTAGTACACAACTAGCAGGATTACAAAATTCCGCTCTATCCCCATCTCTTGAAATAATCCAAGCCTATTCAACAAATGAATTACGATCTCTTCCACAATCTTTGGAAATTAAGACTTTTGTGAATATAAAAGCAGATAATTCATTTTCATATACATTTCCTATTACAAATGATCCAAATCGACTTGGTAATTACAGGGTAATTATATCACTACCTAAATCCACGGCTGAAGTTGATTTTGTGGTTGCACAAAATCCTGCTAGTTATCAAACACAACAAACAATGCCGTTTTCAATTACTACAGACAAATCTCTCTATGGATACGGAGATTCTATTTTTATTTCAGGTAAGGTTCAAACTTCTTCAATAGTTGGCACTGGTGTTCAAATTCAAATTTTAATTTTCAATTCTAACGGAAGTCAAATATATTCACCAACTAATTTGCAAGGCTCAGGAGCCGTAATTAGTCCATTGACTCCGTTAACTTACTTTGCCATCCCAGATGGTAATGGCAACTATCTTGTTAAACAAACCATAACTCCAAATATTTTCACTGCAGGTAACTATACACTAAAGGCTTCGTATGGAAACTTGAAGGCTTCAACAACCTTTTCAGTGTATAATTCCTTTGGAACAAGTAGTCAAGCAGCAATATCTGCAAATATAGACAAGCAAGTATATGGTTTGGGAGATACTGTTCGCATAACAGGAAAGCTTTCTGCCTTTACCGGAACTTCCTCCTATACGTTAAATCTGATTACGCCAAGTGGAGGACAGATAACATTCCCACTAGTAACAAGTAACGGAATGTTTTCTTGGGACTGGACGATACCAACCTCTGGTTCAGGCGGATATTCCTCTATAATAAACACCAATAGAGGCTCTGTGGTTACAATAAACCCAACTCAGAATTTATATGGCATTTACACTGTAATAATCCACTCTGACTCTGGAAACTCGCAGCTATTCTTCCAAGTCTCACGAAACCCACAAGGACAATCCCAGATATCTACAATTGATGTAGAAACCGACAAGACAGATTATTCCACAACTCAAGTAGCTACTATATCAGGACAGGTCTTGCCAAAATCAAATACTGCGGCACAAATACAAAACACTCAAGCACAAATCTTGATTTATTCTAGCAAGGGCCAAGAAGTATATCGAAGCTATCCAAATGTCAACTCGGGAGGACAGTTCCGTCTCTCTATTCCATTACAGCCTATAATTTGGCCAACTGGAACTTACAAAGTATATGCACAATATCTTACTTTTAGCTCACAAATCACATTTAACGTAACTGATTTATTTTCAAAGACAAACTCTACCAAGCTTCAACTTTTTATCACTACCGACCATGACAAGTATATTCCGGGGCAAACAGTCTTGATTACGGGAAGAACAAGCTCTATTATTGCACTTACAAACACGTATCTTACTTTTGGACTGGCAAATGACACCATAATAAGTGAAGGCCAGGTGGTATCACAACATGGTTATGCATTAAAGACTGCACCAGCACCCTTTGATCAATACGGTTCATTTTCATATGATTATGCTATCCCACCAAGAACTCCAACTGGGAACTATACTGTAGTAGCCCAGATGCCCTTTGGAATCTTCACTGCATATTATCAAGTAGTCAATCAATTGCCGCCTGAAATTGTACCTCAAGGTAATCTTACATCGCAAGGAAATGCTACCCAAGTTGTCTTCCCACCTACAAATGCAACGCAGGCACCAACAGAGCAAACAATTATTCCTACCAGCATTGGGCCTACACAAAAATCCCAATCGCCTACAACAATGGTAGATAAACAAGTGATGTTGACAGGAACTAACATTCCAATAACAGTTGGTGAAAAAACATCAGGGAACAGCACATACTATCCACGTGAGATAGACGGTCTGCTCAGAGTAAACCCAGGTGATGTATCTGTGGGTATGAAATTGAGCTCACCAGACGGTACTTGTGTAATAGGATATGATGCTAGCTGCAAGATCTCACAATCTACATCTCAAGGCAGTTCACTATATCAAATTGTCAAACTAGGAAACGAAAACTTTTTGGTGGGATTTTCTGGACCAAACCAACGAGTACAACAGTTTAGTCTCGTACCAACCGATGCAAACGATGTAATTCCAAGCGGACAATGGAACGTAGATATAATTAAGAACAATCAAGTTTCAAGATTCTATTACCAGGTAACATATATTTCAAAATAAAGTGTAGATTACAAAAATGGATGCCAAGTAATTTATTATTCATTGGCATAGAAAAGTGATGGACATTCAAGTTCTAATGTTTAATCAGGACGACCCAACAAAATGTACTGCTGCAAAGTTAGTTAAATTTGGTATTGCACAAAAAATTACAAAGTTACCACAAAAAAGTTTGGTTCTTGATCCATTTTCTGAAGAATTTATTTTGAAGACTGATGCACAAAATGTTGATTCCATAGTTGCTATTGATTGCTCATGGGAGCTTGCACAAAAAATGTTTCATAAAAGATTTAATGGTTTACCACGCAAGTTGCCTCCGCTATTGGCTGGCAATCCTGTAAATTATGCCAAAGTGGGAAAACTTACTACTGCCGAAGCACTGGCAGCAGCTCTTTATGTTATAGGGTTAGATGACATCGCCAACTTGATATTGAATAAATTCAAGTGGGGCCACACATTTTATGAACTCAACCAAGAACTTTTCAAGGAATATTCTGGTGCCAAGACATCTCTCGAAATTATCAAAATCTCGAGAGATTATGGATTAATTAATTGAGTTTTATTTGATAATACTAAAATAGAATCTACTGTAAATATATCCCAAGTGCGAGCTGGTGAAGAGGTACTGCTACGGCAGAGGAAACTCCTCCCTCCATGCAGCAAGTGTGATCCGGAGACGGATAACCAGAGATGGCTGGCAACAGAACAGAAAAAATCCAATCTGGAGTACTGTGATGGTAAAACCTGAGGTTTCCAGCAAGGAATGAAAAAACTGACCCGCACGGAGCAAGGCCAAATCAAACAATAAGAGCTGCACTTTGTTTAGGTAGGCCGCATAGCGAAATCTCAAACAGAAGGAGGGTTACTGCTGGCACGCACTTTTTTTAAATTATTTGACTTGAGAAATTATGTTCTATATTGCAGATCTCTTTTTGTTATCAGGTTCACTTGGTTGACTAGAATCCATTGCACCAGTTGGCTTACCATCAAACTTGTCTGCCCAGTGTTGTCTTGATTCATACTCTATAGGTCCTGTGTCAATTTCATGAATTACTTGTTTCATCTTTTTGTTACTCCACCAAAAGATTCCACCAGCTAGTGCAGCTGCCATGCCTGCCATTCCGTAAACTAGTGTGGTAGAAGTTCCACCTGCTGTAGTATTTGAAATTCCAGAAGCAGCCTGTGCTGTTGTTGCAAATGTCCATCCTCCTTGAACTTGGTTGGGATTTGCGTGTCCTTCTACATTAATGGTTCCAGCATCTGGTTGTTCTTTTGTTGAAATGTGATATTTAGTATCATCAGGACCAGTAAAGTCTATATCAACATTATTTACCTTCGTATTTCCTGTAATCAAACCACTAAGACCTGAAGAATATGTGGTCACGGCTACTTTGGTACCGTTGTATCCATATCCCGCTGTCTCTTGTAAAGTATAGGCTGGGTCAAAAAGACTATCCCATTTGTTAAGAGGTTGTTGGGTATAAAGTCCAGTCGCATCTATCAGGCCTGGCTGTTGGAAATAGTGCAAGGCAACAGTGCCCTTGAGAAAATTATACAGATCTGGTAGTTGACTCTGGATGACGCCTATTGGATAGTTAATTTCCATTGGACCATATTGTTTGGTGGTTATTACAGTAGAATTGTTATCCTTGAATGCTAACCACGAAGCATCAATTGTTTCAGGTATGTCGCCACTGGCTGTATTTATGACATAGTTTGTAACAGTAGGGATGAGTACTATTTTGTAATCAAATGAAGCATGATCTGGATACCCATTTACAATAACTTGGTAATTGACAACTAGATTTGTCATAATTGCAGTGCTATGCTCATTTGCAGCTATGTCTGTGTTAATTTGTTGCATCAGCGACTTGACATCAGGATTACTGTTTGCATCATCAGTAAATGATATGGTCAAGTTCTTGCTTTGAAGCATACTCTGAAGTTTACTTCCTGATGGATAATTTATGAAAAAACTCTTTTCAAAATCATATTTCGGATTAATGGGATTGCCCGACATCGGTAAGGTTGAACTTAAATTGACTGTTGCCCAAATCGGAGAAACAGTTCCAAAAACTAGTAAGGCTGTTACAACCGGAACAATGAGAAGACGCCTAGTCACGCACAAAATACTCTTGGAGATAGTAATAAATCTTAGCATTGTTTTTTGCCAATATTATTTTGGAATTTTTATTGGCAAGAGTAATATGGTACTTGTCATCTCTTAGTAACTTTATAGGGATTTAAAAAAAATGATAACAATTCTTGCCGGTGGAACTGGTTCTGTAAAACTTGTGCGAGGAATAGCTTCACAAACAAGAGACATCTCGGTAATTTCCAATGTTGGAGATAATTACTGGCTTTATGGACTTTACATTTGTCCAGACATTGATACAATGCTTTATGGTCATGCCGACATACTTGATACAGAAAAAGGTTGGGGAATCAAGAAAGACACTTTTGGCTTTTTGCGCCAGATGGAAATGCTAGGTGAAGAAACTTGGTTCAAGATAGGAGACAGGGATGCAGCAATACATCTTTTGAGAACCAACATGTTAAAGAACGGAAAAAATCTATCTGATATAACAGAATGGATGTGTCAAAAATTTGCAGTTGATACCAAAATAATTCCAGTAACTGATAACAGTGTGGAAACTAGAATTGTGACAAACAAGGGCGAGCTTCATTTGCAGGAATACTGGGTAAAATACAAGGGCGAAGACAAGGTCGAGGGTATAAAATACATAGGTGCAGACAAGGCTCGCGCAAACCCGGCTGCAGTTAATGCAATTCATGATTCAAAACTAGTAGTAATTGCTCCTGGAAACCCTCTAACAAGCATAGGTCCAATTTTGTCTATCAAGGGAATTAGAAAGGAGCTAGCAAAGTCAAAGAAGAAAGTTGTCGTTGTAAGCCCGATTGTAGGCAATGCTGCAGTAAGCGGCCCTGCTGCAAAATATTTGGAAGCTGCAGGAATTGAAGTCTCCGTGTATGGACTTGCAAAGATGTATTCAGAGGTTGCATCACACATGGTCATTGACACTTCTGATAGACTACATACAAGAAAAATAGAGAACTTGGACATGAAAGTCTATGAAACAAAAATAAGAATGAAAGAAAAGAAAGATGAAGATGCTCTTGGTTCATTTATTCTAAAACAGGTGCGTGTCTAAGTTACGATTAGGTGCGATAGTACCTGTAAAAACTTTTTCAAGAGCAAAAACCCGCCTCAACCTTTCTTCTGAAAGAACAGAGCAAATCTGCAAAATAATGTTAGAATCTGTGTTAAATACAATATCACAATCCGATGTTATAGAAAAGACAATAGTTGTAAGCCGAGACGAGGCAGCTCTTGGCATTGGTAAAAGATTTGGTGTAATTGAAATCTATGATCAAGAAGAACTTGGAGTAAACAATGCGGTAGCGATTGCTGATAAATATTTTTCAAAGGAAGGCTTTGAGGCTACCATAGTTTTGCCTCAAGACATTCCATTGATTCAAGTAGATGACATAAAAACACTGATAGATTTTCAACTCTCAAATAGGTGTGTGCTTGTAGTTCCTTCGCGAAAGTTTGATGGTACCAATGCCTTGTTTAGAATGCCTCTGAATGTAATGGAAACACATTATGATGAGGATAGCTACAAAATTCATCTAAGCACTGCAGAAAAAAGAAATGCAGACTCTGCTCTTGTTCTAATTAGAAGAATTATGTTAGATGTAGACGAGCAGTCTGATTTAGACTTGATAACAACCTACGATTTACCTGTATCAAAATTGTTAAAATCAATACTGAATTCATGATAAATACTTGTTAATCTGATCGTTTTGTTCAGGCATGTGTTATGGCAAATTCTTTTCTTGACTGGAGATAATTGAGAACTTTGATAGCCACTGAGATCACACCAGTGACAACAAGTAATTCTTCTAGAGTGCTAGAAAACTGATTGGAAACATCTCCTGAAATTGGTATCTGACTAAGATCAGATATAAAAAATGAATAGGACAATATGAAAAAATTAGTTGCCCAATGTATCAGAACAGCTGGGGCAAAACCGTATCTGACATAAACCCAACCAATGATTATTCCACCTACTGCAGCTTGGGTAAATTTTCCAGGGCTCCATGGATTGCCAGAAATTATGTGTGCAGCGCCAAAAAATAGTCCAATGGTTATAACTAGTGCCAAGACCTTGTTGTAATTTGTTATGTGAAGATGTGCTGATGGTCTCCATAAAGACTTGAAAAAGGTCTTCCAAGATGCATGGTGTGAAAAAAGAAAGAACAACGGTATGCCAATTAACATCACCCTAAATCCAGATTCTTCAGTTAGTGGAGAAACTGTAATTTGAAAAAATTGGACAAGGTTATTTTGTGATGTTGGAGATTCTATTTTAACTCCAAAACCTTCTTGGACAAAATCAATTGCAATTGAAATTACGATTAGAATTGCAAACCAAGTTATGGAATTGAGAAGAGCGTTTTCTCTGATATTTTTCCAACCCTCTGACATGACATGCGATAACGTATTCATCAGGTTGCTTTTTGGACCAATAAATGAGACAGAAAATAAAATCAAGTAAATGGACCATAATACGATAAAGCCGTCTCCTATCTCAAATGATACAGGCAACTTGTAACTGATGCCTGCCAAAAAGAAATCAAATCCATTTATGGGATACTGGAAGTTTATGTCATTGCCTATGTTGGAATTGAAAACGACATACGCTCCAATCGGAAAAGAGACAATCATGATTCCAAATATCACGGATATGAAAGCAGAATACGGGATAGAAAGGCCCTTGGTTATCTTTTCAATTTGTAACAAGGTAAATTCAATGAACTTCTATACTTGATTCAGGAAACCCAAGTTTTACTAGAGTTCCTTTGATTGAATCTCTATGATCTCCTTGAAGAAATATGTATCCGTCTTTTACTGTTCCACCGCAAGCATATCTTGCTTTAAGCTCTCTTACAACTTTTCCAAGATCATTCATTTTCGGATTCACCCCTTCAATCATTGTACCTTTCTTTTTAAAACGCCGCTCTTCGAGTCTGACCACAATTTGTGTTTGATCTTTCTCGAGTTCACCACAGGCACATAAATCGTTAGGAAGTCCGCAAGTATTGCAGATTACCGCCATTCAAAGTAAAAAGCCGAACTCCTACTATTAAGCCTTGTTCATCTGAATCTTTTTTACTTTGAATGGTTAAATAAAAAATGTGTCAAAAGAGCTCACAAAAAAAGCAGTCGAGTTGTTACTAAAAGGAGCTACACTAGTAAGTGACCCCTGCCCATATTGTAAAGGTGTTAGAATCATAAAAGATGGTAATGCATTTTGTGTAAACTGTGGTAAGGAAGCAACAAAAGATGACACTCTCTTGGAATCTGAGGATCAAGCTGACAAAAACACATCTTCTACACTTGACAAAATTGAAGCCAAGCTAAAAGAGCTTACTGATGAACTTGAACATGAAAAAGACTATGAAAAACAACAGCAAATTCTGCGATCAATTAACGATATAATTGCAGTTAAGGAGAAACTCAAAAAACTCTAATCACAAAAGTATTTATTTAAAAAGCCCTCAGGAAGGGCAACATGAGTAGTAAAAAATCTGCACCGCTGCCAGCATCTAGTGCAGGTCTCTTGAGGTTCTTTGAAGACGAAACCAAGGGTTACAAGATAAGACCAGAGATAGTGGTAGCCATTCCAAGTTCATTGATTGCAATCTCGTGGATTTTAAAAATATTCTTCACACCATGACCGAAAGCTCCGATAATGTTTCTCGTATACACAAGCGGTATACGTTGACAACACTTACTCCAACATCGCCATATGTCTCTCTAGTGGGTTCAATAGTTCTTAGCTGTGTAATAGTTTGGCTGTCCTTGTTTTATTATTTTAAGATGGACAATAGACTGTTTCTTAGTATTCCTCTAACAGTTGGGGCATTGATTGCTACTCATGTTATTGATACAAGATTACTCAAGACCGATTATTCAAAGTCATTGCACATGTCTGCTTTTGGCAATATCTTGTGGCTTGTAACAATACTGGGTGGTATACTTTCAGTGTATGTTTTCTCAAAACCATCTCTTCTTCCAATTTATATTACAGAAGGAATGCTCTTGTTTGCAAGTTTTCGGATTGGTATATTCACCTCTGTAATAGGTGCCCAAGTCAAAAAAGCATTGGCGTTATGTCTTGTACAACCACTTGCAATGTTTCTTGCATTTGTCCCACTGGAATATTGGATTCCGATGCTTTCTGATTTTAAAGCAATCAGTTACGGCCTTGTCTTCTTTTCTCTTGGGACTGCTTGGACAATACTCACAGACAGAGCTACTGGCAAGTTATCAAGCACACACAAAATGTTACAGGCGTATATTGCTGCATTATCAAGAAACAATCCTGTTGAGATGGAAAAATTGATGGAATCACGATCTGAGCAATCAACAGTTTCAACATTTCAGATCTTGTTTAGGTCAAAAAATAATGAATGCAGACTAGTTTTACCAGATGTACATCCTGGACCATTTCATCCAATAGGTGGAAGCAACATCACTTATTTGATCTACAAGAACTTAAATTCCTCTGCTATGGTTATGCACAGTGTATCTGATCACTCTCTTAACTTACCATCAAAATCCCAAGTAGAACAATATTTGGCAAGCTTGCAGAAGAGCTCAAAATTAGATCAAGGGTTTCAATGTGCCAAACCTGTTACAGTCCAAGTTAACAAAGCAAGAACAGTAGGTCTGCTCTTTGACAAAACTGCTGTCTTGATCTTGTCTTTATCCCCACACGGAATGGAAGATGTTCCATCATATGTTAAAACAGAACTTGAACATTATGGAAAGAATCGTGGATTTGAACGTATTTTGATTGTAGATAGTCATAATGCCATGGGAAAAGAAATTTCAAAACTTGATGCAGATGATCTTCTAAAGGCTGCCAAGTCTAACTTGGATACACTAATCACAAAAGAAAAAACGCCGTTGGAAATAGGATATGCAAATTCTGATGATTTAAAAATTGAGACCGATGACCTTGGTCCGGGAAAAATAGCTGTTTTATGTATGAAAATAGGTGGTGAGAAATTCTTCCTAGGGTGGGCAGATTCCAACAACATGCAAAACGGCCTTCGCGAAGAGATTACAAGTCACTTTTCAAAAAATGGATTCAATTTACTTGAGGTTTGTACATCTGATACTCATTACCAAGCAAGAGGGGCAAGAAACAAGCACGGATACTATGAATTTGGAAGTCTGTCTGAATCACATGATGTGACTTCCTGGTTCCTTCATATTGCAAAAAAAGCAGAACAAAATGTCTCATCTGCGTCATTTGAGTTGCTAGCAAACGAAACCAGTGTTAAAGTGATGGGAGACAAACAACTAGAAGACTATTCAAAATCCCTTGATAGGGCAATGCGCATGACACAAGTATTCCTTATCGTAACAACTGTATTTTTCTTTTATACCATGTTTTAGGAATACAACTCTTCTATGTTGCCATAAAACTCTTCACAAAACATATCTA
>CAYUTC010000053.1:0-11211 GCA_964447595.1 uncultured Nitrosopumilaceae archaeon
ATCTCTCGTTGCAGAGGTATCGAAGCCCGGCCAACCGAGAAGGACTCAAGATCTTGGCATGGGATATCCTTTCCCTTAGGGGTTCGGGGGTTCAAATCCCTCCCTCTGCATCTTTCTTGCCTTTTTTGCTCTTCTTTGCCGTTGCTTTCTTGTTGGCTCGTCAAATCCTCGGTGATTTTCACCCATAGGGAATCATGGTAGTCTTTATTAGAAAATTTTTCTCAAATACCATATAACAGGAAATTTAGGCATGAATCACAAATTACCTGGCCCCAATTCCAGACGTATCATAACCACAATGAGAAAACATGCGTATGATTCCACCTTCATGTATCCTCTTGTGATTGCAAACGGCCATGATTGTATAATTGAAGACCTAGATGGTAACCACTTTCTAGATTTTACCTCAAATATAGGCGCCTGCCCCCTGGGATATTCACATCCTGATGTATTGGAGGTTTTGGCAGAATATTCTACTAACGGGACACATAAAATTGCAGGACAGGATTTTTACTCTAAAGAACATGCAGAGCTTGCAGAAAAGATTCATGGTATCATACCTCGAAATTTTAAGACATTTTTTATTAATAGTGGCGCAGAGGCTGTAGAAAATGCCATAAAGATAGCATACAGGAAAATGGGACCGCTTCCTGGGATCTCCTGTACCGGAGCATTTCATGGCAGAACACTTGGTGCACTTTCATTTACATCTAGCAGACCAGTTCACAAATACAATTTCCCAGAGTTTTCTGTAAAGAGAATAAAGTTCTGCACACAGGACAATGACCCAGAAATTGATGCAACAGAATCGTTGCTCAAAGAAAACAAGATTGCGTTCATTTTAACGGAGATAGTCCAAGGAGAAGGTGGATACAATGTTGCAAGCAAGAAATTCATAAGAAATCTGAGAAAACATGCAACACGATATGGTGTACCACTTATTTTAGATGAAGTACAATCCGGAGTAGGGCATACCGGTAGATGGTGGGCCTTTGAGCATTATGGTGTATTACCAGATATCATGAGTGCTGCAAAAGCGCTGCAGGTTGGAGCAACAATGTATAACAAAAAATTTGAGCCGCACGATAGATCGGCATTATCAAGTACATGGGGTGGTGGAAGCAAGATAGACATGGCAGTTGGTGCAAGAACAATTGATGTAATAAAACGCGACAAGCTCTTGGAAAATGCAACAAGGCTTGGCAACATGTTAAAAAAAGGACTGCAAGAACTAGTTGGCAAAAAGGGAGTAATTGATATCCGAGGCCTTGGGCTCATGATTGGTTTAGAATTTGACACAAGAGCTCGCCGTGAGAAAAAAATAGTAGAACTGTTCAAAAATGGTCTTCTCACTCTTGGTGCAGGACAAAAATCGTTGAGGATAATACCACCTCTTGTCATAACAAAAGAACAGATTGAAGAAGGCCTTGATATCATGAACAAGGTCTTGCTTGCAAACTAGTAAGCCTGGAATTTTTCTCCAAGCTCAAGTGATGCTATTTTTAATTTTAGCACCTCGTTTGCACCCTCGTATATGATAATTGCCCTAGAGTCTAGAAAGTGTCTTGACACTCTGTTTGTCTTCTGATATGCAAACGAGCCAAATACCTGAACTGCCCTGTTGGCAGAATCAAAGGCAGCATTAGATGCGTACAGTTTGGCAATTGCAGCAAGCCTATCTGCTCGTGCTCGCAGTTGAGAGTATTCCTTGTTTTCCCTGCCTAGCTTTTGCTGCCAGTTGTCATCACTTTCCTTGATACTTTCTACAAAATCATGCAGTTTTTGTCGTGCTACTGCAGTTCTATAAACTAGCCATCTTGAGCTCTCGATGTTTACTATCATGGCAGACAGATGTTCCTGAATTAGTTGTTTTTTTGCAAGAGGAGACCCGTGCTGTTCTCTTTTTTGTGAATGAAGTATTGATTCCTGAAGACAGTCCTTCATTACACCAATAGCTCCTGCTGCAACAGATAGTCTTCCGTCGATCAATGCATCATAGGCCACACTCAGACCTTTTCCCTTGGCCCCCAGCAGATTCTTTTTTGGAATGGTACAGTTGTCAAAAGTAATTTCTGCATTTTTTATGCTAAGAAGGCCCATCTTTTCTTTCATTTCTTCTGCATGAAAGCCCTTTGAATCTGTATCAACAATAAATGCAGATATTTTTCCATCAGTTCCTTTTGCATATGTTGTCATTACTTTGGAGATGGTGCCATTTCCCACCCAGTGTTTCTTGCCTTTTAAGATAAAACCGTCACTAGTTTCTTGGAATGTTGTTGTCATAGAACCAGGATCACTTCCCGCGCCGGGCTCTGTTAATGCAAATGCCATGATGTTTTGGCCAGTCGTGGTCTTTGGCAGATATTGCTTTTTTTGATCCTCGTCAGCCCAGTTTTGCAAAACCATCTGGCCAATTGAGACATGTGCAGAGAAAAATGTGCGCATCGAGTTTCCCTCCCTTCCTATTCTTTCAAGGGCAAATGCATACGTGAGCATATCATAGCCCAGACCTCCATATTTTTTTGAAATGGGGCATCCAAGCATGCCAATTTTGCCAAACTCTGGAACTATTCTGTCGTTTAGTCTTTCTTCAAGGTAACACCTTGCTTCATAATCCCTAATTGACTTGCACGCCTTGTCTACCTGTTCAAGAAATTCTTTTTGCCTGTCTGAGACCTCAAAATTCATCTTGGATAGATTATCATATGACACAAAACTTGTTCTACAGTCTTGCTCAATAAGATTATCGCGTCTCTAAAATCTAGGCTTTAATCATGTTTATCTCTCGCACACTGTGTTTTGAGAGATCTTGATGCAAATTGGCGTGGTATTCATCAGAGAAGACAAGATTACACCTATAACATTTCCACGCCTTTGAGCTCATAGTACCAATATGTAATTTTAATTTATAAGGATATTGTACGATTCATCTATTTTTTAGAAAAATAATATCTAAATCAAATATCTTTGAAATTTTTTGAGATTGTCTTGGACCTTTCTTGATTTCATTTTAATGGATTTTAATTCAAATCTTGCCCGACTAGTTTATGATTATGCAATATCTACCAGACTTTGTTTCAATGGCAAAGGTACAATCACTTGAGAAATTAAAGGTCGAGGTAAGAAATAGAGTTGAAAAAAATGACCCTGCTCATGATTTTGACCACATTATGAGGGTCTACAAGAATGCATGCTCCATTGCAAAAAAGGAAGGGGCAAATGTACGAATTGCTCTGACATCAGCTCTCCTCCATGATATCGTTTCATATCCAAAATCCGATCCCAGGTCAAAAAATTCCTCGACAGAGAGTGCAAAAAAAGCAAGAGGGATTCTTCTAAAATATGGTTACAGTCAAAAAGAGATAAAGACAATCACAGATGCGATAAGAGACCATAGTTTTTCAAAAGGAGTGGTTCCACAAACTCTAGAGGGAAAGGTATTACAAGACGCCGACAGGCTTGATGCCATAGGTGCAATAGGAATAGCAAGGGCTTTTTCTGTTGCAGGAACTGAAAAGAGATTGTTTTACAATAGCAAGGATCCTTTTTGTGTGTCAAGAACTCCTGATGACACCAGGTGGACAGTAGATCACTTTTACAAGAAGCTTTTGCTTTTGGAAAAAAAGATGAACACAAAAACTGGCAAACAAGAAGCCAGGGCAAGAATTAAGATAATGAAACAGTTTCTTGGTCAGCTCAAAAGCGAGATCTAGCGGTATTCCACATATCTTTTGTATCTTCGCTCAATTTCTTCATTGTTTCCTGCAAGGATTCTTTCTATTTCTTGGTGATGCCTGTTTCGGATATGTGCTGTCATGTCCTTGAAGAGTTCATCTTTGGAATAGACGTTAACTAGTGGCTCTAGCATTTTATAATATTCCACAACTTTGTTTCGAAATTCTTCTTTTGTTGGTCTTCGTATCTTGTTTGTTCTAAACCAGATGGTTGCCCAACTTGCACCAATAACATGGGGCAACAAGTCAAATGCACGGTCTATCTCAAAGCCGTCATCGTCTCGCATATCTAGCTGAGAGCTTGTGCAGCAGTCTTTGAGAAATATGTTACTATCATGTCTGCCCCTGCTCGTTTAATGGCGGTAAGAATTTCCAAAGTTACTTCCTTTTCATCTATCCACCCTTGCATTGCTGCTGCTTTTACCAGTGCATATTCGCCAGATACACTATATGCTGAGATTGGTACGTTAAATCGCTCACGTGTCATCGCAATTAGGTCAAGATATGCCAATGCAGGTTTAATCATGACAATGTCCACACCTTCTGTGATATCGGTCTGAACTTCACGCATGGCCTCTTTTGGATTGGTATATGGTAGCTGGTACGTCTTTCTGTCTCCAAACTTTGGTGCAGAGTGGGCCATATCCTTGAATGGAGAATAAAGAGATGACCTGTGTTTTGCAGAGTGGGACATTATAGCAACATCAGTAAACCCTGCATCATCCAGCGCATGCCTTATTTCCTTTACTTGGCCATCCATCATGGCAGACGGAGATACTACATCTACACCTGCCCGGGCTTGGCTTACAGCTATTTTTGCCAAGGTATCAAGACTGGAATCATTATCAATTTTATCACCATGCACTAGACCGCAATGTCCTGCCGAAGTATACTGACAAAGGCAAACGTCAGCCATTATAGCAATTTTGTCGCCAAGATTTTTTCTGATTTCAGAAATTGTTTTTTGAACAATGCCGTTATCTGAAAATGCCGAAGTGCCCTTGTCATCTTTCTGTGATGGTATTCCAAAAACCATGACAGCTGGAATCTTTAGTTGTGCAATAGAATTTACTTCATCTACAACTGAATTCAATGGCAGTCTTTCAAAGCCTGGCATGGATTCTCCCTGGGTTTTTGATTTGAGATCCTCTTGAACAAATATTGGACAGATAAGATCCTTTGGGGAAAGCCTCACTTCTTCAAGTAGTTCGCGAATCTTGCTTGTCTTTCGTAGTCTGCGTAGCCTGAGGTTAGGATAGGACATTATACACAAATAACAATTTTTTTAGCAAATATATTTTGTTACTCTTTAGTTTTATAATCAAAGAGTTTGATGACGGTTCTTAGAATTTCAGAATCTCCTTGCTCAGAGGCTTTTCTCAGATTGTTCATTGGTGTTGAGATAATTTCTTCGACAATTGCCTGTGTTAGCTGATCAATTATACGTATTTTTTGCTCATCTGTCTCACCTAGCATTTGTAGTGCCTTTTTGAGTTCCTTGATTCGGGCACCATCGATTTCTTTGAAGACGTTCTTTACTATCGGTTCTACCTCTAGTCGTTTCATTGCTGCCTCTAGTACAGGCAGTTCCTCATTAATTATTTTCTCTGCAGAAGATACAACACCTATTCTTGTTCGCATGTTTTTGTCTACCATTTCTGCAATCTGGTCCAGATTCATCATCTTTATTTTTTTAATAGTTGCTACCTTTTCGTCTACAGTTCTGGGATTTGAAAGGTCCATTATTAACATGCCACTTTTGCGTGACTCCATTGCATCCTTTACCCTGTCATAGGTCACCAAGAAATATGGCGCGATTGTTGCAACAAAGAGCACATCTATAGATTTGAAATTTGCAATCGCATCTTCAAACTTGACTGGAGTTCCACCCGAAGTCTCTGCAAATGATTTAGAGCGGTCAAAGGTTCTGCTAGTTACAATAAAATCAACCCCGCGTTTTTTCAATGATTTTGCAACAAGGCTGGCTGCTTCTCCGGTTCCAATCAATAGTATATGTTTTGATTTGAGATCGTCAATGTTTTCTTCGGCAAGCTTGACTGCCATTGAACCAATCGAGACGCTCCCTTTTCCAATACCGGTGGCCCGTCTTACCCTTGTTCCAACCCTTATTGCTTTATCAAATAGGGTGTTCAGGTTTGACCCCGATGCTTGCAATTGGCGTGCAGAGCTAATTGATTCTTTTACCTGGCCCAGTATTTGTTCCTCGCCAACTACAAGTGAATCAAGTCCTGATGTGAGTTTTAGTAGATGTTGATAGGCATCGGTTCCCTCACTTGTCTCAAGATTTTCCCTAAAGGCATTTTCCTCAAGACCTGCCACAGATGCCCAAGTCTTTTTTATTCTATCAATGTCTGTATCTGTACCGCATCCAAATAACTCGACCCTGTTGCAGGTCTGCAATATAACACATTCATGTAATCCAGAATGTTTCATAAAAGACTCGTATGCAGAATCAATGTCTCTAAATGTAAATCGCTCTAGCATGTGGATTGGAGATTTCCTAAAAGTAACCCTTGCATTGATTATGTTATTCAACGTAGATCACCTAGCATCTCTAGCACTCTTTTCTGTGCTTTTTTTAAATTTCCGTCAGCTATTAATTGTTTGATATGATTATCATTCATAACGCTGTAGAGAAACTTTTTTCGTTCAGGAAATGTATCGATCTTGCTCTTTGCTTCCCTTCTAGCATAGTCCTGTAGTTTTATTTGGTAAATGTCCTCTTTTTTTATCATCTTTTTGAAGATCTTTTCTGCCTGCATTCTTAGCTTGCGTGCCATTGCAGGGCTCTTGCCTCCAGTAGAGATTGCCACCTGGACAGTATCTTGGATGTTAATTACTGAACCAAATGCAAAATCACTGACTTCAGGGTCGTCTGCAGCATATGCATAGCAACGCATTTTCTTTGCTTGCTCCACTAGCTTTCTGTTTAGTTTTCTGTCATCAGTTGTTGCAAGTACCATAAATGGATGATATTTTTTTAGAAAATCTGCGTTTTGAAGTTTCATTTTTTTAAATGTTATCTTCTTTTGCTTGACGTATTTTTCTATCCCTCTGTTGGTCGTATCTGACACAAGAAGAATTTTGCAGTCCTGTGTCAGCAATGCGTTTACCTTTTTGAGTCCCTCATTTCCCCCTCCAACAACAATTACTAGATTTCCTTTTAGGTTTAGATCAACTATCACTGATTCTCGCTGCCTTTGTTTGATATTTATAGATTCATGAAAATTTAGGTAACATTTTTAATTGTAAATAGATTTGTTTGTGGTATCAATGGATAAGCTTGACAAGGAAATCCTAAACGAGATTCAATGGACCTTTCCACTTGTACCAAAACCATATGAAGCTATTGCAAGAAAATTTGGAATCTCTGATAAAGAAATGATGCAAAGACTTGATTCACTTAAGAAAAATGGAATTATACGACAGCTAAGTGCAATCTTTGATACAAGAAAACTTGGATACAAGAGTGCACTAGTTGCAATGGCAATTTCTTCTGACAAGCTTGACTATGTTGCAAATCAGATAAACAGACACCCCGGTGTTAGCCACAATTACGAAAGAAATCACGAGTACAACCTATGGTTTACACTTGCTGTTCCCCCTGGCTCTGACTTGAAATCAGAAATTGACAAGTTCTCCAAGTTATCCGGAATTCAAAAAGTAAGATTGCTTCCTACCATCAAGCTTTTCAAAATTGGTGTCAAGCTAGAGATGGTAGAAGACAAAAAAGCCGAAGTAAAGCCAACCGAAGAGAAGAAAAATATTCATGAAGTAAAATTTGTCGCAACAGAACAGGACAAGGAGTACATCCGAGAATTACAAAAAGACTTGGAGATTGTAGAAAAACCGTTTGCTGAATCTGCACAAAAACTTGGAATCGCTGAAGAAGAGCTTCTCCAAAAGGCAAAGTATTTCGAAGAGATTGGAGTTATGCGAAGATTTGCTGCCATATTACGACATAGGGATGCAGGATTTGTAGCGAATGGTATGATAGTGTGGAAGGTGCCTGATGAGAGAATTTCCGAAGTAGGCTCTAAACTTGGTGCGTTTCCCCAGGTGAGCCATTGCTACCAAAGACCTGTGTATCCAGATTGGCCTTACAATGTTTTTTCAATGGTGCACTGCAAATCAATTGATGATGCACAGACGATGGCAAAGGAAATTCAAAAGCAAATAGGTGTAGATGATTATAGAATACTTTTTAGCTCACGAGAATTCAAAAAGACCCGAGTAGAATATTTTGTCGAGCACGAGTTTACTATAGAAGAGCCAATAACAGCATAGGTTTTACAAAACTAGTCAGTAAACTTGAATGATATCATGCCAGCGTTATAATCGAAGCTAACTTTTTTGTCAAGTACTTCCCGGAAGATCAAGTCCAATACCGTCTTGTGGTACAGTGACCAGTTCTCACCTAAATCATGTTTTATGATAAAGGTATGATTGTTTCCTTTTATGGTATGGTTTATCTCAATTGATGATGCACGCATTCTTGCTTCAAACCAAGATACAAACGAACCTAGGTCAAAGTCACCTTTCATAAACATGGCAATGTCTCGAACTGCATTCTTTCCTATCCGGTTTGCCATGTCAATGATTTCTTCTTTTGTCATCTTTCCAAAGAGCTCGACTAAAATTGGCTTTGGTACAGGAACCATTCCAACTTTGGATTCAAACATGTCCCACTCGACATAGCGCTTGAATATTTGATTGACAAATGTATTGAGGCTTGTTTCACGATGCTCAGATTCTGTTCTAAGCTTGCCTAAAACATCCTCGTCTATGCGGAACGTCATAGTTGATGTCTTTTTGGTACTAAGAACCAAATTGATCATCTAAGCAGTCTGAACTGATGTCTTGATTTCGTAAGATGGCCACTGGTTGAATGTATTCATTATCTCTTTTTTGTCCGAGTCGGACAAGTATTTGCCATCTGCCATCTGCGAGAACATTACAATCTCTTCTTCAGACACAACTGTAGGTAAAACAGACGATACTCCACTATGAGACAAGATAAACTTGATTGCAAGCTCGGTAATGTTAAGACCGTTTCGTTTTGCAATAGGCATTAGCTGGTCTACTTTTTGCAGCGATTGTTTTACCCAGTCACCGCTTCGAACAGAGCGATGGTCTTTTTCACTAATTTTTGTATCAGCTGTTACTTTTCCAGTCAGTATTCCAGAAGCATCAGGTACCCTGACTAGTATGCCGACATTGTGTTGCTCACCCTCTTCTATCAATATGTTGCCTGGGTGCTGTTCTAGTATGTTGTATACGGTTTGAACTGCAGTGGCGTTTGTCTTTTTCATTGCTTCCAGTCCTTCTTCTGTCCATCCAATTGCAGGACCCAGTGCCACTTGATAGCTCTTGATGACTCCTTGCCTTACTTTTTTGTCTAGATATTCAATTACTTTTTTGTCCTGGATGTTTCGAATCTTTGGGTTGTGAAGACCGTAAACGTCGATATAATCAGTTTGCAGTCGCTCAAGGCTCTTTTGTAATGCAAATTCGGTAAATTCTGGAGTAAACTTTTGAGGCAGTTCCTTGTGCCCTATCTGCTCATTTCCGTAGATGTCATAGCCATATTTTGTTGATATGACTATATCATTTCTTGTTCCAGAAAATACATCGCCAATTAATTTCTCGCTTTTTCCTCTTCCATAAATGTCACCTGTCTCAAAATAATTAATTCCCAAATCGTATGCCCGCTTGAGTAGTCTTTTGGCCTCATCATCTTCAATTTTTTTTCCCCACCAGTCAAGGCCCAGAGTCCATGCACCAAACCCAATTTCAGAGACCTTGATTCCACTTTTTCCAAGTGTTCTGTATTTCAATTCACTATTCTCCTAAATTCTGATAGTTTTTGTTGGAGCTCAGTCTCACTCAAAACTGCCTTTTCAGCTTCTGCATTTACATTTAATTCTATCCAAGATTTGCAACCTTGATATTCTGAAAGAACAGGAATTAGTACAGGAGTAATCTTGGAAACTTTGAGAAATACAGCCTTCATGGGTTTTTCTGGCATCCAGTTCATTCGCTCTACAATGTAAGGATCGCTCCATATGTGAAACTCTGAGAGTTGTTCTAGCGTTTCCATCGAGGAGATGTCGCATTCTTCCAGAACTTGGGCAAGAGATGTTATGGTGTTATAGCCATCTTTTGGTTTGTTTTCCCTCGCATCGGCA
Source organism: uncultured Nitrosopumilaceae archaeon (assembly GCA_964447595.1). Taxonomy (GTDB): domain Archaea; phylum Thermoproteota; class Nitrososphaeria; order Nitrososphaerales; family Nitrosopumilaceae; genus Nitrosotalea. The sequence goes on from CAYUTC010000053.1 coordinate 9,944, forward strand.
AGATATCCCCAGTATTGCGATTTCAGCGAAGCATTGTCCTGGTGTTCATATGTAGGAAAGAGCACAAACTTTTTTGCATCAACGATAAACCCTGATGCTGTTTCAAGAATTCCTCCCTTTCGTAACAAGACTGTCTGGTTGCCATTCTCTAGTGCCTTGACTACAGTTGCCCATTCTTTTAGTGCTTTCATTATCCCAGGCTCTTAATCAAAGAGACAATGTCCTTTTTGACACATACTATCATTGGTGTATCTACCTTGATGTACAAACTAACGCGTGTTTCCCTCAAGTCCATTATCAGGTCTTGGAACTTGTGGAGGTCATTTGTTTCAAATGCAAGCATAAAGTCTTCATCATGAATTCCAAAAGAATAGGTCGTGTTTAGTTTTACTTCGGGATATTTTTTGCCTGCTGCAATATGTTCTGCCATGAGCTCCTTTCTTCGCTCAAGAGGCAAGAGATACCATTCTCTTGTCTTGACAAATGGATATACAATAACATACTTTGTCTGCTCTTCGCCGCCAAGCCAGCCATGTTTCCTAGGTCCTTCTGTGTAAATAGACGGCCTTGTGCTGGAAAGATAGACATGTGATGGTACAATATACTTGCCAAAAACTGTCAGGTATAGTTTTGAGATTACATCTTGAATCTTTTCAACTGATTCTGATGCAAACCAAATCAGAAATTCTGCATCATCTCTAAGACCCAAAGTAGAATAAGTTCGATACATTATCTGTGAATTTACAAGAATGTTTTCTACTTCTTTTGCAGACTCTTCCTTTGCCAGGTCTGCCATCCAGCGCCATTTTGGGTCAACCTTGAAGAAGCAAAAATCAAAGTAGTATCTGGGCTCCTCACTCATGTCGTCTTAATCTAGTAGCACCTTATTTAAAATCTAACCACGTTTTTTACTACAAACTGTAACTAAATTCAATAGAATCAATAATAGACTTCCAGATTAGAACTAGTAATTACCATGAGCAGAAAAAAAGTTCTAACAATAGTGATGGGTTCTATTTTTGGTGCCTTTGCAATTACAATGATTTTCATAGTTTTAAACGCCTTTTCTCCGTAGAATGGTATATCGGATGCGATTTTCCAGCCCTGAAATTTCTTTTTACATTCAATTTCTTCTCCCTAACTTAACACTTCAAACCCCTAAATGAACATCAGGAGAAAATTATGCAAATGATCCTAAGATTGAACAGTGTATGAATTCAAAACACTTATTATTATTTGAGGGCGAAAAAATTGTCAAATGCCAACGA
>CAYUTC010000054.1:0-11158 GCA_964447595.1 uncultured Nitrosopumilaceae archaeon
TGGATAAGAGCCAGAACTGCCAGTTCCCAGTGTAAAGTAAATGGTCTTTGATTGGCCAAGATTGCTTACGTAAACGTTCCAGCTTCCAGATGGATATGATGACGATGTTGAAAACAATATGGTATAAGAACCTGCAGAGTTCACCGTAGTAGAACTAGAGTAGGAACTTCCTGAAGGACCAGTCATCTGCGCAGTAACTGTACTGCTTGGCTGTCCTGTTCCAGAGACTTGGATTGTGTCACCTAGATTATAGGATGTCTTGTCAGTTTGTGCAGTAAAGGTATGGGAACCGCTAGTAGAGCCAGATGTTTGCATGTAAATTGATGTTATTTTGGTTTGAGAAAGATTTGTTACATTTATGGTCCAAGTACCGCTCTCAAAAGCTGATGTTGTTGCAAAATATATCGTATAAGAACCAGAAGAGCTTGCAGTAGTACTGGAAGTAAATGATGAACCAGTAGCACTTTGCAAGACAGCAGTTACAGAGGTGTTTGGTTGTGCATAACCTGTAACTTGAATTGTATCTCCTCCTTGATAGATGCTCTTGTCAGTTTGTGCTGTAAAGGTATATGCAGTGGAGGTGCCCGAATTGGAGATAATTGTAACAGACTGGGTTCCTGTAATCTGGCCTGAGCTTAGTTTTACCTGATATACTCCAGGAACTATACCACTTGAGAGCTGTAAATTATAAAGTACACTTCCAGCCGAGTCTGCCCACGTACTTTGGCCCATGACAGAATTTCCATTGCTGTCAAGTAACTGGACCTGGACTGCTTTTAGTGGGGATGCACCAGTGCCGCTTATGTGAATTATATCGCCTGGAAGATATGTCGACTTGTCAAGGGCAACAAAGATTGTTCCAGAGCCAGATATTCCATTTGTCTGGTTTCCAATGGAATCTAGTCTGCTCTGTATGTATGCAATGTTTGACTGCAGATTTTGGAGATCGGCCACCTTTTCATGAATGTCTGCAATGTTTGTCTTGACTGAATCAATTGTACCTAGGCTGCTGCCTAGGCTATTAATTTGTGAGTTGAGCGATGTTACCTGTGTATCAAGTGATCTTACCTGGGAGTTTAACGAGTTGACCTGTTTGTTTAGCGAATCAAGTTGAGAAGAATAATCAGGAATGTTATTTTGCTGGGGCTTGGCTGAGATTAGATTTGTATCAATAATACCGTATGCACCAGCTGTTACCATAACAACTGCCAATGCACCTATTATGGCATAGAGATAGTTTCTTTGCACTAGTACTTTTTTGTATCAAAAATATATAGAGGACGCGACTCTATTATCAGAAATTGTTTAATAGAAGATTCTGAGATGTGCCATTTGCAGATCGTACAAAATAAAACAGAATTTTTGTTTCCTATCTTTGTTATAGAAGATTCTTACCATTGCTTTATCAATGATAAATCAAGAGTGTGAGATTGTAGGTTGTGGGTATCCTACTGAAAATGTGCATATTCAGACCGTACTCTTTCCCAATTGACAAACCCACAATTTTATTTCAAACTATATCGATGTTATTTTCAAGCAACAAAAATTATTTTGGATGAGAACAGAGCTCAGCCAAGACACCGTGAAGTGATTTTGGGTGGATAAATGTTATCTTTGTTCCACGTGAGCCAGGTCTTAGCTCACCCAAAAATCTAATCCCGCATCCTTTCATCCTGTCCACTTGGCCCTCTATACCGTCTGTTTCAAGTGCAATGTGGTGCAAGCCCTCCCCTCTGGTATCAAGAAATTTCTTAATTGGGCTGGTATCTTTTGTTGGCTCCATTAGCTCAATTCTAGAGTTGTCAAGATGTAAAATTGCAACCCGAACTCCTTCAGTTTCCACGGTTTCAAACTCGACCTCTTTGATATCAAGTGCGTCCTTGTATTCTTTAACAGCAGAATCTAGATTGTTGACAGCAATTGCAACATGGTCTATTTTCATCTTAAAATGACTCCTTTGGTTGGTAAATGCCAAACACTTCACGAAATGTGTTGCTAATTTCGCCAAGTGTTGCATAGCTTCGAACTGAATCCAAAATATATGGCATCAGGTTCTGGTCTTTTTCTGCAGCACTTTTCATTTTAGATAACGCCGATTGGGTTTTGTTGTTGTCGCGTGTGCTGCGCAACTCTTTTAGATTCTGGATTTGCTTTACCTGAATGCTGTCATCTATTTTCATAATCTCTGGTTTTTCTTCTGTAGTATCAGTGAATTTGTTGACACCTACAATTACTCTTTCATTGCTGTCAATTTCCCGCTTGAGGCGATATGCATTTTGCCTTATCTCAGACTGGAAGAACGCCTTTTCAATTCCTGCAAGCGAGCCGCCCATTCTGTCAATTCTTTTAAGATACTTGCTTGCCTCGTCTTCAATTTTATCAGTGAGATATTCCACATAGTGCGAGCCTGCAAGGGGATCGACTGTCTTTGTGATTCCGCTCTCATGGCCTACTATTTGCTGTGTTCTCAGCGCAATCTTTACTGCAGCTTCCGTAGGTAAAGCAAGTGCCTCGTCTTTTGAGTTGGTATGTAACGACTGACACCCTCCAAGCACTGCTGCCATTGACTGGATTGCAACTCGAACTATATTGTTATCAGGCTGTTGTGCAGTCAAGGACTCGCCACTTGTCTGAACGTGGAACTTTAGCTGCATAGATTTTTTGTCTTTAGCATGAAATCGTTCCTTGATTATTTTTGCATAAATTCTTCTTGCTGCTCTAAACTTGGCAACCTCTTCTAAAAATTCACTTGTACAGCAAAAGAAAAACGACAACCTTGGTGCAAAGTCGTCTATTTTTAGGCCACGGTTTACACATGTATCAATGTATTCAATTGCATTTGCAAGTGTGAATGCAACCTCTTGAACTGCATTGCATCCTGCTTCTCGCATGTGGTATCCTGATATCGATATTGGATACCACTGGGGAACTTTATTGGAACAGTATTCAATCATGTCACCAATTAACCTCATAGAAGGTCTTGGTGGATAGATGTACGTGTTTCTTGCAATGTACTCTTTTAGGATATCATTTTGTGTGGTACCTCTTAGCTGCTCACTTTTTACTCCTTGTGATTCTCCTGTTGCAATGTAAAGTGAAAGCAAGGTAGATGCAGTTGCATTAATTGTCATCGATGTGCTTACCTTGTCAAGTGGAATTCCGTTAAAGCACGTCATCATGTCTTTGAGCGATGTTATTGAAACACCAACTTTGCCAACCTCACCTTCTGCATGGAAATCATCTGCATCATATCCTATCTGAGTTGGCAGGTCAAATGCCATGGAAAGACCTGTCTGGCCTCGCTCAAGGAGATACTTGAATCTCTGATTTGTCTGGGCAGCAGTTCCAAAACCAGTGTACTGTCTCATTGTCCACAGTCTGTCGCGGTACATTCCGGGATGGATTCCTCGCGTAAACGGATATTTTCCTGGCAGCTCACGTTTGCTTTTTGGTTTTACTTTTCCGTCATAGAAGCGCTTTACTGCAATATTTGAATCAGTTTTTATGTTTTCCATGCAACATCACTTGAACATCTTTGATACCTTGTCTGCTGCATCAAACGGGTCTAGCGTTTTTTCTTGAACTTTTTTTAGATATCTAGCATAAGTGTCACTTGAGTCAAGCATGTTGTTGACTTTGGTTTTGACATTATTTAAAACAATATCTCTAAGCTCTGCATCAAGTCTTGATTTTTCTTTTGTCTTCTTTGTCTTTCGGTGTATTTCGACTAGTTCATGTAGTTTCTTGGCAAGCTCTGCAATTCCTTTGTTTGATTTTGCAGAAGTCATCATTACTATTGGATTTTTCTCTGACATGCCAATAAAATCCCGTACAGAATCAAATAATTGGTTTGCCCCAGGAAGGTCGCTCTTGTTAATTAGATAGACATCTCCAATTTCTGTCAAGCCTGCCTTTATTGTTTGAATGTTATCACCAGTGTTTGGGTTGAAAACCACAACTGTAATGTCTGCAACTTTGGCAATGTCAACTTCGGTCTGTCCAGCACCTACACTTTCAATTATAATAGGATCAAATCCCGCAAACTCTAAAATTCGTATGCTGTTTCGTAAAGCAAGTGCTATGGCACCTGTTGCCCCCCGAGATGCCATGCTTCGAATATAGGTCCCAGAATCAGTTGATTCTGTCATGCGAACCCTGTCACCTAGTATAGCGCCACCTGTTATGTGACTAGTTGGGTCTATTGCTAGCACTGCTGTCTTGTAGCCTAATTTGTTGAGTGCAATGCTTGTTTTGTTTATCAGAGTACTTTTACCAGAGCCTGCAGGACCTGTTATGCCAATTACAAGAGACTTGCCTGAGCTCTTGTAGATTTTCTTGATAAGAGAGCGTGCTTCCTTTTCGTTGTTTTCTACAATAGATATGGCCCTTGCAATTGCCCTACGTTTTCCTGCCTTGAGCTCTGCTACCAAATCCATACCAGAACATTTTCGACGTCAACCCACAATAAAATCTTGTTGGGCATCAAGTTTGTCGAGATTTTTGAAATAAAGATTTTAAAAGCCACAAGACACTCTGAAAATTATGGCACAAAAGGCTCAGGCAAAGAGAATCAGGATTTTAGTATCAAAACTAGGACTTGATGGTCATGACAGGGGAGCACTTGTCTTGTGTAGGGCTTTTCGAGATGCAGGCATGGAGGTCATCTATTCTGGATTGTTTGCAACACCAGAGCGAGTAGCCCAGATTGCAGAGGATGAAGATGTCGATGTAATTGCCTTAAGCTTGCTCAATGGTGCACACTTGACACTGTTTCCGCGAGTTGTTAAAGCGCTAAAACAAAAAGGAATCAATGATGTTCTTGTAATAGGTGGCGGAGTGATACCAGAAGACGACAAGGCAGATCTTGAAAAAGCAGGAGTACTAGGAAATTTCGGTCCAGGAACCCCATTGCAAACCATAATTGATTTTATCCAAGCCAATAGAACAAAAACTAGAAACTAGTTATTCAGTAGAGTCAGGCCACATCATCTGGCGCATCTTTTTTCCAACTTTTTCTATCTGGTGAGCTTCGATTTCTTTCATGTATCTATCAAATGCATTTTTGCCGTTTTTTCTGTAATCGCTTGTCCACTCTTGGTTAAACGTTCCATCTTGAATCATGTTTAGTGCTTTTTTCATCTTCTCCTTTACTTGTTTGTCCATGACCATCGGGCCTCTTGTTAGTCCACCGTACCTTGCAGTCTCACTTACTCTTCGGTACATTCCTGCAATACCATATCGCTGTATCATGTCCACAATTAACTTGAGCTCGTGTAGTACCTCAAAGTAAGCAATCTCTGGCTGGTATCCAGATTCTACTAATGTCTCAAATGCATTGATTACCATTGATGCCGAGCCACCACACAGGTCAACTTGCTCGCCAAACCAATCAGTTTCAACTTCCTCTTTGAATGTAGTCTCAATTACACCAGCCCTTGTGCTGCCAATTCCTTTTGCAATTCCAAGTGTCCTATCCCAGGCTTTCTTGGTGTAGTCCTGGTATACTGCAACAATTGATGGAGTGCCAAATCCTTGCTGGTATGTTTCACGTACCTTGGAACCAGGACCTTTTGGAGCCACCATGATAACATCAACATCAGTTGGTGGCACAATCCATTTCCAGTAGATTGCAGCTGCATGTGAAAACGAGAGTGCCTTTCCTGCCTTCAAGTGCGGACCAATCTGTTCCTTGTAAACTTGGGCCTGGACCATGTCTGGAATCAAAACATGAATAATGTCTGCTTTTTGGCAAGCCTGCGGTATTGTCATGACCTGGTGGCCGTCGCTTTGTGCTTTTTTCCAGCTAGTGCCTGACTCTTGTAGTCCTACAATTACGTTTAATCCAGAATCTTTGAGATTGTTTGCCTGTGCATTTCCCTGAATTCCGTAACCCAAGATTGCAATTGTTTGATTCTTAATTGAATCCAAGCTGATATCAGAGTCTTTCCAAGTTCTTGCCATGTCCAACCCTTAAAAATAATAGGAATAAAAATGTAGATGCAAGGTTTTCATTTCCTTTTCATCTTTTGAAGCTTGGTTGTAATGGTTACTATCTTGCCAATAGTCTCATTGTTGCTCCCCTTTCCTTCAAGGAATTTGCATAGCCAATCTATCTCGTCTGGTGTAAGTAAATTTTCCATAATTTTCGCAGGACTTGAGATTATTTGATTGTTTGATATTAGAAAAGAGTGGTTACAGATTGATTTCTCAGATTACAATTTCCTTGCCACATTTTGTACACTTGACAATTGTCTCTTTTGCCTTGATCCTATCAAATTTTTTAGAGCCACATTTTGGGCAGATAGGACAAGCCCTGACATTATCCACGATACCTTTTGAGGTGTGATTATTTAATTATCTCGTCACAAAATCTTGCAATTGAACTTTGATAAGAAAATTCTTGTAATTGTTTTGTAATTGATTTTGCTAAACCCTTGTAAGAATTGCCATACAAGTTTTTGAGAATAGAGTTTAGATATTCTGGATGTTCATAGCAGTCATCGAGGTTACAGTGATATTTTGTCTTTAACTCTCTGACAACTTTATCATATATACTTGTATTAATATCCAAAAGAACTTTTTCAATAGACATGTACACTAGAGCCTTTCTTACCTTGTCATATCCGTGCTGTTCAAGTGATGATATGATGCCTGATGTGTCAAGCATTGTACACTATACGCGTTTGAATCACATAAGTTACTATGATACATTGTTCTAGTTTTTGGTTTCAATTTGAACGTGAATAAAAGACGATTTTTGGTACCAAGTCAATTCAAGTCAACATTACTCCTCATTGAATAGCATTTATCAAATAGATAATTTCCATATCTTTTGTTGAAGGATGTCATAGATTTTTCATCAGATGACCAGGAGATTAATCTGGAATATCTCTACAACATTGGAGTAGGCCATGCAAAACGCGGCAAACCACGTGATGCAATATTTTATTTTGACAGGGTACTTTTGGTAGAACCAACACATCTCAATGCGCTGGCAGGAAAGGGAAATGCACTAGGAAAGCTTGGCAAGTATAATGATGCCATAGTAACATACGACATGGCTTTGAAGATAAAACCCGACCATGTCATATGTCTTTTAAACAAGGGTCTTGCGTTGCACTATCTTGGAAAATACGATGAGGCAATTGCATGCTATGATAAAATTTTATCACAAGAACCAAATCATGCAAATACGTTATATCACAAGGCATGCAGCAAGGCTCTTCAAAAAAAGACAGAGGAAACATTGGCGCTCTTAGAGCAGGCAATAACTATAGACGCCCAGTATGCAGCAAAGGCAGCTTCTGACAAGGACTTTGGTTACTTGCATGATAATGCGAAGTTCAAGTCACTTGTTGCATGATATACAATAGAAAGAAATAGTATTATCAAAAATTGCCTTGTAGTGAAAGTTGGAATAATTGGTACTGGCCTGCTTGGGCATGCAATTGCAACTCGTCTTCTAAATACTGGACATGTTGTCATTGCCTACAACAGAACGCAAAAGAAAGCCATACCGTTGAAAAAGTTGGGTGCACAGATTGCAAACTCTCCAAAAGAGGTTGCAGAAAAATCTGATCTTGTGATAACAATAGTAAAGGATGCAAATGCTGTAAATTCTGTTGCTTTTGGCAAAGATGGAATTGTCCATGGTAGGCACAAAAATCTCATTGTATCTGACATGAGTACAATTAGTCCCATCTCATCTCAAAAACTTGCAACACGATTTGCAAAGTACAAAATTTCCATGCTAGATAGTCCTGTCATGGGAGGACCTAGTCTTGCAGAAAAAGGCCATCTTGTAGTCATGATAGGTGGAAAAAAAGAGATTTACAGAAAATGTAAGGCTGTTTTTGATTCAATTGGCGAGAGAACATTTTACCTTGGAGGCAACGGGTCAGGCGATGCAATGAAGCTTGCCATGAATTTGCAGATATCAATTTTGGCACTAGCAATTTCTGAAGGAATAATACTTGCAAAAAGAACTGGACTTGACCCACAAGTGTTTCTTGAAATTCTCAATTCCACATACTTTAAGACGGGAATGAGTGTCATCAAGGGCCCCAAGATGGCAAGGGGAATATTTGAGCCAAGCTTCTTTCTTTCTATGATGCAAAAGGACTTGGATGAGATAATTTTTACTGCAAAAAAGTTTGGTGCAAACTTGCCTGCAGCCAAGCTTGCAAACAAGTTGTACAAGCAAGCAATCAAAAAAGGCCTAGGCAATATTGATTATACAGGAATTCTGTCTTATTTGGAAAAACTAAAACCCTAGAGCTCCTCTGGTGGTTTTATTTTTCTGAAGCTAAAAAATATTCCAATGTCGTATGCAATTTTTAATACGCCACCTATGATAAAAGGTGCAGACAACAGTGAACCAATAATTATTCCAGCAAGAGATGGGCTTACTGCTTGAGCAATGTTTCTTGAGGTATTGGTAATGCCTGCTGCTGCAACGCGCTCGTTCTCATTTACCACTGCCATAAGATATGACTGCCGTGTTGGAACATCCATCTGGGATATACTCATTCTTGCAAAGTATAATCCAATTGCAAGTGGAAAACTTGGTGCAAGTGCAACAAGTATTAGAAGTATGTTAGATGGTATGTGAGTGTATACCATTGTATTTACAAGACCAATCTTTGATGCAACCTTGCTTGCAAGAAGATACGATATTGCTGTGAGTACACCTGCTACTGTAAAGATGTACGATAACGTAGATAGGTCAGCTCCAAACTTGGTGTAAAACCAAAAGGAGACAATGCTTTGTATCACAAATCCTCCTGCAAAAGAATCCACTGCAAAAAGTGATGACATTTTTGTTATAATCCCACGCGATTTTGGCGATATACTATGAAATGATGATTCAGCTTTATGTTCTGATTTTATTTCAATTTTTGGAGATAGTATCAGATAGATTGCCAGGGCGCCTAGTGCACATGCAGCATATGCTAAAAAGAGAATCTTGATTGAACTGATTTGATCAAGGCCAAATTGTTGTGAGAAAACATGTGGCAATCCGGACAAGAGCACACCGCCTGACATGGCAAATGTTCCAACCATGTTATAGATTGCAAAAATAGACGTTCTCTTTTTTTCGTCATTTACAGTCTGGGGCAAGATTGCCTGCTCTAGTGACAAAAATGCGCCTACTTCAGAGCCTGTTACATTGACTGTCCCAACAAGGGCTGCAATTACTAGTGCTACATAGTTATTTGTCATAAAAAATATCAGTGCGGATAGAGCCATCAAAACTGCATATAGTGCCAAAAATTTCCTGCGTCCTATTTTATCAGCATATGCACTTGATACAAGATTGAAAATTACACTATTTACCAGTGTTGCAGTTAACACAACACCAATTAGAATTTCGTTGAATCCAAGTAAGTTGAGATAAATTGCTAAAATTACACTTAGAAATCCATATGAGAACGTTCGAATTATTCTAGCTCCTAGGATTAATTTTCCGTCCCTAGATATCCATTCTAGTGCCATTACTTACCAAGTCGTGATTTGTATGCTGCAATATCTGATGCTTCAACCTTTTTGAAAAGCGGTGATGCAGTGCCTATCTTGTGTTCAGGCAGAATTGCAATCTCAGACAATGTACTCCATTTTTGATTTGAGACTTTGCCCTCTAGGTTAAGCTGAGACCATATTTTCTGTGAAGATTCGGGCAAAAAGGGACAAAGTGAGATTGCAATGGCACGAACAGCATTGACAGAAAAAAATACGCAGTTATTGGCATCAGTTGTCCCTTTCCATGGTTCTTTTTTCTGAAAGTATTGATTAAAGTGTGCAGAAAATTCGAGAATTTTTTTGAGTGCTTTATCAAGACTGTTGTCTTCCATCAGCGGTGTAAGCTCTGAGAAGAAATTTTTTATCTTGTTTTCTGCTTCCTTGTCTGCTGCATCAAGCTCATCTGCTTGCGGTACTACACCTGATAGGCTCTTCTGGGCAAATCCCAGTGCGCGGTTGACAAAGTTGCCAACGTTACCAATTAGCTCAGAGTTTATCCTTGCTGAAAATTCATCCCAATCAAAGTTAAGATCATCTTGGCTGTAAGGTGTAATCAAGGTAAGATAAAACCTCAGGTAATCTGTAGGATACAAAGAAAGAAAGTCTTTGAGGCCAATATACCAATTGCGGCTCTTTGAGATCTTTTTTGACTGTAGCATCAGATGACCCCTGGTTGGAATATAATCTGGCAGTTTGTATTCGCAGTTTATTCCAATTCTCATTGCAGGCAAAAACAAGTAGTGATGATACACGATATCTTTTCCAATAAAGTGGTAAATGTCAGCAGAGTTCCAAAACTCTTTTCCGTTTATTCCCTTGTCGTCTAGGAACTTGATTGTAGAGGAAATGTATGCAAGATGGTTGTCAAACCAGCCATAAAACACCTGCCCTTTTGCCTCATCAAGTGGTATTGGAACACCCCATGCAATGTCTCGTGTTATATCCCAGTCAACAAGACCGTCTTTTATCCAGTTTTGGACATATTTTTTCACGTCCCTTTGTAGGTGAGAGTCTGCATCCAGCCACTTGTTAAGCTCACTTACAAAGTTTGTGAGCTTAAAAAAATAGTGCTTAGTTTTTTCCTTGACTGGAGGATTTTTACAAATCGAACATTTTGGGTTCTCGATTTCTTGCGGCACTCTGCCACATTTTTCACACAAATCTGAATACTGCTCTTCTGCCTTGCAGTATGGACATCTACCAATTACATATCTATCTGGTAGGAATTTCTTGTCCGTATTACAATAAAACTGGATTATTTCTTGGTCGTAAATGTGACCGTTTTTCATTAATTTCTTGAACACATCTTGGACAAAGGTAACATTTTCAGGTGAGCTTGTCCTGTAAAAAAAATCAAAATCAATTCCAAAAGCCGTAAAATCTTCGTAATCTCTTTTGTTCCAAAACTTGACATATTCCTGTGGTGTCTTTTTTTCTTTTTCTGCCGAGATTAAAATCGGCGTGCCATAATCGTCTGAGGCACAAACATAGTATGCTTCAACACCATTTAGTTTGAGAAATCTTGTCGTGATATCTGCTGGAAGATATGTTGATGCCACATGACCAAGATGTATCTCGCCATTTGCATAAGGAAGAGCACTAGTCACGATAGCTTTTTTCATTATTTGAGTAAAGTTTG
>CAYUTC010000055.1:0-11094 GCA_964447595.1 uncultured Nitrosopumilaceae archaeon
ATTTTTTGAAAATTCTGGGGTGTCTAGATGTAGCCTTTTTTGTGAAGCATCTCCGCTAATAGTACTGCTCCTTTGGCAGAACCCATCTTCTCATTGTGTGAGAACAATACATATTTGATGCCATTATCAAAGACGGTGTCTTCTCTGATTCTTCCTACAACCGTAGTCATGCCATCATTAATTTCACGATCAAGTCTTGGTTGTGGCCTTGTTGGATCTTCATGAACCAAAAGATACTCTTTGGGTGCAGAAGGCAAACCAGTTACACTTACCTTGCTTGAAAATTCTTGCATGGCTTTCTTTACATTTTCAGGATCTGTGTGCACTGCTGTTTCTACAAAAACTGATTCTGTATGACCATCAATTACGGGAACTCTGGTACAAGTACAGCTGACTTTTAATTTGGCTGGATCAATCTTACCATCTACTAATTTTCCTAGTATCTTGCCTGTCTCTATTCTTACTTTTTCTTCTTCTTTTGGTATGTATGGAATTATGTTATCAGTAATATCTAATGCAGATACACCAGGGGATCTGCCTGCGCCTGACATGGATTGCATGGATGTCATGATTATCTTTGATGCTCCAAACTTTTCAAGTAGTGGTTTCATGGTAATTGCAAGTCCTGTAGTGGTACAGTTTGGCAGCGGAGCAACAAACCCCTTCCAGCCACGATTCTTTCTTTGTGTATCAAGCAATGCGACATGATCATCGTTTATTCCAGGAATCAGAATTGGTACGTCAGATTCATACCTGTAGGCAGCAGATGTACTTATGACTGGAACATCTTTTGCAAATTTCGACTCGATCTCTTTTGCAGCCTCGCTTTCAACTGAACTGAAAATCAAATCAAGATTTTCTGGTTTTATATCATCTACAGATTCTACTATCATGTCTTTGGCATAGCTAGGAATAGGATCCCTGATATGCCATCTTAGAATGCCACTGTTGGGGTCTCTTATGGCATCTACAAATTTTTTCTTGGCAGATCTTTCTGAGGCAGCTATCTGTTTTACCTCAAACCAAGGGTGATTGTTTAGTGCTACTACGAACTCTTGTCCAACTGCGCCAGTAACGCCTATGATAGCTACTCGTTTCTTCATATATGGAAAAAAGGTCCTTGGACAATTAATATTTCTTTAGAAGAAACAAAATACAACTAAATACAATCACGGTATCACGAGATTGTGAAACTCAGAGTAGAAAGAGAGATTGCAGATCACAAAACGGTTACCCATGGAGGTATCTATTCTGCAGGCCTTGAATATGACCCCCAGATAATAGACTTTAGCTCAAACATTAATCCCCTTGGATATCCTGTATCCATAAAAAACCAGTTGGAAAAAAGCTACCAGTTTTTTTCCATATATCCAGATCCTGACTCTACCAGTCTAAGAAATCATTTAGCAAAATATACCGGCACATCAAAAAATCAAATAATAGTTGGAAATGGGGCAACTGAAATAATCTATAATTTTTGTCAAGCATTTTTGAAAGGTCGCAGGGTGCTCATACCGATTCCAACATTTGGTGAATACGAATCTGCTGCAAAATTACACGGTGCCACGGTCAATCTATTTGAGACGATGAATCTAAACCATGACACTTCAAAACTTTCAGATACGATTCCAAAAAATGACTGTGTATTTGTTTGCAATCCAAATAATCCTACAGGATCTTTAACAAAACGAAAAAATATGCTCAAAATAGTGGAATCTGCGCACAAAAATTCTGTGTTAGTTTTTGTCGACGAATGCTTCATTGAGCTTGCCTCAAATCCAAAAGAAAGTCTTGTGCCCCATCTAAAAGAATTTGATAATCTCTTTATCTTGAGGTCTCTGACAAAATCATTTGGTTTGGCTGGTCTACGGGTAGGCTATGGTCTTGGAAATACAAAGATAATCGAGGTTCTACAAAAAATAAAAATTCCTTGGAATGTAAACGGTTTTGCACAAGATATTGCAATCAAGGCTCTATCAGACAAGTCACACCTTTCAAAGACTAGAAAAATAATCTCACAAGAAAGAAAATTTCTAAGCAAGTCCATATCAAAAATTAGTAGTTTTACCTGTTACGATTCTGAAACAAACTTCATTTTGATAAAATCCAAGATTAATTCAAAACAACTTCAGAAAAAATTGTTAAAAAAAGATATTTTGATAAGAGATTGCAGTACTTTTCGGGGATTGGACAACAGGTTCATAAGAATTGCAGTACGGACACACAAAGAAAATCTGAAACTAATACAGGCACTGAAAAATTTATGACAAAAACATTGATGATTCAAGGAACATCTTCTGGTGCAGGCAAGACAACACTGGTAACCGCGTTGTGCAGAATTTTTGCTGATGATGGGTACCGAGTTGCTCCCTTCAAATCACAAAACATGTCATCATATTCTTACAAGGGAAATGGCTTTGAGATCTCACGAGCACAGGCAATTCAGGCAGTTGCAGCAAGAAGTGATATCATTCCACAAATGAATCCTATTTTGTTAAAACCGCTTGGCGATTACAAAAGTAAGGTCTTTGTTGAAGGAAAACCCTACAAGAAAATGCATGCAGAACACTATTACAAAAAATTTGCACTAGGAAAGGGGTTTGATGCTGCAAAGAAGTCACTTGATTATCTACTTGATAGGTATGACCTAGTAATCCTTGAAGGAGCAGGTTCTCCTGCTGAGGTCAACCTGACAAGATATGATATTGCCAACATGAGAATGGCCCGGTACTGTTCTGCTCCAGTGATTCTTGTAACAGACATTGACAAGGGAGGAAGCTTTGCAAGTATTTTGGGAACGATGTCTATGCTAGAACCACGATACAGGAGATTAGTCAAAGGTTTTGTGATAAACAAGTTCAGAGGAGACACCAAGATTTTACAGCCAAGCTTTTCTTTTATAAAAAACAAGACTGGCAAACCTGTACTTGGAACCGTTCCATTGCTTGATTTTGATATTCCAGAGGAGGATTCCTTGCATGTAACTCCAAAACAGGTTTCATGGACAAAGAAATATTTCAGATCACTTGATAAAGAAATAGAGTACTTGAGTCGTATGGTAAGGAAAAGCTTGAATATGAAAGCAATAGGTGATTTGATAAATTGATGATTGTGCCAATTCTTGCAGTAATTTTGGCACTGATCCTTGACTTTGTATTTGGAGATCCAAAAAACAAGTATCATCCAACAGTATGGATGGGTACACTTGTGGGCAAACTTGTTCCTTTAGCTAGAACAACAAATCCAAAATTAGAAAAACTTGGAGGAACTATTCTAGTCATTTCGGTAACTGCATTTATCTCTGGTATAATGCTTGGTTTTGATTTTGAGCTCAAAAATCTAAATAATCTTAACCTAAATGATGTATCAAAAATTCTTGTTCTAATAATTACTGTATCAAGTGTTGGGCTTTTATTGAAAACTACAATTGCAATCAAGGGAATGGAACAACATGCATCCAAAATCATGACCGCACTTTCAAAGGACGACTTGGAAGATGCAAGAGCGAGACTTGCCATGATAGTAAAAAGGAACACATCGAGTCTTGACAAACAACACATAATTTCTGCTACACTTGAGAGTACAAGTGAAAACATTGTAGATGGCATTACAGGACCTATCTTTTACTTTGCAATTTTTGGCCTTGCTGGCTGCTTTGTCTATCGAACCGTAAATACCATTGATTCAATGATAGGCTACAAGACAGATTTGTTTAAAAATCTGGGATGGTTTGGAGCAAACTGCGATAAGGTGCTAAACTTTGTACCCTCACGACTCACAAGTGTTATCATGATACTTGCAAGCATGCTTGTGGGTGGCAACTGGAAACATTCACTTGAGATAATAAAACGAGACGGGTCCAAGACTGAGAGCCTAAACGCTGGCTATCCAATGGCTGCCATGGCTGGTGCACTTTGTGTAAAATTTGAAAAACTAGATCACTATACACTAGGGGATGAAATCTCTGAATTAACGGAACAACACTTCAAGACTGCATTATCTATAATGAAACTCACTTCAATTCTTTTTGTTGTACTGTTTACAATTCCTGTGATTGCTGTACTGTCGTACTTGGGATGGTGGACCTTTGCTTAAGCAGATAACATCAGTGGTATCATTTCTGACCATCATTCCATCTAAAAATGCCCATCTTGATACGGTTGCAAAAAATATGTACCTCTTTCCTGTTGCTGCTCTACTGATTGGTGGAATTGTTGGTGGTGCAGGTTACGGTCTTTCTCTGATTGTTCAGCCTCTAATTGTTGGTTTGCTTGTAACAGGCGCACTGGTTATCATTACCGGAATACATCATACCGATGCGTTATGTGACTTTGCTGATGGAATGATGACAAAGGGAACTAAAGAAAAAAAGTTACAGGCAATGCGCGATCCAGCTGTTGGCTCTGCTGGTGTAGTTACAGTTGTGCTTTACGCAGCTGGTATGATAATGTCAATATCAATGATGAAAGGTCTTGTGCTCTTTGAGGCCATCTTATTGAGTGAGCTTATGGCAAAATTTGCAATGGTTCTTCAGGCAAATCGTGGCATTTCAGCGTGGCAGGGACTAAGCTCGCCATTTACACAATCTATGAAAAATATCAAAAAACTAGCAGTTGCTGCAGCACTTGCTATAGTACCAACCATTTTGATTGGTGGAATGACTGGAGTCTTTGTAACAATATCTACTATAGGGTTGTCGTTTCTGTTACTGACTGTTGCAAACAGGAGCTTTGGAGGTATCTCAGGAGACGTATTTGGGGCAAGCAATGAACTTGTAAGACTTGCATCTCTGATTATTTTTGCATCAAGATGATAGGACTGGTAATGTGTGGTGGCAAGGGTACCAGGATGCAATCCCAAGAGGAAAAACTTCTTCTCAAGTATAAAAAACCGATAATACAACATGTGATATCAGCACTTGAACAATCAGGTTGTTTTTCAAGAATTGTCTGTGCTACCAGTCCTAATGCGCCAAAGACACGACAATTTGTTGAAAGTCTTGGAGTTGATACAATCGAAACGTCAGGAAAAGATTATGCCAATGACCTAAACGAAGCATTAAGCAAATTTCGTGAACCAGTCTTTGTAACATCAGGGGATCTGCCACTATTGGATGCAGAAATAGTAAAAGAAATTGTCAAACGTGCGAACAGCAAAGAACCGTGGACGAGTGTTCTTGTCAGCAAAAAATTCTTGGATTTGGTTGGAACAAGACTAGAATATTTTGTAATTTATGACAACAAGGAATATGCATACACCGGCATCTCTATCGTAAATCCTATGGAGATATCAGAAATGAACCAAGTAAAAGAATCACACATTATACTTGATGACAAGCGAATTGCAATAAATCTTAACACAAAAAAAGACTATGACTTACTCTGCGCTACCTAGAATTTTTCCATTAATTATTGCAACAGAACCTGTTGGTTCAGCCAACGTGTTGCCACAAGCCTTGCAAGCAACTACGGTAGAAACATGTGAATAAACTACAATTTCCTCTCCGCATTCTTTGCATTGTACTCTTTGGAATTTGCTTCCAGGCTTTGGTATTAGAACTTGGGCCTTTTTCATTATGCAACTAACTCCAATTTTCTTAGTCTGATGCCTGCCACATTAAACTTTTTCTTACATTCTGGACACATGAGAATCGGCGTGAGCTTCTTTGTGGTCTTGGCTGGCTTGGCAAGCTTTGGGAATTTCTGACCGCCATATCCCTTCTTGTCTTCTGCGTGTCTTCTCTCACCGATAGCAGAGCCTCTTCTCTTTCCAGCCTTGTACAAGGAGACTTTCTGTACAGTATGCTTTTTACACTTTGGGCAATACCTTCTGATCTCCTTTGGCATGTTCATAAAAGGAAACCTGTTCCGACCGTAATTTAAGCATCGCTATAATGCAAAATTTTCCGTGTAGAGCCAACTTGAAATTCTTTTTTTGTAATGTATCAAGTAAAAGGATTAATTTAACGTCTGTAGGCTCTAAGAACTCTTTCAATAATCAGACCAGCTACTATAACTGATAGCGTTAAAACAACTGACCACAATATGTCAACTGCAATCCCAAAGCTTTGTGGTGCCTGAGCTGCAGATGTCATGAGAGGTGCAGTTTGATGCTCTGCTCCAAATGGCACTGGTGCTGCTTGTCCCATCGTTGGCACACTTGCTGCAGGGGCAGTGGTTGCAGGAGGAGCTGCACTATTTGCTGCGCTTTGAACGCTACTTGTAGTTGTTGATGTAGAGGTCAGCGGTGCATTGATAGCAGGTGAAGCTGCTGGTGCTGGAATGCTTACAGGTTGGTTTGTCTGTATATTCTGAGTAAACTGCGAGACAAACCATGTAGCAACAGCTGCTACTCCAATTGCAGCAAACCTGTAAATAGTCTTAAATGAATTTGCAAGTGACTTGCTTGTTTTTGCCTTCTCGGTAAGATTTGAAGGCAGTATAACAATTGCAAACTTTGATGATGTATAAAATTTCATGTCTTGTGCTTTAACATTTTTTCCAACGTTTGTAATTTTTACAACTCCCATCTCTTGCATTTTTTTCAAGTGGTATATGACAAGTGGAAGCGATATGCCTGTCTTTTGTGAAATCTGATTTGCAGTCAAGACTTGATCAAATAATAATTTCAATATGTTACGGCTTGAATCAGAGCTTAACAGTTCACCAACTGATTTTATCTTGGAATCATCAGTTGAAATTATCTCTACTTTTTCAGCTAGTCCAATAGTGTTAGGATCCTTGTATTCATCCATTGTAGATTTTTTGTCTTCAATTTCCATATTGACTAATTAAGTTTCCGGTTAAATCTGAATTTAATCAAACCCTATAAACATTTTTCGACACTTTGATATCATGAAAAAGATCATACAGTATGCGATATTTTCTTCAATTGCTGTTGCCATCGTAATTTCAATTATTGCAGGAATTTTTATCTTAAATTCAAACAACTCGTCTGGTGAACTACAAAACAGAATTGAAGATGTTATAATTCCATATCATATCTCTCTTCTAGAATCAAACTCTCTAGGATTAAAGAAATTCAATTCTACTGATGATCTGAGAAGTTTCTTGCTTGATGCTCGTGCAAGAGCTGACCTTGAATCATCTGGTGTATTTGGAGGAGGAACGACATTTCCTGTACCTATGGGACTGCCCCCTATGGCAACTACATCTCAGCCAGCCATGGGTGGACTTGCACAAGAAAGTAATGGACCTGCAATCGCTGCTCCTGCATCCACACTATCTACCCCAACTGAAGAACCCGATTATTCCACAACAAATATCCAGGTTGCCGGTGTTGACGAACCAGATTTTTTAAAAAATGATGGCAAGTATGCCTACGTTTTATCTGGCGACAAACTGACAATAATAGAAGCATATCCTGGAGAGACTGCAAGAATAATTTCCAAAGTAGGCCTTGATGTCTCCGGTCAATCCCTTCAGAATATGTTTTTGAATAAAGACAGGCTTGTGATATTTTATACCGGAAACGACCAAAAGTATTCTATATCAAAATATGATTACATGCCAACTTCTGTTACCACTACAACAACACACGCACTGATACTTGATGTCTCTGACAAGGAAGATCCAAAGATAATAAAAGATTACCAAGTTGACGGCAGCTATTACAATGCAAGGATGATAGGAAACTATGTCTACTTTATCTCGACCAGCGGAGCAGACTATGTGCATCCAATGCCACCAGTTGTGCGCGAGTCCTCCAAAGTTATAATGTCTCCACCAATCTACTACTATGACAACCCCGAGCCCAGCTACAACTTTAACACAATAACATCATTTGACATCTTTGGAGACAAGATAACTGCGCAGACAATTCTTATGGGTTCGACTGGAACACTCTATGTCTCAAATGATGCCATTTACATGGCCTATGAGCAGTATTATCCATACTATTATGATTCTACTGCAAAGGACAGATTCTTTAAAGTAATAGTTCCCCTCTTGCCAGCTGGTCTACAAAGCCAAATAATATCGATAAACAATCAAGCTGACCTAGACTCTGATTCAAAGTGGATACAAATCTCAGACCTTTTGCAAAAGACTTACAATAACATGACCGACTCTGACAAAGCCCAACTCTATGATAAAATCAACAAGGCAGTAACAGACTATGACAATAATGTTCAACAGGACTCTAGGAACACCATAATTGAGAAAATTGCAATAGATAACGGTAACCTCAAGTATGTTGCACAAGGTCAGGTTTCAGGATATCTTTTAAACCAATATTCCATGGACGAGTCTGACGGCAAGCTCAGGGTTGCAACAACTTCAGAATATTACAACTCACCTAATGGAAATGCACAATCAAATAACGTCTATGTTCTTGACCAGTCACTTAACGTTGTTGGTAGTCTTGAAAAGATTGCACCAAACGAAAAGATCTATTCTGCCCGCTTTATGGGCGACAAGCTATACTTGGTAACATTTCATAGAATAGATCCCTTCTTTGTAATTGACTTGTCAGAGGATACGCCAAAAGTACTTGGCGCTCTGAAGATTCCAGGATATTCCAGCTATCTACACCCATATGATGAAAACCATATCATAGGAATAGGAAAAGAGGTGACGCAAAACCAGTATGGCAACTCGGAACCACTTGGAATCAAAATATCCTTGTTTGATGTCTCTGATGTTGCCAATCCTGTAACGGTAGACACATACGAGATTGGGGGCCCAACATCAAACTCTGATGTCTTGTCTGATCCAAAGGCATTGCTCTTTGACAAGGAAAAAAATATACTCTCGATTCCTATCTCACAGCAGCAATATGGGCAGCCAGTACCGCTTGGTGGAGGAGCAATGCCAAGCACATACGGACCAAATAACTGGCAAGGCTTTTACGTATTTGGAATAGACCCAAGTCGTGGTTTTAGCTTGAAAGGAATGGTAGAACATTACAATGGTACAAACTATGGCTATTACCAAGGCAGTAGATCATTTTACATCAATGACTCGCTGTATACGGTAACTCCTGGACTAATGAAGATAAATGATCTGAACAATATCTCCCATGAAATAAATCAAATCCAACTTGACAACACAGGTCAGATAATCAGGTATCTTCCGCAATAAAATTTGATTTTAATCTAGCTTTAATAGGTATAATCGGTAACATTGTCTCTGTGAAGGCCACCTCTCTTGCTGCAATGATTGGTCCACTCAACTCTGTTGCAATGGGCGAAAAAAAAGCAGACATTGTATTACAAAATTGCAAACTAGTAAATGTCTACTCTAGAGAAATTATACCACAATCCCAGTTAGCAATATTTCAAGACAGGATAGCCTATGCTGGTAAAGACGCATCACATACCATAGGAAAAAAAACCGCAGTCATTGATCTAGAGGAAAAATATGTCACACCAGGCTTTGCTGACCCGCATATACACATGGACCAATATCTATTACCTTCAGAGTTTGCAAAACAAGCTCTTCTATGTGGAACAACTAGCTTGTTTTCAGACCCAATTGATATCGTAAGTGTTTGTGGCTACAAGGGTTTTCGAGAATTTGTAAGGATGGCTGAAAATCTTCCGATTCGAGTCTTTCACATGATTCCAGGAGGCCTTCCTGTTGACAGAAAGTTTAGTCACGCAAGAACGTTATCAAAAAAGGAGGAAAAAAGAGCTCTTGATTTGGAAAACGTATTGGGGATGGGCGAAGTCTTTTCTTGGACTAGGGTCACAACACAAGATCCAAAAACTATGCAAGACTTGGCCTTTATGCTACAAAATGGTAAGATCATAAACGGCCACACCGCTGGTGCAAGTGACAAAAAACTAAATGCATACATTGCATCTGGAATACTCTCATGCCATGAACCAATAGACTATGACCAGGTCATGGAAAGGCTGAGGCTTGGGATGTGGGTCATGATGAGGGAAGGTTCCATAAGACGAGATCTTGACAACATGATACCAAGTGTGTTATCCAACAAAACTTATTTTGATAGGCTAATGTTTTGCACTGATGGTGTCTCCCCAAAAGATCTTCTGGAATTTGGTATAATAGACAACTGTGTAAGAAAATCAATTGCATTAGGTATGGAACCAATTGATGCAATAACAATTGCATCCAAGAACTGTTTTGAATATTATAAAATGAGCAAAGACCTTGGTGGAATTGCACCAGGCAAACTAGCTGACATTGTCGTATTTGATTCACTTGATAAAATAAAACCAGACAAAGTTTTTGTTGGTGGAAAACTTGTTGTGGCCCACGGACAACTTGTTTTCAAGCAAGTCAAACCTGTCATTCCAAAATGGATAACAAAAACAGTAAAAGCGAGAAAAAAATTTACCGAGCAAGATTTCATTGTACCAAGTAAAAACACATCTGTTCAAGCCGTTACAATACGACTTGATACTGAGATAATAACAAAAAAAGACCAGGATGAACTCCAAGTAAAAGATGGAAACGTTTCTACCTCAACTGAAAAGGACATCTGGAAAGTAGCTGCTATAGACAGAACCTACGGGTCTGCAAAGCGTTGTATTGGCTTTTTAAAGAATTTTGGGAGTACCATTGGTGCCTTTGGGTCTACGCAAAGCTTTCACGAAAACGACATGATCGTAATTGGTTCAAATGAAAAAGACATGGCTCTTGTTGCAAACAATCTTACCGAGTTCCAGGGCGGTATGGTTGTTGTAAAAAACGGTGAGATTCTATGCAAATTTGAGATGCCTGTTGCAGGTCTAATATCCAAACTGGAAATAGATGAGGCAGTAAAGAATTATGGTGCCATTGATTCAAAAATAGTTGAAACTGGATGCAAATTCAAACAGCCCCACCTAATTCCATTATTTTTGCCATTTCTTGCACTGCCAGAGATCAGGATTTTATTTAGCGGAATAGTTGATGTGAAAAACAGAACTTTTCTGGATATTTTGCATCAATAACGTTTTAAAAGGGGTTTTTACGAAGTACGAAACAGGAATTCGTTTTGGCTTCGATTCAACAAACACCACAAGGTCCTGTACTAGTACTAAAGGAAAGTGCGTTGCAACAAAAGGGACGTGATGCTCAAAAAAATAATATTGCAGCAGCAAAACTTGTGGCAGAACTTGTA
>CAYUTC010000056.1:0-5353 GCA_964447595.1 uncultured Nitrosopumilaceae archaeon
ACGGTAACTGGTATGGATACTTTGCTGATAGAAATCAAGCTGAAATTGCAAGTAACACTGCAATTAAAAATGGAAAAGGCCTAAACTTCGGTGCCCTTTGTGGGACCGGTACAATAGGCGGAATCAACTTTGGAGCAGAAACCAAAGGCTTTACTGTAGCCTCAGGTGGATTCGGTGGTAAAGCTCTAAGCATCAATGGAACTCAAGTTTCTGTAGGTGGTCTTTCAAACGCATGTTCTGGTACTGCTGGGAACAGCACAATTATCGAACATGTAATCAGAGAGAACAAGACTCTTAACACAAATTCCCTTGGATTTAATGCATCACCAGCTCTTGTTGGCTCATGGCCAGTAATTCAGCTCTATGATTTCTCTGCAATTCCAAGTGCAGTAACAGTTGATTATCAAGCAGCAGGTGGCGACCAAGTTGTCAACCTGACCTTTGATAGAATTCCAGCAAACCTAATCAGCGTTACTCCAGATAGAACAGCTTACCCAGATAATGCCATGGTATTCTTAACCATGAACGATCCACAGCTTAACATTGACCCAACAGAGGAAGATTCTTGGACCTGGGGTGCAAGTAGTACAAACAATACATTGTACTATCAGGCATTCAACAGGAACGGCGGTTTAGATGCTGATGGTACTTCTGCTATGCAGAACCTAGTCGGTAACCTGACTGCCATGATGTTCAACCACAACGGCCAGTTTACCTTCAACCCAACAGTACAAACTAATAGGGTTGTCGACTTCGAGTCAAACGGTAAACAAGTCCTCAATGGTTCATCTACAACAAGAGGTGATCCGGCTAAGCAAAGAACCAACTCAATTGGTCCAAAATCTGAGCCTATTACCTTCATTGAATCAGGTGGTGTTAACACTGGTGTTCTTGCAAACTGGGACGGTGGCAAGAAATCAAACATTGTCACAGTAGCTAGTAACAATATTCGAGGCCAGTCTGCACAATTCAGATATAATGATATATCTGGAAATATCGTTGGTGGCTTTGCATATGGTACAATTGCCATGACTGCAACCAACAACACTTGGGCAGGTGGTCAGAGAATCCCAGTTACATTAACCGATATGAATGCAAACAAGAACTCAAAGATTACAGAATTTCTTAATCTTTATGATCCAAAAGTAGCTAGACTTACCGCAGAGAAGATTGGATCTCCATTCTCACTCAATGCAGGTAGTCCAAGTGCTTTCACAGGCACCGAAAAAGCTTACATCTTTGGCAAGACCAATAATGCGAAATCAAAACAATTCTCAGATGGTTCCAGACTGATCTCGTTCAGTACTGTAGGCAACGCTACGGGTACTAATAACGCAGTAGATGAAGCGTTTAGTAACAGGCCAATCTTTACCTTTACAAACGCCTCAAACAACCATGTGACTATTAGAAACACTGGTGGTATCCTTATTGATACCGGCGCTACATACCAGACATTACTGAATACAATTAACAATCCAACTGGAAACACTGCTCCAAAGTTCAGAGGATTTGACTTTATCAACTATGATTTGAGGTCATTTACCAGCTTGAATTTTGCAAATGGCACTGATCCAACGAAAGTTAGTGTATTCTTGGTATACAACAACAGTGCTAATAGTGCGATACTTGACTCTAACAGTTTACCATTCAATAAACTGAACTTTACATCACTGGTAAACTCTACCTCACTGCAAAATCTTGCGAACCTTAATGGTTCACAGACTACACCAGGAGGCAATGCAGATACCACCGGAAAATTAGTATTAGCAAGACTGTTCAATACTAATATCAAATCTGGAGCAAGAGTAGGTTTCATGTTCAACTTTACAACAACTGGTACTACGATATCTACTTCAGGAGTACCGATAGTTGCTGACTTCTTCTCAATTGGCATCAAAGGTGATGGTTTCACCAATGACCAAAGAGTAAACAATGCTATCTATAGATGGGAGCTTCAAGAGACAGGAGACAATACCGGTGTATTCACTGGTACAAATCAATTCCTGATGCTCAACCAGCTTAACATCTTCGATCCAGCAACCTATTCTACACTGATTGGAAGAACCATATCACACGATGTTCTCTTTGTAGCAATACAGGATATGCTTGCATCAGAAGCACGAGCTCCACAGGTCACATATCTAGACCACGGACTTGATGGTGTTGATTCAATAATATCAGCACAACAAGATATCCCAACACATACCGGTGTCGTATCATTTGACATGAAGACATACAAGGTAGCGGATACAGTTACAGTTACAGTAAACGATCAAGACCTTAATACCAACAATGACCTTGTTGTGATATACACAGCAGTTGCGCCAACAGACTCTACTAACATGCATGCCATTTCACAAGACGCATCAACCGATACAGTCGGTGTAACAGGTCTTGGCACATATTCAGATGGTAGGGCCTTTGGTAGATTGCTTGATGTCCAATTTGGTCAGCAAGATATCAGATGGTCAGTTGCAAACATACCCAATGTTAACAATAACAACGCTGGTTCAGCATGTGCAACTTCATTCCAACACAATGCTAATGTTACCAAGCAAGGATTTGCTACAAGCCTATCATCTTCAGGATTCTCACTAGTTGAGACCGGAGCAGGCACAGGCATATTCCAAGGTACATTCGAAATTCCAGACCAGCTATGTCAAAATGGAGCAGTTAACGGAGCTAACGGTCAGAACATGAAGGTCAACTATGTTGACTTCCGTGATGATTCTGGCAAGTTAGTTGAGGTATCTGACAACGCTGGAATTAGAGGCAACACCGGTTCAGTCAAACTGGACAAGGCTGTCTATCCAGTACCATTTGGTTCAGTTGGTGCAACAGGCACAGCATCATTTACAACTAATACTGCTATCACAAGCGAGAATGGCGTATTCCCAATGCACAGAGATACAACAGGTACTGGCGGTACACCTGGTAGTAGTGGAGGCATCACAGGCCTTGACCCACGAAACACTCTGACAAGTGGTAATGTCGTTGTACACGCAAGAGTCAACGACCCAGACTACTCGCTCAATCCAGTTGGTACCAGTACCATCGCTATAGGCGTATGGAGTGCAAACCACGGTCCGGTAGCATTCCAGATCACAAGACAAGGAGCATCTATGCTACTTGCAACAGCTGGTGGTCCAGCAAAGATTGGTGGTAAGATTGTAGATCTCAACGGAACACAATTACCCAAGCAAAACAATAATGCTTGGAACCAAGTTCCAGACCTTGGTCCAATGCCAGAGATTACGCCAGCTGCTGGAATATTCCAAGCAGACTTGCCAATCGAGCTGACTGATGGTCCAAGAGGTCAAGACTGTCCGGCTGTACAAAGCTGGGATGGTAGCATTAATGGAGCTACATTTGGTGCAGAATCAAGTAGATTCTACACTCCAAGTACTGATGTTTCAAAAGATCCAACAACTGGTAATTACTGTGTAAGACAGGGTGATGTTCTAACTGTAACATACTTTGATACAGCAGACGCATCAGGTCAGCCACAGACTGTAACTGATTCAGCAACATTTGACTTGAGAAACGGTGTACTACAATCTGACAAGTCCGTATACATCATTGGTTCAGATATGATACTGACTCTAGTAGAGCCAGACCTGAACCTTGATTCACAGACTGCAGAAACTGTCCCACTCGATGTAGTTGAATGGGATTCACATGCATTCAAGGGTACAATGGGTCCACTCGGTGGTAACACAGCGGCCTTTGATGCCAAACCATCAACATTCGTAGAGACAGGCAAAGACACAGGAATCTTCCAAGCTGTAATCAAGATACCCAAGACATTGGGTTCAAACTTGCTTGAGCGAGGAGAACAGATCCGCCTAGAATACACTGACTGGGGTCCAGCAGGCGCAAAGACGGTTGGTAGCAACAACCAAGATATTGAGTTGACAATCTACACATCCAACTTTGGCGCAACAGTTGAACTAGACCAGAAGGTGTACACATGGACTGACCGTGTCTATATCACAGTAGTAGCACCAGATCACAACTTTGATCCAAACCTGATTGATACCATTGGTGACAACAGCGAAAACCTAGTAACTGTTTCAACCAGAGGACACAGCATCAACTACAAGTTGACTGAGTCTGGTGTCGATACAGGAATCTTCACTGGATATGTCATCCTAACAGGTGACAGTGCCCTCAAGGGCACAGGCGGTGTCGATGGAGCAGGCACAGAGCCAAGAAGTATCACCGGCAACGGTGGTAGTACAAACTCTTGTACCCAGTCCTCACCTTGTGGCCCAACAGATGGATTCCTCCAGTCAGAAGACTCTGATGGTGTATCAGTATCGTTTGAGTTTACAAGAGACCAAACAGTTACTGGTTCAGCATTAATCAGATGGAACATTGGTGAAATCAAGTGGTTGCAACCAAGCTACCCAGCTAACGGTCAAGGAGTATTGCAGATAGTTGACCCAGACATGAACCTAGATCCAAAGGCAATCGACAAGTTCGACACTAACGTATGGTCTGATTCTGACTCTGGTGGTATCAAACTTACCATGACAGAGACAGGACAGGACACTGGAATATTCCAAGGTACAGTTTACTTTACCACGAACTTCCAGTCATCTGGTAACAGGCTACACGTAGCTGAAGGCGATACAGTAACCGGTGAATACAAGGATAGAACCTTGCCACCGCCATACACTCCAGCTGATCAGTTGCGTCTCACAGCAACAACATTCATTGGAACAATAGTGCCACCACTCGAAAGAGCACCGGCATCTAACCCAAGAATCGTTGACAGCTTTGGTAACGCAATTACTGGTGCAGTTAAAGTAGGCCAGCAGATTCAAGTAACTGCTGATCTTGCTAACGGCCAGGACAGAGACCAGCCATTTGCATACTTGGTACAAATCCAAGACAGCAATGGTGTAACAGTATCACTATCTTGGATTACAGGAACATTGACTGCAGGTCAATCACTCAACCCGGCACAGTCTTGGACTCCATCAACAGCTGGCACATACACTGCTCAAATCTTTGTATGGCAGAGCATTGACAATCCAAACGCACTGTCACCACCGTTGAGTACTACAATAACAGTACAATAGACTAGCACACAAACCAAAATCTAACTTTCCCCCTTTTTCCTTTTTACAAAAAAACTCCTAACGAAAGTTATAGTTTGCAAATTCTTTACACAAAATGGTCTTAAATGCAAGCAATGAAAAATTAATTATAAATTGACTATGATATCTTCTTGATTATTTTGTGGTATCAACTCGCTAGATACCAGCTTTATGGTTACGTATTTTAATAACCGAGATGAAAATCACTCCAAATCTATCAAATCAATACAAGATATCGTAGGTCTTAG
>CAYUTC010000056.1:5453-10991 GCA_964447595.1 uncultured Nitrosopumilaceae archaeon
GAGATGAAAATCACTCCAAATCTATCAAATCAATACAAGATATCGTAGGTCTTAGATTTGGGACTCCTTACATGACTGACTATGTCTTCAGTGAAACAGTTACCGTGGCTTTTATTCGTATGAAAAAGTTGAGTAATGCAGTAAAGATTGGAAAATATCTTCTAAGATCATTAGAAATAATTCAAACAGACAAGGAGAGATTCTATGAAGCTTGGGGTATCTTCCAAACCCAAAAGAATACCAAGTTTAGCTTTATTGATTGTATTACACTTGCATGTATGCGACAAATGGGAATTAAAAACATTGCAACCTATGAAAAAGATTTCAAGAAAGTTCGGGAAATAAACTGCATATCTTTGTAAATGTATTTTTGGTAGATTAAATTTAGATCACAGAATTCAAAACAACAAAATGGTTTTCACATATAAGCTAAATTAAACATAGATCAGTGACAATCTTCATAACGCTTAAATAGCAAGTGGAAACCACCAAAAAATAGCCAATGAAAACTCTCATTGCTGGTTCAGTTATTGCTCTAATTGCTTTAGCATTTGTCCCGCAGATTGAACTTGTACATGCCCAACTCAGCCAACCTGTGGGAGAAAAACAGTACATAAATCTTCGAGCGGAGGTCTGGAATGAATTTTTCAGAATGACAACAGCTGCCTTTGTGGTTGGTGCAATTGTTTCAGGTACAATGATATGGCTTGTATGGAGATTTCGTGAATCAAATCCAAAAAACAAGACTCCAACCAAATGGGAAAAACTAGAAGACCCAACAGCAGGTTCCTATGAAGAGGAGGGTCATTAGGTGGGTCACGATACAGCAGAGTGGGTATTTGTTGGTGTAGTTATTGCAGTCTTGTTATATGTTGGTGTTGATTCTTGGATAGTTCAAAAAGAAGTCGAGGATATTCCTGCAAATGCTGAAATAATCAAAGTGACAGGTCAGCAGTGGTTCTGGAGCTTTGAATATCCAGATGGTACCAAGGAATCAAATACATTACATCTCAAAGCAAATCATGCATATCAATTTGAGATCTATTCAAAAGATGTAATGCATTCATTTAACATTCCAGACTGGGTAGTCTTTGAAGATGCCGTACCAGGTCATGTAAATCGTGCGTGGTTTGCACCAAACAAGGTAGGAACATATCCTATTCAATGTAGGGAATATTGCGGTGAAGGACATTTCCGCATGCGTGGACAATTAATAGTGGAGCCTGATACCAAGACATGAAAATAAACAAAAACGTTTTATTTGAATTACAAATATTTGAGAGTATAGGGGATATTGTATGGTACTAGAACTGCAAAAGCCAAGACCAGTCTGGCAAATAATGTTTTCAACACATCACACTGATGTTGCTTTACTTTATACAGTAACAGGACTTTCATTCTTGTTTATGGCAGGAGTCCTTGCCCTTATCATTAGGACACACTTGTTCTTTCCAGGCCAAGGAGTCCTGATATCAGATCCTATCACATTTAACAGAATATTTACAATTCACGGCCTTACGATGCTTTTCTTGTTTGCATTACCTGTAGCAAGCGGAATTGGTAACTATCTAGTGCCAATCATGGTGAGATACAAAGACATGGCATACCCAAAACTAAACGCAGTAGCATTCTGGATGAACCCAGTTGGTGGTGCGCTACTCTGGCTTGGATTTGCAGATGTCTCATGGGTCTCATACGCTCCATATTCAATAATCAGAGCGCCAGGACCTGCCGCAGACATGTTTATTTTCGGTATGAAGATACTTGGCATTTCATCAATTCTTTCATCAATTAATTTTGTGGTTACAATTCTAAAATGCAAACATCCTGATCTTCCATTACGTAGAGTTCCACTGTTTGCATGGTCAATGCTTACTGTCTCCATGATGACTTTGGTTGCCATGCCAACATATGCAGCAGCACTTGTAATGATGCTAACTGATAGACTAGGAGTTTCTGGATTCTTTAATCCATTTGCAGGAGGAGATCCAATTGCATATCTCCATCTGTTCTGGTTTACATTCCATCCAGAGGTCTACATCTTTTTGTTGCCAGCAATTGGAATGATGTATGAAATTATTCCAAGATTTTCAAGAAAGCCATTGTACAGTCAAGCTTCAGGTGTGTTTGCATTTGTAATGCTTGGCATGATAGGCTTTGCATCATGGGGTCATCACATGTATTCAACAGGAATGGACTTTACAACTAAAACTGTTTTCATGATTGGCACACTTGCTGCAGTTCCAGCATCTGGAATGCACGTCTTTAATTTCCTTGCAACAATGTGGGGAG
The DNA here is from genome assembly GCA_964447595.1 of uncultured Nitrosopumilaceae archaeon. GTDB lineage: Archaea > Thermoproteota > Nitrososphaeria > Nitrososphaerales > Nitrosopumilaceae > Nitrosotalea. The sequence goes on from CAYUTC010000056.1 coordinate 7,746, forward strand.
GCAGAATAAAATTTGCAGCTCCAATGAAGTTTGCAGTAGGTGGAATTGCATTATTCTTCTCTGCCGGAGCAGGTGGAGTGCTCAACTCTGCAATGCCACTTGATTTCATCACACATGGTACTTACTGGGTAGTTGGCCACATGCACTTGTTCCTAACTGGTACAATTGCATTTGGATTTGTTGCCATGATATACTATATCTTCCCATTCATCACTGGAAGAATGTACAGCGAGAAATGGGCAAATGTTCACTTTATTGCAATGATGTGGGGTACCGTTCAAGTATTCTTTACACAACACTTACTTGGCCTTGAGGGAATGCCAAGAAGAATCTTTGACTATCCACCAGAATTTACATCATGGGTACAACTCAACCAGATTGCATCCGTTGGAGCATGGATACTTGGTGCAGGATTTGTAGTATTCTTGGCTCAACTAATTTACTATTCTGCAAAAGGCAAGCCTGCCAACATGGAAGATCCATTTGGTCTTGGTGGCAAGTATTATTATCCAGTAGAAGCCAAGAATCCGCATCACCGCTCAGGGTATTGATATGAGCCATTCTGAGCACCCTGAAACAATCTATAGGACATCTCCTAGAAGACTGGGAAAATTGCTTTTGATTATAATCGGGGTTCAGGTTGTAGGTGGTCTGATATTTTTTTCGCAATATGATTTTTGGAACTCGTATCTGCCAACTGCCGGCAAAAATCAGGAACAACAGGCAGAAAAATTAGCTGAACAGCAAGCACAGGCACAGCAAGGACCTTCAACAAAACAGGGAACATTTACGGGAACAGAAAAAGATGTCTCCTTATCATTTAAAGAAGCACCTGATTTCTCAAAATATGGCTTTAATGCACCAGCAGGTTCAGCTGGAGCAAATCCAGAAATTGATGTAAAAGTAGGTGACAAGATTGTATTTTCTGTAACAAATGGTGGCAAGTCACTTCATGCATTTGCAGTTACTACATCTACCACTGGACCAGGTCCTGCAATTGAAGGCACCATAATAGGAACTGCTGATAATCCAATGAAGCCAGGACAAAGCGGCACAGTTACATTTGTGCCTGCATCAGCTGGTACATACTATTACATCTGTGCAGTGCCAGGACATAGAGAACTTGGTATGGAAGGCAAGATTGTAGTAACTGGCGGTGGTGGAGGACCACCCGCAACACAGGGAACATTTACAGGAAAAGAACAGGATAACTCCTTATCATTTAAAGAAGCACCTGATTTCTCAAAATATGGCTTTAATGCACCAGCAGGTTCAGCTGGAGCAAATCCAGAAATTGATGTAAAAGTAGGTGACAAGATTGTATTTTCTGTAACAAATGGTGGCAAGTCACTTCATGCATTTGCAGTTACTACATCTACCACTGGACCAGGTCCTGCAATTGAAGGCACCATAATAGGAACTGCTGATAATCCAATGAAGCCAGGACAAAGCGGCACAGTTACATTTGTGCCTGCATCAGCTGGTACATACTATTACATCTGTGCAGTGCCAGGACATAGAGAACTTGGTATGGAAGGCAAGATTGTAGTAGAACAAAAAGTAACATAGAATAGTAAATGTATTTCAAATATCTAGCACTCGCATCTCTAGTAATATTATATTCACTGATGTTCATTGGCGGATATCTTCAAGCAAGCGGACAGGGCTTGTCATGTCCTAAATGGCCCTTGTGCCCAAGCGGAATCTTACCATCTGGTGAATATCTTACAGAATGGATTCATAGATTGATTGCAGCATCAACAGGAGTACTTATAGTTGCAACAGCAGTTGCAAGCTGGAAGGTAGCTGGCTCGCATAAAAGAATTAGAATTACTAGTACACTTGCTGGAATTTTTGCAGTATTACAAATTGCTTTAGGTGCTATAGTGATTGACACTAAACTTCATGCAGTTATAGTTGCAGTTCATAATGGTGTTGGTATCCTGCTTTTTGCAATGACGCTCCTTACTGCAATATACGCATTCAAATTACCTACAGGAAAAACAATAAAAACTAGTGTCTAGACTTTACTCTTCGTCTGGAAATTAAAACCCATCCAAGCAAGACAAATGCACCAATCCCACCTGCAGAGATTACATACTGAAATATTGGGCCAAATATGTCAACCACACTCACATTAAATGTATAAGTTAGTGTCTCTCCGTTGGGTCCTGCGTTGTATAGATCAAAATAAAGCACATGGTTTCCAGATTCATGGAACATGTAATTGGTAGACCACTGGCCTCCAGTGATATCTTGGGCAGGAATTGTATCAACTAGTTCATTATTGTAATAAATTCTTGCAGCCATTCTAAAATGATCAACCTCACTTACTTTAGTGTCAAATGAATTGAGAATATCTGAGGCAGACTGATGATTTAGTACTCGAAAAGTCAACTTGAATAATTGATTTGCAGCAGGAATCTCTGGATCTGTTGCCACTTGGACTTCGTATTTTCCTAGGGTTTCATCTCCGGAATTATAATTCTCATGGGCGCTTGCATAGTTTATCATTGGTAACATTAGTAATCCTATGGAGACGATAATTAGAAAACGAAAACTAATCATCTGGTTTTATTGGTTTTTTCTTCAATATATTGTTACAACTCTTTCGATCTCTGGAAATTAACAAAAGCTTTAAATCAAGTCCTAAAAGTATGCCCACTGTATGTCCACTGTTAGTAAAACAATTGACATAAAAGAAAAAACTGTGAATGTTTTTACATATTTTGCAAGACCAGAGCACATTTCTGACCAGTTCGAGGAGCGAGTAGGAATGACTGTAGTTCCTATGGATGTCAAAGCAGGAATGGGTGTTGGCACAACTTTTCGAGTAATTGGTGACTTTGATGGTAAAAGACTAGAATGGGATTGTGAAACAACAGAGTTTATACCAGAACAAAAGATCGCAGCTAAAATGATAAAAGGACCATTCAAATCATGGAATATCTCAGTTGAATTTGCAGAACTTGGTCCAAAATTAACTCGTGTTACCATGACAGTAAACTATGAAATGCCATTTGGTCCACTCGGTGGAATTTTAAACAAAGTCAAGTTTGCAAAGACTGCAGAAAAAGGAATGGAAACAGCTTTGTATCGAGTCAGAGGACTCTTGGAAGGCAATGGTTCAATTCCTGTATACATTACACTTGATGCATATCGCAAACTTTTAGAAGAAAAGGAAAAAATGAATAACGCTCCAGTGTCTACAGTTCTAACAAAAATACTGGAAAAATATTCTCAAAT
>CAYUTC010000057.1:0-10855 GCA_964447595.1 uncultured Nitrosopumilaceae archaeon
ACTTTCACTTTGGCGGAGGAGATATGATAACTACATTATCTCCTCTAACAACTATGGTCCCTAGGCTCTTTGTCTCGCCCTCAGAAGGGATCTCTTCTGAAGAATCAAGTAGCAAGTTCATGTGTTGGTCAAAGCCATGAAGGTTGCCTCGAATCATTTTGCCACCTTTTAGCTTGATTAGAACCACTTTGTTTAGGCTCTCATCCAACACTTTTATTGCCATGTCAACTGACATTTATTTCACTTATTACCCACTCTATCGAGGGTATATATTAAAATTTCATTGGTGTAATTTTCGACTTTGACCGGTGAGCCAAGTTTGACTCTCTTTTACTATGGAACCAATTATTTCATTTAGGATTCTTTTTCCATCTTTTGCTGTTGCCTGTGTAGGGTCCCCCCAAACTCCATTTTTTGTCACAGAAATAAAGGACTTGGTCGCAAGTCTGCTTAAACTGGATGCTTTTTTCTTTGGCAAGTTGTCTGTAATTAATCCCCTTACAGCCTTATTCATATCAACTTTGTTTGATATTGCACGCATTATTGAAGTCTCCACAAATCCTGCATGATCAAACTTTCTCTTCATAAAGTGCCAGTAAGAATAAACAAAGACCTTGGAGTTAAAGCCAACTCTCTTTGAAACTTTTTCTGGTATGGCAGTCAGTGCTTTGTGATTCCCATGATGACCATTTAGAATTATTATTGTTGTAATCTTGTTTTTCAAAAGTGATATGCATATGTCAACTAAAACTTGCTGTAAAGTAGAGGATTTGATACTCAGATTGAAAAATGGATGATGTTCAAAGGAAACTCCATATTCAATTGTTGGAAGAAGGAAAAAACCAGTTTTCTGGGATACTTTTTTTGCAATGTGTGAAATTATGTCAGAATCAGTTGAGACAGGCAAATGTGGTCCATGTTGCTCTATGGACCCTACAGGTATTATGGCAGCAGGTTTTTTCTTTATGTCCTTGAGAAGGACCGAATTTGAGAGATCTCTTACTATCATTTAGATCGTTTTGGCTTGACATGCACTTTTCCCCAATATACCTCCAACCTTCCTTCTAGATGCATCTTTACTGCCTCCAAAAGGGTTTTTGCTTCTAGTCTCTGACCTTTTCTTTTCAGAGATTCCAATGTTTCGGTTTCTTCTATTGCAAAAGCATCTTGGAAGATTATTGGTCCTTGATCCAAATCTTCGATTACATAATGTGCTGTACAACCTACAATTTTAGCACCGCGTTCATAGGCCTGGACATATGCATATGCTCCGGGAAATGCTGGTAATATAGAAGGATGAATGTTAATTATTCTGTTAGGATATCTCCAAACAAAGTTAGGGGAAAGTATTCGCATGTATCTTGCAAGAACTATTAGATCAACGTTGTATCTTTTCATGATTGTAATTATTTTATTTTCAGCTCTTGTCTGGTCCTTTTCATTAACTAGAACGAATGGAATCTTTGCTTTCTTAGCCATTGAAGATAACGTATTTTCTGTGCTTACTATTACTGCAATCTCTCCTTTTAGTTGATTCTTATTTTTTGCAGCTAATATGGCCTGCATACAATGAGGCTCTTTTGTTACCAGTACTGCTACTTTTTTTCTTTTTGGAGCTTCATAATGTATGTTGACCTCCATCTTTAATCTCTTGGCCAGCCGCTCAGCTTCCAAGTTAAATTTTTGCACATCAAATTTTTTCATAAATGATGCTTCAAGGTACATGCCAAAGAGACCTTTGATGACGTTTTGATTTATTTTTTCAATGTTTCCACCATTTTGAAAGATGAAGCTAGTAAAACCTGCAACTACTCCTTCGTGGTCTTTTCCAACTATTGTAAGCTCTACTACTGTTTTATCCATTTTAATTGGTAGAGATCGCGGTATTTATTAATGCTTAAATATCCTTTCCAAATATCACGTAGTGTCAAATGCTAGTAAGACTAGTTTCGATTCCGTAATTGAGTGGTTGAATGGGAAACTTCAATTTTTCATGTTTTTACACTGAGGAAAAATAATGGATAGATCAAGAAATTCTCATAAAAACCGTAGAGGAAATAGTTATGATCATAACAACCCTGTCAAGACTTGTAGGGTGTGTTCTACCATAGGTGATTGGCATTGTTACGAATGCTCTAACAATTTTTGCAGTATTCATTTTCACAGCCATAAAGAAATGCAGCTCTGCATAGTTCACTAAATGCGGGAGGTGGGATTTGAACCCACGAACTCCTAAAAGACAGGGTCCTAAGCCCTGCGCCTTTGACCAGGCTTGGCAACTCCCGCATGCACCATGACTTTTAAGACAAATTTATCTATTGTTGATGGTACCAATGGCAAGATTATTTGGAACTAATGGAATCAGAGGAGTATTTGGTCAGAGTTTTACCCTTGATTTCATATCTGATATTACATCATCAATTGCAACTTATTTCAAAAAAGGTCCAATTCTTGTAGGATATGACGGCAGAGAATCAAGTCTGGTAACATCAAAGCTAGTCTTGGCATCCCTTAGTTCTGTGGGCTTGGACTCGTCAGTTTGTGGTCTTATTCCAACACCATGTTTGCAATTTGCCACAAAAAAACTTGGATACAATGGAGGAATCATGATAACTGCTTCCCATAACCCCCCCGAGTATAACGGATTAAAACCAACTGCAAAAGATGGTGTCGAGATCTCAAGGGAAGACGAACTAGTGGTGGAACAAATCTACTTTAAAAAAATGTGGAAGACTAAGAAATTAGGTTCAATTGGATATGAAAAACGAGCCAGAGCTACATATCTAGATGGAATCAAAAGGCAAGTAAATACCAAGAAAATTCGTTCAAAAAAATTCAAGGTTGTGCTAGATCTTGGAAATGGTGCACAGGCTACCACAGCTCCCCTTCTATGCAAAGAATTGAGATGCTCCGTAATCAGTATTAATGATACTATTGATGGCTCTTTTCCTGGCAGAGGTTCAGAACCCACACCAGAAAATTTGGGTAAATTATCAAAGGCTGTAGTCACATCCAAGGCAGATTTTGGCATTGCATTTGATGGCGATGGTGATAGAAGTATCTTCTGTGATGATATGGGAAAGATTTTGACTGGTGATAGGTCTGCCCTTCTTATTTCTAGATATATATTAAACAAACATCCACGCTCAAAAATTGTAACCACCATTAATTCTACTTCTGTAATAGATACAATTGCAAGGGAATCAAAATCTAGAGTAATTAGAACTAGGGTAGGAAGTGTTGAAGTTTCGCGTACAATGGTAAAGGAAAATGCAATAATTGGATTTGAGGAAAATGGCGGCTTTATGTATGGAAAACATAACCAAGTCAGAGACGGTGCAATGACATTGGGTCTGGTGCTAGATCTACTTGCCAAAACTGACAAGAAATTATCCGAAGAAATGTCTAGTTTACCACAGTCTTATACCACCAAAGGAAAAATAGAATGCTCAAAAGATGATTTTAAAAAAATTATGGAATACCTAAAGACGCAACCTTATCGCAAAGATCTCACAGACGGTATCAAGATTTTTCTTGACAAATCAAGCTGGGTTATGGTTAGACTAAGTGGAACTGAACCAATAGCAAGAATATATGCTGAAGCAAATTCTCAAGAGACTCTGGATGAAATTTTTGACAAATACATGTCAAAGATAAAGTCAATACTAGACAGATAACACTTTTAAAACCAATTAAAAACACCCAAGGGATGGAAATGATCCCAATGGGTGATACATGTGGCTAAGGCTTATTACGTAAAGTTCCAAGTCCCAACCGACCTAGTTAGTCCAATCTATGAAGCAGTAAGAGTAGCTCATCAGAGTGGCAAAGTGAAAAAAGGTACAAACGAGGTCACAAAAGCAATTGAGAGAGGAATTAGCAAACTAGTAGTTATAGCCGAGGATGTTGAACCACCAGAGGTAGTAGCGCATCTTCCAATACTCTGTGAAGAGCATGGAATACCATATGGCTTTGTTCCAAGCAGACAAGAATTGGGTAAGGCACTAGGAATAGACGTCACCTCTGCAGCAACTGCGATTTTAGATCCAGGGGATGCTCAGCATATTGTTGATCAAATAGTAGCATCACTGTCGCAGATAAAGGGTGGTCAAGCTAACAAATGAGCACAGAAATACCAATTCCTGCTGAAGTAATACAAATTGTTGGCAGAACTGGCATTGCAGGCGAAGTTATCCAAGTCAGAGTAAAGATATTGGACGGAAAGGACAAGGGAAGAATTTTAACAAGAAATGTAAAAGGCTCTGTAAGGATGTCCGATATCCTTATGTTACGTGAAACAGAGCGTGAAGCAAGAAAGATAAAGTGATCAAAAATTGAGCGTTCTTGTTAAACCATGTAGTTTTTGTAACAGGCCAGTTGCGAAAGGCTCCGGTACCATGCTTGTCAAAAATGATGGTACAGTATTCTGGTTTTGTTCTTCAAAATGCAAAAAGAATATGCTAGTTCTCAAACGAGATCCTAGAAGGCTCAAGTGGACAAACAAGTACGTAAAGGGCGGAATTAAGGTCAAAAAGTAAAATGACCGAACAAACATTATTCATAGTAAAGCCCGACGGTGTAGAAAGAAAACTAGTCGGAGAAATTGTTTCTAGATTTGAAAAAAAGGGATTCACTGTTGTGAAACTAAGGATGTTTACCTTTACTAGATCAATGGCAGAAGAATTCTATTCTGTTCATAAATCAAAGCCTTTCTTTGAAGAACTGGTATCATTTATCACTTCTGGCCGAGTAGTTGCTGCTGTAATAGAAGGAAATAATGCTATTGCAACTACTAGATTAATGATTGGTTCTACTAAATCATTTGAAGCAGCTCCTGGTACCATAAGGGGTGATTTCGGACTAGGTATCTCCGATAACATAATTCACGCCTCTGACTCTAAGGAAAGTTTTGATAAAGAGGTAGCTGTGGTATTCAAGTGAAAGTGGTTGCAAATTCGACAGCCAATAGTGGCAGTTCTAGGTCATGTAGACTCGGGTAAGACCTCCCTTTTAGACAAGATTAGGGGCACTGGAGTCCAAGCACGTGAAGCAGGTGGTATAACACAGCACATAGGTGCTAGTTTTCTACCTACTGAAGCTATCAAGAAAGCATGTGGCCCTCTTTTTGCAAAGATGGCAGGTAATACAGAAGAGATCCCAGGACTACTAGTCATTGATACCCCAGGACATGAAATTTTTACAAATCTTCGAGCAAGGGGTGGGTCTGCAGCAGACATTGCTATTTTGGTAGTAGATGTAAACCGAGGATTTCAACCGCAAACTAATGAAAGCTTGAAAATATTGCAGAGCAGAAAGGTGCCATTTGTGATTGCACTGAACAAAGTAGATCAGATTTCTGGCTGGAAAAAAACCTCAACACAATTTGTCACTCAATCAATAAAAGAACAAGATCCATCCATACAAACTGCACTTGATGAATTATTGTATAACGTTGTGGGTACACTTTCTATTCTTGGGTATAATTCAGAAGCATTCTACCGTGTTAAGGATTTTACAAAAGAAGTAGCAATTGTTCCTGTAAGTGCAAGAACAGGTGAGGGACTGCCAGAACTGTTAGCTGTATTAGTTGGACTAACACAACAATACATGCAGAAAAAACTAGATCAAACAGAAAAATCCACTAGAGGTATAGTCTTAGAGGTAAAAGAAGAAACTGGCTTGGGCACAACTGCTAATATCATATTAATTGACGGCCAACTTAGAAAATCCGATTTTATTGTACTTGCCAAAAGAGACTCAGTGATTGTTACAAAGCCAAAAGCAATACTGCTGCCCAAACCCCTCGATGAGATGCGTGATCCACGAGACAAGTTCAGGCCAGTAAACGAAGTTCATGCAGCAGCTGGCATAAAAATTGCTTCACCGGACTTGGAAGGCGTCTTGCCAGGAAGTCCAGTTTATGCCACTACAGATGAATCAAAGATAGAGGAGCTCAAAAAATTAATTGAATCTGAAATGAAGTCAGTTTTTGTAAAAACTGACAAAAAAGGTGTTATTTTAAAATGTGATACAATTGGATCACTTGAAGCAATTACTAGTATGTTAAAACAACAAAATATTGCAGTATCGATGGCTGATATTGGTTCTGTTACACGCCGCGATGTTGTGGAAGCTCTTGCAGTAAAGGAACATGATAGGCATCTGGGAGTAGTAATAGCTTTTAATGTAAAAATTCTTCAAGACGCCCAGGATGAAGCAGAAGCGGATCATATCAGAATTTTCCATGACCAAGTAATCTATAGCTTAATTGACAATTATACAAAGTGGGTTGAGGAAGATACTGCAAATGAAGAAAATGCAATATTGCAAGAACTTACTCCTGTTTGCAAATTTACATTTCTGAAAGGATACGTGTTTCGAAAAAGCAATCCTGCTGTTTTTGGAATTAGAGTTGATGGTGGTAGTCTTAGACAAAAAATTGCAATCATGAATGCAGATGGGAGAAGGATTGGAGTTATTCATCAGCTACAAGACAACGGCAAAAACATTGACTTGGCTAAAAAAGGCCAAGAGGTTGCCATATCAATTCAAAATGCTACCGTAGGAAGGCAGGTTTCTGAAGAAGAGGTTTTCTATTCCCTACCTCCATCTCATGAAGCCAAACTTTTCATAAAACAGTTTGCACACAAACTGAGTCCTGAAGAATCACAAATCCTAAAAGAAATTACAGAAATTCAAAGAAAAACAAACCCAGCTTATGGTTATTAGATATATCTTTGAGCAAGCATGTGAAGACCAGGCTCACCTACTGCTCCAACTGCCTTGTCAATGGGTTTGCCATTCTTAAAAACAATGAATGTTGGAATTGCATATACTCCATATCGCTGTGATATGCTTTGGGCATCATCTACATTAACACGTGCAAATCTAATGGTTTTGTATTTTTTTGAAAGCCTTGTGAAAATAGGAAGCATAAACTGACATGGTCCACACCATGTGGCCCAAAAGTCCACAAGTACTGGCGTATCTCCGCTTATTGCCTTGTCAAAATTCAAATCATTGAGTTCTACAATCTCTGGTTCTTTGTTTATCATTTCAGACAGCTTTTTCTTCATGATTTTTTCAATTTCTTCGTCTACCAACTCAATGAAATAAAATCAAACAATATTTAATAATTTAGTCTACAGATCAAGAAGAAATCGCATCACTACCGGTTTGTCTTGTTTTATCTCCATTAGGTGGTATGTAGGGGCTTTGATTTCTAGCTTGAAATGATGTTTATCAAAATCAACTGGCTCACCACCTAGAGTGGCTGTTAGAATATACTTGTCTGTCTTTGTAATATTTACATGAAAATTTTTAGCAGCAAATCCTTCTGTTATTGTAAGTATGATTATTTCCTCAAGCCAGCTATAAAGTAAATTGTGCAGTTCGGCAGCACTAACTCTAATTTCTCTTTCAGTCTTTGTCTCTACAGATTTGATATCAAGAATAGTATCCACCACAGCTATGCCAGCCATCTGGAATGCTTCTTCTAATGTCTTACCACTGACCTCAATGAATGCATCAGTCATGTGTTCCAAATTGCGATATGTCATGGCTTTCTGGTAGGTCTCGTCTGTGGTATTAATTTATTACAATTGTGATTTCTGACAATCAGAAAGTCTAAATGCATTAGAAAAAGAATGAGTCTTGAATTTGGATCTACCGCGTGGGATGAAAGACATGGAGGCAGGAGAATTGAACACGCTAGAATATGTTCGACAAAAATTCATAGAAACCTCAAATCTATTTGGATTCCAATTTATGGAACCTTCTCCCATAGAACTAGTCTCAGTAATAGAAACAAAGAGTGGTCCTACAATTAAAAATGAAATTTATTACTTTAAAGACAAAGGAGATAGAGAAGTTGCTCTTCGCTTTGATTTTACCATCGGTCTAACTAGGTATGCAGTATCTCAAAAATCTATGAGACTTCCTGCCAAGTTATCAGCATTTGGAGGTGTATGGAGATATGACGAACCACAAAAAGGACGCTACAGATTTTTTCATCAATGGGACATAGAAATATACGGCGAGCCAAACGTTGAATCTGATGCAGAAGTAATAGATTTTACATCCAAGTTTTTTTCAAATCTACAACTCAAAGATATCATGATAGATATTTGCGATCGTGGTTTAATAGAATCATATGTAAAAGATATTTTCAAAACAGATTCACATGATGTTATAGGCGATGTCTTGAGAGCTGTTGATAAAATTCAAAAAAAGCGAAAACAGGAAATTATTAAAGAATACCAACAAAAAGGATACTCTGCATCAGCTCTTGAGCAAGTTTTGGAATTTTCACAAATTAAAGGCAGTCCACAAGAAATAGAAAAAAAGACAGATACTGCCAAACTCAAAAACTGGGATAAGATACTATTGTTGTTTGAATCACTAAAGAATAGAGGTGTTGAGAATGTAAGAATAAATTTTGGTGTTGTGCGTGGATTGGATTACTACTCTGGAATTGTATTTGAGGTATTTGACAATAATTCTGACTTTGGTGCACTAGTTGGAGGAGGAAGATATGATGCATTGACAAGTGCCTTTGGAAGAAATGATCTTGGTGCCACAGGTGCTGCAGGAGGAGTAGAACGTATTATCCACTCTTTAGAAAAGCAAGGAATCAAAGCTCAATCAAAAAATGATCACGTATGGATAGCATATGTCAACGATGACATGAAAAAAATTGCAATAAATCTTGTTTCAATACTGCGTCTGAAGGGAATTGCAACAGAGGTTGACCTTTCAGGAAGACCACTTCGAAAACAGATGGAAGCCGCTTCCAACTCTAAATACGTTGTAATTATTGCTCCAAAAGAATATGCTGATAACTCTGTTGTTATTCGTAACATGAAAGATGGTTCTGAAAGACAGGTCAAGCTAGAAACTATTCTAAATGACCCTAAATCTAGTCTTCAACTCTAAATGCTTTTGTTAGCATTACCAGCTCCGGCCCGTTTGTAAGGGTACCTACTACCAAAGATCTGTTATTTGCAAGTATTCCTGAGGACACATAAGGTGAACCTCCATTGATCGTTGCAGGTTCCAGATCTACTCCCAGTACTTGTGAAATGCTTTTGATATCGTCTTCTTCAGTAGATGGATGGATTATTCCTCCATGAGAATTTGCTACTGCCATGGCCCCAGCTTGATGATATCCAGCAATTCTTCTTCTTACCACTTCGATATCAAGAACATCCTCTATCTTTTTCACAAATTCGTTTGGAATGAGGGGTGACACTATTCCGCCTTTGTCATTGGCACAAATTAGATTGCCAATTGCAGTATGTTTTGTATCAAGAATATCTACATTCAAACCTGTTGATTTTTTAAGATGTATTACTTCCTCATCTAATGAATTGTGTGGTAAGAGCATACCATTGTTGTTTACAACCATAAGAGCTCCTAACAGTCTTGTGTTTGCTACTGACGCGAAGACATATTCAGTCTTTAAAAATTCACTAAGGTTTTCAGCTTTTGTTGTTGCAAATCCATTAGGAATGAAGACAAAGCTATCATTACATTTTGCATAAATGCCTACGTTAGGACTACGATATACATCATACTTGAAAATTCCCAATAATGTGGACGCATTTTTGAAAGATATGAATTTATCTTGTACACACTTTAAATAAGTAACAATATTTCTGCAATGCTGTGCCAATCGATCCAAACTTTCCTGCAAATCACAAAGTAATAGAAAAATTCAAAGATACACTAAGTGAGAATTATCATCTAGTTTGGGGGCCTGGGAGACTGGCAGAGGCTGCATCCGATCCCAAAGTAGTATCTGATTACAAGGCAAATAATGAAAAAATCAACCCAATGGGTGTTCATGGAACCTTTGTGGCAGTTGATTGGGATTCTTGTATTGCAGATGGAATATGTCTACTAAGTTGTCCAGTGAAAGTATTTGAATGGTACAAAAATCCTGGAGAAACAGGCAGAAACGATAGAAAGGACTATACCGACAAGGCAAATCCTGTAAAGGAAGCTCACTGCATTTGGTGTATGGCCTGCGTTGAAGTCTGTCCTACAAAGGCAATCAAAGTCGATCAGGCAAATCAGGAGATTCACGAAAAAGAGATCGCAAATCTTTAGTTTAAACTAACTTTGTCTAGGTTTAAATAACATATCCGGTGACACAAAATCATGCCGATACCAGAAGACTTTCCAAAAGGATACAAACCACTTGGAAAAATATCAAATGGTGAACATTTTCACTTCAGATGGGGCCCTGGCAGATTGGCTGAAGCTTCTAAAGACGAAAAATGCATAAAGGCTTTCAAAGAAAGAGGTGAAAAGATAGAACCAGTAGGTGTAAGTGGCACTATGGTTGCAGTAGATTGGGATTCTTGTGTTGCTGATGGTGCATGCATTGAAGCATGTCCAGTCCAAGTCTTTCAGTGGTATAGAACAGAGAAAGATGTTTCAGCAAAAAAAGCAGTAAATATTGAAATGGCTGGAACTGGCAGTTCTGTAAAAGAAGAAAGAAAAGACTACACAGACAAGGCTGATCCAATAAGAGAGCATGATTGTATTTGGTGTATGGCATGTGTCTCAGTCTGTCCTCCACAGGCAATCAAGGTAGATCAGTCTAATCTAGAACACCATGAAAAGGCAGCAGGAACCTTCCAGAAAATGGAAACAGGTTCAGTTAATCCACACGCACACCACTAGATTTTCGACCTTTTTATTTTTCTTAATTATCTAATCAGTATTACACAAAATCTTCTTCGAAAAGGCTTTGGAATCTTAAACAAATTTTAACAACTCCTTCCAAAAAAGACTCGCAGAGGTCGCCTAGCCCGGCATGGCGTGGGCCTTGAGAGCCTATGTGCGCAAG
>CAYUTC010000058.1:0-10655 GCA_964447595.1 uncultured Nitrosopumilaceae archaeon
GTTCATCTGGGGCTCCTGCTGACAGGATTTCTTTTGACTCCAAATATTCACCAGATATTAATTCTGACGCAGTTATGCCTATGCATTCATCCAAGAAGTATTTTGGCTGCGATTCACTCATTGCCTACAAAACCTCCTGTAGTTCTTTCTCAAGCAATTTTGGTAGCTTGATTCCTAGTCTGGCCAAAGCTATGTCGACCTCTTGTTTCCACTCCGAAAGCTTGTTCAAGTCCTTTTCAATCTTGGTGTAATCAGAGATTGTAAGGTTCTGTTCTGCCTTTAGGTACATCTTCCTGCGTTCTTCCTGGGGAAGGTTATAGTATGTATCAAGATAGAAGTGATGGCCCATCACCGCTTCTGCATAATCGCGTCCTACTGCATTACCTACAGTAGTTCGGAAGAACTTTCTAAACGCGTGAAAATGAATAACCTTTCTACCATTTTCATTTAGTTTGTTAAGATCCTGTATATTCCTACTATGCCAACGCAATGATTCGGTAAGAACATTGATAGCTACAAAGACGGCATTAGTCCTGAGTTGTTCTTTAGACTTTAAGCTTCTATTCAAGGAAGTCCTGCCAAAAATAATCTGATTGAGGATCTTTTCATCTTTTTCATTTTCTTTCCAATTGAATTTGGTCAGCAGATAATCCTTTAGTGCTTTCGTGGCCTCTTCTGTAAGATAGGTTTCCCTAGCTTCTTTCGTCTTTGTTATCTCTGCCCGGATTTTTACAACAGTTGGTTTAGTGGTAAAATCAATATCTGAAATTCGTAGTTGGACAAGCTCCCCTATTCTTACTCCACTTGCACATGCAAATAATACACTAGCTTGAAGCTTGATTGGTAGTACTCGTAATAGCCTAACAATAATCTCCTTCGTTAACGGCTCTTCTCTCTGCCTTGGAGTCTTTGGCATTTTTACAAGCTGTTTACATTCCTCAGTGTAGATCTTAATTCCCTGGTAACGAAGATATCCCTTTACACTAGCTAGCCATCCCTTAATAGATGAGGGCTTTTTCTCATCTTTTACCAGATAAACGATAAACTCATTGAGGATCTTGTATACATCGATCCTACCATCTTTTAATGACAAAATAAGCTCTAAATCACTACATTGGTATTTCTCAAGTATAAAATTACGAAAATGGTTTATCCCAATTCGATAGTTTTTGGTAGTGTTATCACTCTTTGACAATACAAAAATAGAATCCAAGTAATCTTCTAGTACGTCTTTTGGTTTTTCTTGTTCTTTTAGTTCCATGGCCTAAAAACAGGCTCATCTTACAAAAAAGTTGAGGTTATTCAATTGATTTAAGTTGGTTTAGTGGTTTTATTCATTACTCTTTTTCCCCTCTTTGTTGGTATTATTTCTCGTTCTGCATTTGCATGCTTTTTTTGGAATTGTTTTCCCTCCAAAATTCTATCAAGTAATATTGCTAACGCAGCTATTTCTGAATGGGGTTGACTTCCTATTGCGACATTATAGTCTGCCATATCATAAACTTCTCTTGGAACTTTTTCAGCTCCAATAACAATTAAAATCTTATCCTCCTTTCTTATTGCAGACTCGACTGCATTGATGTTTTCCCCATACATTGTAAGGTGAACAATCTTGTATGATTCTGCCTTCTTGGACCTGATGATCTCTTTCCAGTTTTCTATGACATCTACTCCAAACTTGCTTCCCCAGGTTTTGTTTACCTTTGAAATGGTATCTTTGATCTCAGGATTTACATCATACATCAGTATCTTTGATGCACCAAATGCTCTTGATACTAGGGCAACATGGGTAGTTACTCTATCATCTCTTACTAATCGTTGACCAATTCGTAAGACCTCAATCTTCATAGTTTATCTCTATTTCCTGCTTTGGTGTATCAGATTTTTTCTCCAAGATTGGTTCATTTTCTAAAATATGATACATGAGGTCTTTTAATTCCGAAATGTTTTGACCAGTTACAGCCGACAGAGACAACCATTTTTTATTTCCTTTGAGACCTAATTGGTTGGCTTTATCAGAAATTTCTTCATCAGAAACTAGATCAGACTTGTTTAATGCAAAGATTATCCTGTCTTGGTTTACACCAATTCCATCAAGAGTTGTAATACAACTCCTAAACTTTTTCTTTAGTTCTAAAATAGGATCACTTACATCTATTACTACAATTACAATGTCTGCGTATGTCAATTCCTCAAGAGTAGATTTGAATGCCTCAATCATGTATGCGGGCAGTTTACTTATGAAACCAACTGTATCAGATATTAGCACTTCCTTTTCTTGAAGTAAAATTTTTCTTATTGTGGTAGAAAGAGTAGTGAAAAGCTTTTGGCTTTCTTCTTTTTCTTCACCGGTTAATGTATTGAAAAGAGTTGTCTTGCCAGCAGATGTGTATCCAGCTAACGAAACAGTCTTGAATCCAATTCTTTTTCGCGCCTCCCTGTGGAGTGCACGTTGTTTTGAAGATTTTTGCAATTTTGACTTGACACTATTCATTCTGTTTTTGACATCATTTTGGTAAACATCTACCTCGAATTTTCCAATGCCCATGAATCCTGGTTGCTCACCCATCTTTGCTAGTCTCACTCTTTCTTTTGCTCGTGACATTTCATATCTTAACTGAGCTAGCTTAACCTGAAGAGTAGATTCAGAACTTCTTGCTCGTCGCTCAAAAATCTCTAGGATGAGCATCTCCCTATCCAAGATTTTGATCTTAAGAGAGGAGGCAAGATTGTAGTTTTGGCTTGGCTTGAGTATTTCATCATAAATTATGACATCAGGTTTTGTAGAACTTACAAGCTCCTTGAGTTCTTCTAATTTTCCTTCGCCTATTCCATATTTTGCTTTATTGAGAAATTTTTGACGTATAATTTTTCTTATGTCATACCCAGCTGATTCACAAAGAGCTATTGCCTCTTTGACAATATCCTCCTTATCATAAGTTATCAGAATAGATGAATCTCTCAATTAGAATAGTCCTGTCTATTCGTATCTTATTGCTTTCGAAGTGTTTTTTCTATGGTCATGTTCATTACTATCTCAGCAATATC
Source organism: uncultured Nitrosopumilaceae archaeon (assembly GCA_964447595.1). Lineage (GTDB taxonomy): Archaea > Thermoproteota > Nitrososphaeria > Nitrososphaerales > Nitrosopumilaceae > Nitrosotalea. The sequence continues at coordinate 3,049 of CAYUTC010000058.1, forward strand.
ACTTGCATATTCTGCTATTCTGCGTATGTTTTCATTCATCCGTCTGATACGATATACCTCTTCATCGTCTCTTAGTGACTTTATGCTCTCGATGACCTTTTTTTCGTATTTGGCAATATCTGCACTTTTTTCTACTGTTACCTCGGATTGATTAAAATCTCGCTTGAAAAGGGATAGGCATGCATCATCAAGTACTGATAATGCAAAAGTGCTCATGTCCTGAATGGGTTCTAACAGGGATTTTTTAATGGGTTTTTTGAATTCTAAAAGATCCTTGGCCAGTGCAGTTGCATGATCACCTACACGTTCAATGTTTTTTACAATCAATCGATAACCAAGGCAATGATGTGGGCTTTCAATTCCCATTTCTTTTAACATGTGTTCATTTTGAATAGCTATTTTGAGCTGTCGTATGATGTAAAAGCTAAATCTATCCACTTCATCATCACTGTTTATGACTTCTTTTGCCAAGTCATAGTTTGCCTCGCCCAAGGCAAGCAATGCATCATTTTGCATTGATTTTGCTATGATGAGCATTCGTTTCAATGCTCCATCTACCGAGAGCTCAAAGAGATTGATAAGCACTTGTATCGTGATTCCTTCTGTCGAGTCTGCAATTATCTCAGTTCCCATGAGGATTCCTTTTACAGCATCTTTGACTGAGTTTCTTTGTAATGGTTTTAGTCTTCCAACTTTTGGTTTGACATTAATGACATTGAAGCCAAGCAAGTAAAGAGAAATTAGTTTTCTAATAATTACTGAATTTTCATCGTCTTGTTTTATTTCAACAGTTGCATCTTCAGTGCTTACAGGTTTGTTATGATGTTTGAGCGGAACAATTTGTAAAGTGGAAACTCCTTGTCGCATAACAGCTACCTGATCACCTTGTTTTAATCCCATATCAGCTACCCACTGCTTTGGTAATGAGACAATATAGGAGGATTTGCCAGTAAATTGTATTTTTCTCATCTCTTCAATATTTCCCATACTGTATGTATCTAGGCCAATTCTATATAGTTCTTCGGATCCACTATATAGTATTGTCATTTGCAAAAATAATTAGGGAAGTGACAAGAAGACAAATCAGAGATGGACTCTACACTGAAGATCAAGTATACATTAGATGCTCTTTTTGGTACGGGTGTGTCAAAGTATTTTCCAAAAGATGTTAGATTTACCTATTCCAAGAAAACAGGCAGAATACAACATGTATACCAAAACGATCTACTTCTTTGCACGTTGCGAATAGATGGTGGATTAGCCATCACGCCACATTTTGCTCAAATGCTTGTAAAAAGCAAGAAATTTCAAGAAAATTGTGTCCAAGTAGATGACGATTCTAAACCATTTATTGAAAATGGTAATTCTGTCTTTTGTAAACATGTCACTTGGTGTGGCAAAAATATTCTAATTGGCTCCGAAGTGCCAGTATTATATAATAACAAGGTGATTGCCGTTGGCAAGGCAGTACTTTCATCAAAAATGATAAAATCCTTCAAGAAAGGGGTAGCGGTAAAGATCAGAGATAGTTTAAAAAGTCCAATCGAAGGAGAATGAATAGAAAATGATGCGTGGCGGAAACCGCGAAATGCGTAGGATGTTAGACAGAATGGGCCTAGAGATGAAGGAGGTCAATAATGTACAGGAAGTTATTATCAAAACTGATACAAAGGAGATTATAATCACAAAACCTTCTGTCACAGAAATGAAGGCCAAAGATAACTCTATTTTTCAGGTAATCGCTGACAGCTATGAAGAACGAGAGTTAGAAGTACCTGTATTTAGTCAGGATGATATTATGCTAGTCGCTCAACAGGCAAATGTTTCCCCAGAGGAAGCAACCAAGGCATTAACTGAAGCAAAAGGAGATCTTGCTAGGGCCATATTGTTGTTGACAACTAAATGAGGGTAGTTGATCAATAATAAAATACAAATAAACTTTAAATTTTCAGGGTAGGAAAGTTAGACATAGCATACCAAACCCAAAACAACATTGCGGTGGCAACGGTATATGGTAGATCTTATTTCAAATTTGTAAATACGCTCAAAAATCTGCAGCTAAAATATGATTCTGTTTTACCTGAAGAAATTACAAGTTCTGATAGACGATTAATTCTGACAACAGTGCGGGAATCCTCTAAAATACCAACCAATCTTGTTCTATTTGATGATGAATTTGATTATGATCCTACTGTAGTTCAAGGAAAAATAGTCCAAAAGCTAGAATCAGGTATTCATAACAGCTCTTTGATAATTGGAATAGATCCTGGTAATCGTATAGGCCTTTCTGTATTTTACTATGAAAAGGAGATTGAAAGTTCGATTTATACATTAGTTGACGATTTGATATCGCATATTGTAAAAATCCTAGTTGGATTAAATGCAGAACGAAAAATTGTCAAGGTTGGTAACGGAAATATGAAAATTGCACGACAGATAACCAATTTGTTAAATCTTAGGTTTTGTTCGCATTTTGAGCTAGAATTTGTAGATGAACGCAGGACATCATTGAGGGTAAAAAACTATAACAAAAGAGGAATACGTGATAAAATATCTGCAAGGTATATCACACAACGAGAAGGATATCGTCACTTGGTGTTACCCCTTTCCAGAATTGGTTAGATAAAATTAAAAATTGTAAAATAATCCTTAAATAGCACTTTTCAAAATTCGTGAAAAAACGGTAATTTTTTGTTTTCTGGGAAACCATACATATTTATAGTGGTTTTTTTCTTTTTTTCTGAAAACTGTGTAATCGGTCTTCCAAGCGCAATATAATTTTTACAAATTTAACCGATTCAAATTATAGAAATTTCTGATCCATGCTTAAATATATAGTAATACTATATAATTTACACAGGGTACAGTGACCTAAAAATGACATGTAAAGGAATATGCACAAGATACAAGGCACAGAAGCCAGTAGGTACGGGCCGTTATGCATCAGGACAAAAAAGATGTCAAATTTGTGAGATCTTCATCAAATGGGAAGGTCTTTGGTGTCCATGTTGCGGATACAGACTCAGAACTAAACCACGAAACCTCAAGTACAAGGCAAAGCTACGCGCAAGAGTAGAAGCTGATCAATTAGAAGCGATAGCAATAAAGGCATAATCAGCTGACCTAGCCTGATGATATCACAAGTCGGGTACAAGAAAAAAACCGCTCATGTGAATCAACGAGAATTCCTGGTACAAATAGTTCCCTTCGATAATGGAAATTTTATTTCGATAACGGAAGGAAAGGAGAATATTGGAACTCTTGTAGTTTCAATTGGTTCAGGAGGACGTACAAGTACTGCTACTGTAATACCATCTAAATCGGAAACAATTTTTCTAAAGATGGTATCTGAGCGTGTAGCATCGACTTGCAATGGCATTTGCATTTTTTCACTATCCATACAAAAAGAACTAGAACTGGATACCATGAAGGTTCTAATGAACGAAGTAATGGAGATAATAAAATAATGAGTGACCTGCGCAGTTACCTAGCTCAGGTAGCCAAGGCAAACGAATTGGCAATTGTTAAAAAAAGAGTTTCAACAAAATATGAAATTGCGGCCATTACTGCAAAAATGGATGGCTCCAAAGCCATTTTATTCAAAAACATCAAAGACAGTAAATTTCAAATTATTTCAAATTTAGTTGGCACAAAAAAAAGATTTGCCCAGGCAGTAGGATCTGCTGAAATCAAGATTCACGACAAAGTTAGCTGGGCAATCAAACATGCCTCAAAGCCTAAAATTGCAAAGCGAGGCAAGTTCATGGAAAACCAATCTTGCAACCTATATGATCTTCCAATAATAACTCACTTTGAAAAGGAGCCAGGACCATTTATCACATCATCGATTGTATACACAAGAAATCAGGAAACTGGTACACAAAATTCTTCATTCCACAGGCTTTTGAGGCTTGATAAAAAGCATTTCTCTATTAGAATGGTGGAAGGAAGACACCTACACAGGTCTTACATGTATGCAAAAGAACATGGTGAGGATTTGCGAGTTGCAATAACAATTGGTGTTCATCCTGCCGTATCAATTGCGGGGGCATATCAGGCAGAATGGGGAAAAGACGAGATGGAAATTGCAAATGAGCTGCTAAACAAAAAACTGGAGATATCTATGTGTCCTTACTCTGGTATGCTGGTGCCATCTGAAGCAGAAATAGTAATGGAGGGCCGCATACTCAAGGACAAGACTCACAAAGAATGGATGGTGGAGATGCTTCGCACATATGATTTTAAGAGAATGCAACCTGTCTTTGAGCTTGACAGGATGTATTTTAGAAACAACCCAATCTTTCATGATATTTTGTCAGGATATTCAGAACATCGACTCTTGATGGGAATGCCTATTGAAGCCAAGCTGAATAAAACGCTCAAGCAAACTTTGCCATATACAAAAAAAGTTGTTCTAACAGACGGAGGATGCAATTGGCTGCATGCTGTAGTACAAATTTCAAAGAAGAAAGAATCTGATCCCCAAAGAACCATCAAGGCAGCGTTTGCAGCTCATCGTTCTCTAAAACATGTAACCATTGTAGATGATGATATTGACCCATCAGATCCAGTTGCTGTAGAGTATGCCATTGCCACCAGATTTCAGGCAGATAAGGATCTTGTGATAATACCAAAGGTACGGGGCTCTAGCCTTGATCCTTCAAGTGATCAAAAAAATCTACTTACAACCAAAATGGGTCTTGATGCAACAAAATCCTTCTCAAAACGCCAAGAGGGCTTTGAGATTGCAAAGATTCCTCATTCAGACAAGATATCTCAAAAATTATCTAAAATAATCAGGTTATCTTAGGGCAGAGTCTACCATCAGTGCAATAAACAAAATTGCAAGATATGGACTTGAAAACTTGAAAAGTGTCCAAGATGCTTTCTCAGACGGTTTCACTAAAAGCCACAAGCTTACTGCTACCATTATTGCACCAGATGCTATAGCGGTGTAAAGATAGATTTCATGAAAAAGATGTTTTCCAGAACTGTCCGTCATGAAAAACGGCAGTACACTGAACAATACCATCATGAGTGTAGTTCCGGCAATTACTCGAACTGACGTTTTCTCAGATTGGACTGCGGTAAGCATTGGCACCTTTACCTTGTTATAATCTTCTTTGACGTGTAATGTCAGACTCCAGATATGCATTGGAATCCAAACAAAGACTAATCCTGCCATAACTAGTCCTAGGTCCCAAAGTCCTGTTGTTGTTACTGCTACGTAACCAATCATTGCAGGAGCACCACCTGAGAATCCTCCCAAGACAATGTTGGTTCTACTTCTTCGCTTTAGCAACTTGCTGTAAACTAGAATGTTGTCTGCAAGACCAAATACCATGAAGATGCCTGCCCATATGTTAATTGCAAATGCAAAAACAAGAGATATTCCAGCAAGAACCAATCCAAAGTGCAAAGCTTTTTCCGCAGGATAGATCCTTCTACTTGGAATGGGCCTTTCTTTTGTCCTTTCCATGATTGCATCAATGTCTCTATCATTGTAGTTTGTTAGTGTGTTAGCTGCAGCAGAACCAGCTATGACACCAAAAGTAACAAGTGCCCAAGTAAGACCTGAAACTGGAATATGATAAAGATTAGAAGCAGTATATGTAGCACCCATTGCAGTAAAAACCAACAGATACCATATCTTTGGTTTGGTAACTTCGTAGTATGTCTTGATTCTGGAACTGGCTTTTGTTGTTAGCACACTTCTCTGCCTTCTTTGAACCTCTTTGTTATTTATAGGTTGAAAAAATTTTACTTTGCAGGCTTGTAGGGCATAGGCTTTGTAGTCCTTTTCATCTCTATGAAGCTCTCAGAGCGCTGTACTCCCTGTATCCTGCCTACTTTTTCAGATATCAATCTGTGCATCTCATCCAAGTTTTTGGCATACATTGTAACTATGATGTCAAATCTGCCTGTGACCTCTGAGATCTCCCTTACTTCAGGAATTTTCATGAGCTCTTCGATAACATGGTCTCGCATCTTAGAATCCATGTTTACCCCTGTTAGGGCTTTGACTGTGTATCCAAGCTCTCTATCATTTACAACTATAGTAAAACGTTCGATAAGCTTTCTTTTGACCAGTCTCTTAATTCTGCTGTATACTACAGACGAGTTGACGTTAATCTTCTTTGAGATACGTGGAACTGAAATGTTTGCATCCTGCGATAATTCTGATAAAATAATCATATCTAAATCATCAACTTTTGCCATTCAAAACACCGATTATTGTGAATAAATGGATCTTAATAAACTTGTTATGGTAAATTTTACATTCTGCTGCAAACTTGGCTGATAAATCATTTTTGAGCTTGCAACTTGCTTCCATCTACTCGGAGGATTACTGGCTCTAAGTTATCCGGGTTCCCCTTCACTGCTTCACTTGAAAGCCCTCTAGGATGGCAATACCTACTCCACCCCTTGTGTGCAATGTTCATGGATGCAACTACGTCTCTGTCCATGGACCTGCCACAATTACTGCACAATACTTTTCTGCGGTTCAGCCTGTCCTCTTGGATTCTCTCTCCGCATATTGGACAGAGCTTGCTTGTGCGTTTAGGATCTATGAATTGTACTGGTATACCTGCCCATGACGCTTTGTACTGAATCTGACGTTGAAGTTCGTAAAACGACCATGAGTTTAGTTTTCTTCTAAATTTTGTTTCCTGACCATTACCTTTTCTGTATAGTTTACGGATTCCTTTTAGATCCTCAAATACTATGAGCGATTTTGAATGTCTTGCTTTTTGTACAATGTCCTTTGATATCTTGTGCAAATACTGTTGTATTCTTCGCGACTGCCTGTTTTTTCTTTGTGAAAAGAATTTGTTCTTGACCCGTCTGTCATTTCTTCTAAATGCAGCTCTGACATATTGCGAGTTTTCCTTTATTGAGAGAAGCTTGTCTGTTCTGTACATTATTGTACCAGTCGGTGTGGCTATTGTTGCATTCCTTAGATTCCTGTCTATGCCAATCACGCTTTCTGGAGTGATTTCTTGCACTTGTTTTCTTATTGTGATTGATATCGAAGTTGGTGTAATTACAAATGATCTTGGTTTTACTCCTTGTTCTGAGAGCCCTGAGATAGTATGCTGGTTAAGTATGATATTGACGTATTTTCTATTTCCAATTGGAATTGAGAGTAGCATCCCATTTATCTTAAATCCATAACATGATACAAGATATGGCTTTCTGACAAATGGAGATTTTGGATCAATTCCTTGCTTTATAGAATATTTCATCTGGGTTAGTCTTCCGCATGCCTGTGAAATGGCAGTTAGTTTGTAATACGTAGGAATAGAGTAACAGTCAAGCTCATGGTAAAACATAGAAGAAAACTTTTTGAGAGTTGTAACGTTGTTCTCAAGACCTAGTTTGATACAATGATTGACTATATCACAAAAAGTTTCCATCATGGATAAAAGTTCTGAAGAAGGACGATGATCTTGTTTAATTGATTTTAATACAAACAATAAATGACTGTAACATTTTTTGACAAGAAAAACACATGGTTATTATATCATAATCCGCAGTATCGGGCAGAATCATTTTTTGAAAATTCTGGGGTGTCTAGATGTAGCCTTTTTTGTGAAGCATCTCCG
>CAYUTC010000059.1:0-10445 GCA_964447595.1 uncultured Nitrosopumilaceae archaeon
GTTTCTTTTTAAAATGGAACGAGAGCTAAATAAAAAAAATTGGTTGTAAAAACCCATTATATTATATATATCATATATTAACAACAAGTCTAAATATATCTAATATAATATAGATATTTAGACATATAATGCAATCGCTTAGTGAGGAAGATAGGATTAATCATTTTCTTGAGAAAAAATTCAGGTATTCCAAGAGCTTTGATACTAAAAGGACCTATGGCAACTCAATGAAAAAGTTTCAAGAGTTTCTAGGAAAAAGATACAATCTTGGAATAAACGAGGCTGTAGTCCAATTTGAGGCTAGAAAGTTAGATCCTATAGTTATCCTAGACGAATTCTATACTTTTCTTTCTACGTACAATAGGAAAAATGGCAAGGTAGGATTCAGCAATTCGATGATTACTACAAGTATCGTAGCAGCAAAGGAGTTTCTCAACTCGCAGGGTTTGCACATCTACAATGAAGATATCAAACAGAGATTTAGAATGCCCAGAAAGGACAGAATTTACGAAGAAGGGTTAACAAAGGAAATTTTGGTCAGATTGCTTCATAATTTCACACCAAGATTACAAACAGCTATCCTAATGTGCATCTCTAGTGGTATGAGAATCGGGGAACTTGTCCAACTTAGGATTAGCGATTTTGACTTTGGTACAAATCCCACCACAATTCATTTACGAAAAGAGACAACAAAAACACGCGAGTCACGTTTTACCCATATTAGTACAGAGGCTACTAAATCAGTAAAGGACTATCTTCTAAAGAAGTTTGGATGGGCTGAAGGCTCCAAAAAAAATGCATACCTTTACATGAACAACAAAGTGGACCTTTCAGATCCTATACAATATGATAGAAGTGTACGATCTGCAAAATCTACTCTAGTTCAGGCACTTTGGCTAGTAGTTAATTCCATTCCTGAATTATCCATAAAAAATGAAAATGGAAGGAATGGAATCCATTTTCATGCCTTCAGAGCATGGTTTAAAACGCAAGTAACAAATGCACATCAGTCAGATTTTGCAGAGGCTTTGATGGGTCACAAGAGTATCAAACTCATCTATTACCGCAATAATACTCAGGTTAGGTTAAAGACCTATCTTGAAGTTGAACCATTTCTTACTGTTTCAGACTTTACTAAAGTTGAATCAACTATGGAAGAGATGCAATCAAAGATTCAGCATCTAGAAATCGAGCTTGAAAAACAAAAGCAACGAATAGAGATTGCGGAAAAACATGAAAGAATAACTGATGTGTAACATTCCACCTCAAGGAGAATGATATAATTGAAGACGTATTCCATATCCGGTCTTATTTATTATCTCTGTTCTCTCCTCTGGGCTGATTTTTTCATCTATTATTTTCCAAGCCCTATCGAGATTACTTTCTAGTTTCTTTATGATTTCGTCAGGAATAGGCGGAGGTGTTCCCTTTATTTTTTCTTCAATTAATTTCTTTAATTCCTTCCATTCATACATTCTTCCCTCTTTGAGAGGTAATTCATAACCTACTTGACTGACATACTCGCCAATGAGCTTTTTTTCATTTTGTTTCAGTCCTTTTGTAAAAAGTTCAAACATGAAACTTGGTGTCTTCAAATCTTTTTCTGAAATATCTAAATAATTTGTTCTTTTCAAATAATAGACTCTCTTTCCTTTTACATTTTTAGCCGCAAGTCTGAAGCTAGGCAACGGATGTTGTCTAAGGAATTTGTCTAAGATGCCTTCTAGTTTTTGAAGTTCTTGTCTTGTGAAATAATTCTCTGACCAATCACTCAATTCTTTATGGTTTAGTGCCAAAGAAAGATCATTCACAAGTGCCCTTAAGAAAACTGTCAGAATGCCTGTTTTTGGGTTTGTTAACTCATTTCTGAGAGATTTGTCAATCTTATCTTCTTTGATTTTAGTTCGTTCCCTATCTGTAAAAAATCCAATGCGTCTAGTTCTTTTCGAATTATGAAGATTTTCTGTCAATTAAGCAGACCGAGTTGAAGTAGATTGCCTACTTCATAAATTGTATGCAAGATAGATCTAGCATAAGGACAACGATTGCTGTGAGTAAAGACACGCACGCTGCACTAATAAGGTTATGTAAAAAAAACCAAACGCTAGATGACTTGATTGTCCTTCTCATTAAAAACTGGAACGAGGAGAAAACAAGATGAATTCGTTTAAGTGCCGAGACAAAAGAGAAAAAGTCTATCGATTAATTTTCGATGGTGGTACCTCGGGAAATTATTGTCTAGAGATATGCAAATCCTGTTATCAAAGTCAATCGAAAAAATTTTTGATCTCTGTAGAACTTAGAGGGATTACTGGATCTAGATTTACTGTTAGTGATATTGAAATCAACGGAGGTGTTAGGTCCTAGGATCTTGTAGTGAGTGATGGACTCACAGCAGGTATTCTAGAAAGTAAATATGAAGCACCTAGTGGATACTCCCGACGAGAAAAAGAAACATTGCAAACACAAATACAAACCTGTATTTCCTCAGGGGTCAAAGAAAAAACTTGAGGTCTGTATCAACTGCAATAATACTAGAATTCCAAAAATAAAAAAATCAACAAATAGCTTGTCTCATGAAAAATCTAATTCAAAAACTCTGGTACTTGCTTGTAAGCAAAGTATAATGTTGGGAGTAATTGCATTTGTAACAAAATGGAATCAAACAAACTGGAAAAGCATTAGTTACGACGGCTGGAAGCTCCCAGCAACCAAGTCACAATATTCCTGGTGTGGCGTTTGGCATATCATCGGTTGTTTAAATTCTAGATTACACCGATTGCTGGGAAAGGGAAAGCTAGTTTACGTTAAAAAATTTCAGAAATCTTGCTATCGCGGTTCCTGCTGCATCTGCTATGTCAAGTGGATCACACGAGAGGCGCTTAGCGCACGTAACAGATTTAGTACATACCTTGAAAATCATCAAGAATTAAGAGGGAAAAAACCAAGACATTTTATTTTTCTTCCACCTCCCTCACAATATAATCTTGGATATGACAAGCTCAAAGAAAAATTAATGGATGTTCTTAAAATACTTGAATATGATGGAGGAATTTTTTTCCATCCATTTGCACCTGATAGGAAAAGCGAGGAATGGGAAAAGAGACCTCATTTCCATGGTGTCGGGTTTAGCAATGTGGAAATTGCGAAAGCATTTGGTAAACATGGATGGTATGTCAAAGATTGTGGTGAAAGAAAAATATTGTTCAAACTCTTTTGTTATCTGTTATCACATTGTGGAATCAAAAAGGGCAAACACTCAATTGTTTGGGTTGGAAAGCTTTCGTATAGAAAGCTAAAAAGCAAAAAAGAGAAAAAAATTACGTCATGTCCCTTATGCAATGGTAAATTTGGACCAGTTACTCATGAGGGTCCACACCCAATTGTTCCTCCTGATGAACCATATGAGGGAGCACTGAATGATGATGGTAAATGGCATGGGTGATCGGCTTTATTTAGCTCTTATCATACTTCTAGCATACGAAAAAAGGGGTTCGTTTATTCAAAAATTGGTATTTCGTTCTGTTAACAGTATCAATAGTTTTCGGAATCATGAGTACATCGCCACATGCATTTGCAGCAACATCAAATGTGGTAATGACCTCAGGATCAGGAGCTGGTCAGAGCTGTGTTGCAGCAAATAACTGCTTTAGTCCAAACGTAGTAAACATCGCAGTGGGTGATACCGTAACTTGGACCAACACTGACACTGTTGGTCATACCACTACTAGTGGTCTACCTTCAGATAATACAGTTGGAACAGTTTGGGACAGCAGTTTGGTAAATGCTGGTAAAACTTTCTCATTTACATTCCAAAGTGCCGGAATCTACTACTATTTCTGTATGGTTCATCCATGGATGATTGGAGAGGTAGCTGTTGGGCAATCACCTCAACCCCTGAATACTCCACCACCTCTACCTACTCCTACACCCACTCCTACTCCTCCACCTCAACCTAACCCCTCTTCCACTAATCTTGTAGTAATGAGCCCGGGTGCGGGTTCTGACCAGAGCTGTGTAGCTGCACAGAATTGTTTTAGTCCGTCTGTTATTCAAGTCGCAGTGGGAACTACAGTTACGTGGCAAAATAATGATAAAGTTGGACATACGACTACAAGCGGAAACCCAACTGATAACACAACTGGTACTATCTGGGACAGTAGCTTGGTAAATGCAGGCAAAACTTACTCATTTACATTCCAAAATGCAGGAGATTACAAGTACTTCTGCATGGTTCATCCATGGATGACAGGAGAGGTAATTGTTGGAAATGGGATATCTCCAACTCCACAACAAATTACTGTTACAACTGACAAACCGACCTATAACGCAGGAGAACTAGTCTCAATAACTATACAATCGCCATCATTTCAATCTGGACAATCAGTAGCTATCATGGTTACCGATCCTAGCGGCAATATAATATCGTCAAGAACAATTACTGTTTCACAGTCTTCCGGCACTTTACAGATAGGGTTACAACAAGGAGCACAAACAGGAACATATCAGATAACAGCTACATCCTCTTCTTCTGGCACACTCTTCAAGGGAGTAAATCAATTTACAGTTACTTCATCCAGCACAGGTTCTCAAATAACTATAGTCTCCGTTCAAGCAACAAACCAACAAGGAAGCCCAGTCTCCTCATTTAGCAAAGGTACTACTGGTTTTGCAAAGGTAATTCTGTCATCACAATCGACTCAAACTGCGTTAATTACTGTAAACTTGGTTGGAGCAGATTCTACTAGTCTTGGCGTAGGTACAATCAAGCTGCCTTTGAATCAAGGTCAGACCGAAATTCAACTGTCATTTTTTATCCCATCGAATACCGCTGGTGGTTCTGGTACCATCTATACTGATGTCTTTTCAGATTTCCCAACTAATGGCGGTACTCCACTTACAGGAGAAGCTTCAGCGAGTGTGAGCATCGGATAACATGAAACGATTTCAATTACTAGTTACATTGATTACATTAGGATTGATTTCTTCGGGTATTGGGTTCTCATTTGAGGAATCCCAAATCACTTTGAATACAGATAAGAGCTCTTATGGTCCTGGCGATACAGTCTCAATAACAGGAAACATCAATAGTGCGACTGCTGGTGAATTGGTTGGAATTCAAGTAAAAGATCCAGAAGGAAATCTAATTGTAATCAGAACAGTTCAAACCGATTCTAGTGGAAATTTTGCAATACAGTTCAAAGTTCCTACAACTGCAACATCTGGTAACTTTATCATCGAAGCTAGTGCTAAAATTAATGGACAGTCAGTAGATGGTACAAAAACTATTATGCAGACTGTACCAGAATTTCCATTTGCCGCTCTCACCTTGATTATTGCTACATTATCCATCATTCTCATTTCTAGAATGAAACATCCAAGAGATTGACAAAATATTGGGTATCACAGGAATTTTTGTGACAGAAACGACATTGGTAGGACTAGGAACAATTTACCTAATTCTAAATGTCGCAGCTATAAACAGTCTACAAATAGAAACAATTCAAGATGTTAGTCCTGCAACCGTAATTAGCGGAGAACCATTTTACATTACATTTCATAATCCAATATGGTTTCCTGCAAGTTTTCACACATTCAGGTAGGAATTATTCAATTAAAAACATAATCTAAAAGTTATGATTCTCCAAAACCTGCGCCTGTTTGATAGTCTGATTATCAAAGTTTAACATTCTCTGTAAGATACTAGAAGAAGAGCTATTCATGTATAAACATAAGAGATTGCTTAGACTGAAAAAATCAGGAAATAAATTTGCAATCTTTAATTTGGCTATAGGTTTTACGTTAATTATAGTTGGTACGTTAATTTTCACTGCGGGTTATTTTATTACTTCTTGGTCTGATATCGCCATAAAATATTTAACATTACCACCTCCTCCCACAACAACTAATTCACAACCTTACCTCATTATACCTAATAATGGATGGTTAGATGAGGTTCAAGTTATTGATCGAGAACCATATTCTGATGCATATAAGGTAAACGAGAAATTCTTTCTTCGATTTCATATAACGACAGCCCTACCAGGGAACGAATTTGTAATGCATATTTTTAATGAAGAGTCTCCTGCAAATTTTGAAACATCAATCAAGTCTAACTTGGATGCTAATGGAGTCATTATTCAAAATGCACTGTATCGATATCAAAATGATAGAATAACTGTTTATGATTTTGGTAAACCAACTTCATCATGTGATCCTAATCTGAATTATACTAATGGGATTTCTAAAAATGGCGAACAATGTATTTATGATTACAATGGTTTGATTCCACTCCAATTTACAATTCCTGGAAAGTATTTTGCAGATTTTTCCATGAGAACTCATGACATGATAATGGAATATCGAAGCCCGGTATCTGTTTTTTCCATTACTGACCCAAGAAATGATTGGCTTTTTAATTCAACTTCACAAATAGTTCAAGGTATATCACGTTTCCATTTTGAGAATTTGGGTTCAATTGGTTGGGCATGGGAAGGTATCGGCAGTGGATTTGTCTTGTCAGGTGTACCTATTGTACTTGCAGCCAGTAGAGACATAAATGAAATAAAGAGAACCAAAGATGATCTAATAGATGATTTTCAAAATATCAATGACAGATTAGTTGCCATTATACCAAAGTTGAAAGAGACTTTGTCAGATCTTAAAAAGGATGGAAAAATAATTGACGAATTACTTTCCAGAAAAATTGACCCAATTCAATTCATGATTCAGAACTTGGAAATTATGAGTTTCAACTTATGGGATTCTATGATAGGGGGAATGGGAGATCTAGAAAAAAGTGAACGAAAAAGACTCAATACCCTTCACGGTTTTCTAATAGATTCTAATCAATTCTTGGAGCCATCTGATGATTCTATAGCTATGGCTTTACGTAGGATCCTAACTAATGAATCAATAAAAAATGATAAAAAGAAAACAGAAATGATTTCGTTCTTGGTGCCTATTCTAGAAAATAATTTACATTCCTATGAAACCCAGTATGCTCGTTTTTGTGCCGAATTAAAGAATATACCTTGGATGAAAATTGAAACTTGGAAGAAATTAACGGATCAATAAACTAGATAACCTTTAGTTTTCTTCTTATGATTTACAAGCAGATCTTCATTTGACCAATTAGACATATACATGTCCAATAGTGCTAAAATCATATTTCTTGTTAATTTCAGTTTCCTTCTCTACAATATACTTTGCAACTTCTAGACATGATTTTGTTTCGTCCATGTCTGGATGGTTTTGACCATGAAAGATTAGATTTCGTTGATCTCGTAAATTATCATACATTTTGAATTCTTCATCAGTAATATCTTCATCAGTTTTTAGAATATCTAAAATTCTACTAATATCTAATTTTCCCAAATATTTTCTAATTCCTCCAGTTTGATTATCTATTTTATCATTAAATTTTCTTCGTAGATATTTTTCTATAACCAACCATGATGTGTTAAATGATTGTAAGAATTCCAAATTATCAAAATGTGTCTGTGATTGTACAAATAATTCTAGTTCTGTGACAAATTTATTTTCAGTCCATACTCGTTCTGCTGTTTTTATTATGTCCTGAATAGGCTCTAGCCGTACAGGTCTTTTGAATAGATATAATCTGGCAAATCGGACAGAATAATCATACATGATGGTACGAATAGTCGAGGTGTGCCATGAATACACAAATGCCTTATCTTTTAGAGACAGACTTGCCATTTCATTCAATCCACTAGCATGAGCAGGCAATCCCAAAAGTAATGAAGTTCCAAAAATAGTATTTATGATTCTGTGTGCCAATCCAAGATTATCTGTTTCTATAGCTACAAGTCCGATCTTGGTTACAATTAATCTCATACCTGCAAATTTTGCATCGTAAACATATTCATCAAATTTACTAAAATCGGATCCAGTTAATTGACCAGTGAATGTAGGTTTGAATTCATCTATCAATATAAAAGGATAGAAATAAGCTCCAAATCCTACATGTGGAATTATTGATGGTGAAGAAGCTGGTTCAAAACTTTCTTGATAATTTGCATGTTTTGAGAAGTTATCAATATACCAATTAGCTAAATTTCTTGCTTTTTCACTTAAATCAAAATCTTTTATGTCACAAAATAATTGCCACGTAGAAATTTTTCCATCACCTGTAAAACTAGTAATAGTACTTTGTTTATCGAAATTTCGATCCCTTATTTTAGATCCAAATATTACTAGATGGTTTAACAGAAACTTGTAATCATTATTATTAATTGAGTCCTTTTCTGCTAATTTTTTCCAGATAGGTTGCTCTAGAAAATTAGTTATATCAACATCAAATGTACCTGAAGAGATACTTGTTTCTTTTACTAAATCACCAAATTCAGGTTCATGTGTTTTGATTATTAGGTTAAGGTCATATTCTTTACAGGAAAGAATGTGTATTTGACATGGACTATGCATGGATTCGGCAGAATCAACAAATGATTGAACGTCGCTTGAAGAACTAGATAATTGCCTTCTGTATGTAGATATCATTTCAATGAATTTCTGTTCAAGTAAGGTAACCATATCTTAAGTTATAAAATACTAATCAATAACACTTTATGAATAAATTTTATAAAAAGCTTCGATAATGATTCAAGACAACTGATACACGACTATATTTTTTAACGATCATTTTAAACTAGTGTAAAAGAACTATACAATATGGTTTTCTTAAAGAAATTGAAATGTTCTGGGCTTTTTTCGTATATCGATGATATATCTCTAGAATTTTCTAATAATACAGTCCTTGTTGGTCCAAATAATTCAGGGAAATCGAATCTTTTGCGTGTGTTAAAATTATTTATTGATTCCTTTTACTATAGGAAGCGGTTACAAGATTCAGAAATTTCTCATAATGCTTCCAGTCCCTCTTTGGAAATTCGATTAAAACTTAGTAGTGATGAATCTGCTAAAATTATAGATTTTTTGAGTTTTTATTCAGAAGGAAACAATAGGACTACACAGTTTTACCAATTTGAAAATAAAGAATTTCTTAAGAATCTATTTGATGAGGTATCTGTTAAACTCTCTTGGCAGCGTGAGATAGCAGGTTATGGTTCTGAAGCATATGTTATAATCGAATTTGAGAAATTGGGACTTAAATTATTCAATCCCATACATTCTGGATATAGAGTATCAATCAAAATCCCTCCCGAGGGAGAACCAACATCTACTCCAGAGAATAAAAAATTACAAGACATATTGGGTGAATTGTCAGATACGCATAATATTAAAAAGAGAATCTCCAAAATTTTTAGATCTGGAAAAAATGTAGTCTTTAATCTTGACTATATGTTTTATGAGCAAAATTCTAAAATGCCAGAAAATGGCAAGCAAATATTTAAAGAACTATATTCATTTATAGGCTATCCGCTAGATTCAAATCGTCAGATTTCCTTCACTGAACTTTTTGGTACTATTCTAAAAAAAGGGATAGTGTATTCATCAGAAAGTAGAGGGGCACTTTCTAGAAATATTTTAGACTGGGCTAGAGAATTGATGGACAAAACGTACTATACCCTACAACAAAACCCAGCTACGGAATTTAATGAAAAACTGATCTCACAGGCAATGTCAAAAAGTCTAGAATTTGTAAACGAACTTAATGATGATGGTAGTAACCTACCGCAGTTCTTACTTAGCCTTAAAAATTCTCCAAACTATACCGATATACAAAAGTTTGATAAAATTAAGGATGCATTTGAAGACATATTTAGTTTTGAGAATTTGGGTATTGATATTCTTCTTGAATATAGGGATGAAAGGAGATACGATTATACAAATCCAAATGTGTCTCTAAGACCAAAATTTTCAAAAATAGTCATTATTGATAAAAAAATGAACAAGCACTTTCCTCTTAATCAGGTGGGTTCTGGCATAAAGGAAGTAATCTATCTTCTCACAACAGCACATGGCATAACTAATTCAGTTGTAATGCTTGATGAACCAGCTGCTAGTCTTCACCCACCTATGATGCGTGCTTTAATGAGACGGCTTGAAGAATCACATAATTACAATCAATTCATAATCATAACACATTCTCCAGAACTTCTTCATTATGAATTATTTGAAGCCAAAGGACAAGTACATTATGTAAAAAAAAATGAATCGGACAAGTCACATAAAGTCGTTGTCTGGAGATCTAAAGGTAGCATTTGAAAAAAATAGACCAAAATTCAAGAACCTCATCGACACTAGGATATTTTTTGGAAAGTGTATTATTCTAACAGAAGGAGAATCAGACAAAAATTTGCTGACTGGAATTGCTCGATTTTTTGAGGATAATGATAGAAATTTGAACTTGAATACCCAGGATGTTATCATTGTTAGTGCAGGTGGAAAAACAAATTTTCCTAACTATACGAAGCTTGGGCATAATTCCACGCCAATTTTACTACAATGACAAGCGAAATGAA
>CAYUTC010000060.1:0-10377 GCA_964447595.1 uncultured Nitrosopumilaceae archaeon
TAATAACAAACCCACAATTAAAGTCCGCTGTTACATTGATGGCAATAGGCTTTTTCAAAAAAATGTTTATTGCAGACAATATATCGGGTTTTGTTTCAAGCACATTTTCAAATCCAATTGGACAAGAATCCTTTACAATAATTCTAGGTGCCATAGCATTTGGTGTACAGATCTATTGTGATTTTTCTGGATATAGTGATATTGCTATTGGTGCGGCAAAGATACTTGGGTTTAAAATTCCTGCTAACTTTAACAGCCCCTACTGTGCCGGAACATTCTCAGATTTCTGGAGACGTTGGCACATTTCACTTTCAAGCTGGCTAAGGGATTATCTCTATTTTGGCCTTGGTGGAAATAAGAAAGGAAAACCCAGAACTCTGATCAACCTTTTGATTGTAATGTTTCTTGGTGGCTTGTGGCACGGTGCATCCTTGAATTTTATTGTGTGGGGTTTGTTACATGGTGCATATCTAGCAGTAACAAAGGCTTTCAAGATCCCTGAGTTTAGATTCAAGAAAATAATATCCATCGTAGTAACCCAATACTTTGTCTTTCTTGCTTGGATTCCGTTCAGGGTTTCAGATTTTGGCTCAATGTTTTATTCAATGAAAAAATACGTATTCATTGATTTTGGTT
This sequence comes from uncultured Nitrosopumilaceae archaeon, assembly GCA_964447595.1. Lineage (GTDB taxonomy): Archaea > Thermoproteota > Nitrososphaeria > Nitrososphaerales > Nitrosopumilaceae > Nitrosotalea. The sequence goes on from CAYUTC010000060.1 coordinate 637, forward strand.
ATATCCAGACCGAACAAATTATTTTATCTCATAAGGTCCAAATTTTGTTAATACTGTTCTTTTTTATAGCCAGCTTCATTGCCTTTAGGAAAGCTAACTTGATGCAAAAACTTGAAGATTTGAAGATGCCATATTGGGCTTTGTTTTTGGCAATGATTATCCTTGTGATACTATTCTCATATAACGGAAATCCAGAACAGTTTATTTATTTTAGATTTTGAATAGAGAAAATAATATGGATTTAAAATTTGAAAAAGAAGTAGAAGATGTCAGAGGAAAAATCATATTTTTCAAGTATGGAAACAAACGAATCAATTTTGTTGAAATAAAAAACGGATATGCGAGAGGTGGGCATTACCATAATTTTGAATCTGAACACGTGATCATTACAGGCAAAATTGAATATATGGAAACAGATGTCAATACTGGAAAAGAAACAACAAAAATATTTTCATATCCTTCAGTAATTCGAGTTCCACCACAAAAGGCACATTTACTTCTTGCATTAGGAGATTCCTTCTTTGTAGAGACATTTGATGATCAATATGAAGCCATAACCTATCCACCTTATCGAGATATTGTTGAAAACAAAATGAAAACATAGAAAAATCATGACAAATTTGTTTAGTAGAAACACAGGGTAATTTTTAGCAAATTATTAGTGTTGACGACTTCGTAGGTATATTTAGTGCCTCTCTCATCATGAAGAAGTAATCAAATGAATATACTTGTCATACACGAAGTGGACTGGCTCAAAAAGGTAACTTATGAGATTCATCATCTGTCAGAATTATTCTCACTTCGTGGCCACAAGGTGTATGCCATCGATGTACCTGATCCCGGGATCGTTTCATTTGACAGTTCAGTTTTCAAAACAATCCCAAATTATCATCGTGTTTATAATGATGCATCTGTTACGTTATTGAGAACTCCAATTATTCCAATAAAGGGCCTTCATAGAATTTCTGCATATCTGACATCATACGGTCACATAAAAAAAATATTAAAAAAGCACAAAATTGACATTGTCTTCCTATTTGGAGTAGTTACTAATGGTCAGGCTACAGTCAAAGCATGTAAGGAGCTCCACATACCAGTTGTTCATAGAACATTGGATATTCTTCATGAACTAGTAAGGGAAAAATTCTTGAGAAAACGCGTACTCAAAATTGAAGAGACCATTTATCCACAGTTTGACAAAGTACTATGCCAAACACCATTTATGAAAAAATGGGTAGATGAAATGGGCGCTGTCAATTCTGCTACAGTTCCACAAGGTGTTGATGCATCAATAATGAAACCATTGCCCCCAGATACAGAATTACAAAATAAGCTTGGCATAAGAAAAGAAGATAAGGTTGTCATGTATCTTGGTACAACCTACTCTTTTTCTGGTCTAGATGAAATAATATCAAAAATATCATCGATATCAAAAGAGATCCCAGAATTCAAGTTGTTGGTAGTTGGTGGGGGACCAGATCTTCCAACTTTTAAACAACAAGCAAAAGAGCATGGAGTAGAAGACAGGATAATTTTTACAGGAATTGTACCTTATCTTGAAGTATCAAAATATTGCAGTCTTGCAAAGTTGTTTATCAATCCATTTAGAATAAATGAAATAACAGACAGACTGTCACCTGTCAAGATCTTTGATTTGTTAGCATGTGGCAAGCCGGTTATAGCTACGCCACTCCAAGGTCTCTTACACGATTTTCCCACAGATTCTGTAGTAATTACATATTCTCAAGTGGAGGAATTTGACAAGAATATAATTTCATTGTTGAAAAAAAAATCGTTGGGAGAAATGGGAAGATATGGACGAGAATATGTTGAGAAAAATTACACATGGATAAAGGTCACAGAGAGGATGCTTGACCAGTTTTCGTCGCTTGTTTCAGTCAAAAATTAGAATTCTGTTTGCTATTGGTTGATGAAGTTCTCGATTACATTTTTGATTTGTTTGTCTGTGTTCGAAAATGGTAGTAAGTTTATCATAGTAATAAACTTCTTTCCAAATTTTTTATTTCAATATATTTAATGTTTTAGTGCCTGTGCAAACGTAAAGATTACAGTATTTCTGTCATTGAATGTAACCGTGTGACCGCTTGTATTATTGAGAGCAAAGTCAGTTACTCCGTTAGAGGTACCAACACCAAAATTATACCAACAGTTCTGGTTTGGGGTAGATAGTCTTGAAATGTACACTGGAGTAATTGGAGCAAACGTACCTGAAGTTGCATTTACTTTTCCTTGATACACTACGACATTTGCATTTCCTGAACCGTCACATGGAACATACATTGTAGCATTCCCAGCCGTTATTTTAAATGGACTAGTTGCTGCCACATCCAAAAACTGTCCTGGTTCTAAGGTTATACCATTTAATGATTCCCATTGAGTCATGGTCATATTCATTATATTTGATGAAAAACCGCCCCCACCACTAGATGCAAGTACTTCAACAACTACTTGATTCCATACAGAACCAGTTTGAGTCCATGAATATGTTAATGTATTTAGATTACTTAGATTTGCCTTGTATTGACTTCCAAAATGTGAAGCACCACTAGGATTTGTCAACCAAGCTTGGGTCTGGCTTGGTGTGCTTAATGTACCACCTGTTGCAACTCCATCTAGAATTAAATTATTTGTGCTAGTTGGTGTTATATTAGTAGATGGATTAGTAGTACCGCTATTAGATTGTGTATTTGAAGAAACATAACCAGTAGTTTGATTAACATTATATAATGAATATACACCTAATTCTGCTTGTGTAGTCTGACTGTTAAAGTTCGCTGTTATTGTATTAGAACCAGTATTTGGATTAAGTGAAATCCAAATCGAAGTTGTCAGGCCTTGATTTGTATTTTCATAGATTTTATTAAATGAGTTTGCTGCGCCAGTAACAGAGTTAACTGTAACAGCATTATCTGAATAGAATATAGCTACTAATGCTCTATTTGTGTTATTACCCACTGTTATTGTAGATGATGCAGATGAAATTGTACCAGAAACGAAAGTACCTAAGTTAGTAGCATCCACACCAACTACTGTCGTTGCATTTGCCTTTGGCAATGGATCAAAAACAACTAGCGTTGAAGACAATATGAGAATTGACATGACTGTTATTGACATCATTTTGTTGCTATTTAGTTTGATAATAAAAAATGTCAAATTCCTGAGAGGGATTGAAACTTTTTGACATGTTTTTATCAAGAATGCAGTTGTCATATAATTTGCTAATAAACAGAACTCACTTGGAATAGCTATTCAGAGTAGATATAATAGATCAAAATTTCATGAATGATAATAGCAATTTGAAAGGTGGATAAGATCAAACCTGTAGTCTACATAGAACACATGCACAATGTTTTATAGATTAGAGACAAGTTAAGGTTCAATTGGCTTCTAGTATCGAAGATTTTGAAGAATTATCTCGTATTAATACTACAGATACAGGACTCAAAATAGATCTTGATGTTCTAACCAGAATTGCCAATGCATTTTATGAAAATAGCACGTTGAAAAAGACACATTTGTTTTTTGTTTCAAGAACAAATTGGCATGCATTTGATAAATACCTCAACTGGCTAATGGGTAAAAATTTTATCAAATACAAAATTAATGAAAAAGATACGGTCTTTCAATTAACTGAAAATGGCAGGAAAATGTTCAACGCGCTTTTAAATTTTCAAGAAGAGATCGGAAAAACATATAGAAATTAGATTTTCCATGGTAAATCTTATTTTTCTAGATCATAAATACTCAAATATAAGATACAAAAAAAATCAATATGAAAAATGTATCTATACCACAAGTTAGCGATAATTTACAGTTAATGGAATTAATGGTTGAGGATGGAAAAAAGGCCGATCCACTTTATAGACCTACACCGTATTGGGAACGATTCCAAGCAGAACTTATCAGTGAATTAAAATCACAAGGTCTGAAAGATTTCAGACGTAGAAAAAATTCAATAATAGAAAGATTCGGAGGTGTCGATTTAGATCCCATGGAAGATTTTCTCTACAATAGCAAAGATAAGGCTCTAAAACCATTGCAATTTGCTCATAAAATTAAACTCGGTGTAAACAAGTCTTTTGGAAAGAATGAACATCTTGAAAGATATAACATTGCTTATGAGTATGGAAAAAAGAATAATGCCGTTTCACTTGATCGTCTTAGCACGACTTTTTTAGGAAATCCTGCTGAAATTTTTGAAATAAATGGTAATCTCTACAGTACACTAATCCTAAACAAATACATCGAATATGCATATTGTTGCAAATTCGTTAATTTTGATACAATTAATACAATAACAGAATTGGGTACTGGCGCAGGAAAACAAGTAGAAGTAATAAAAAAACTTCATCCAAACATCTGTTTTTATCTTTTTGATATTGCGCCAGAACAGTATGTAGGTGAACAGTATCTCTCGGCTTTATTTCCCAATGATGTTGTTTCATATAGAGAAACTAGACAAATAGAAGAACTTCCCCCTCCAGAAAAGGGTAAGATTTTCATAATTGGTAATTGGAAGATACCACATCTAAAGAATTTTAATTATGATCTATTTTGGAATTCTGGAAGTTTAGATGAGACAGAATATGCGGTAGCACAAAACTATCTTTCCTTTGTTAACTCACAAGCCAAGTACGTCTATCTAAAAATGACCTCAAAGGGAGTAAGGCATACTGTACACCCAGTAAAGCTTGATGATTGTAGGAATTTCCTTACAAATTTCGATCTGATCAACAAATCAGATTGTCTACTCATACCAAAGATATTACCATATATGACTTACAAGTTTGCATTTTGGAAACGAATTAAGGATTAGTTCATCAATAGAAGGAAATAGTATCAGAATTAGATTGATTTAAAAAGTCCTCTTAGAAATTGTGAATTCATGAGTTATCCAGCATACAAAGGAAAAAGGGTTCTCATAACAGGAGGGGCTGGACTTATTGGAGCAAATCTAACCAAAGATTTACTCAAAGAGGGTGTTGAAGAGGTTGTAATTATTGATGATTTATCTGCTGCTGAAAAATGGAATATACCAAAAGATCGTCGTGTAAGGTTTGTAGAAGGAAGTATTCTAGATGAAGAAAAATTAAGACATGCATTTTCTTCAAACCCAGATTTTGTTTATCATTTGGCAGCCCATTTTGCAAATCAGAATTCTGTAGATCATCCAGAGACAGACTTGGAAGTAAACGGAAGAGGTACATTGAAGGTATTAGAGTACTGCAGAATGTTAAAGCCAGGACGTATTGTGTTTGCATCATCGGGATGTTCTGTATATGGCAGCGAGGCGCCACTTCCCTTGACTGAAGATTTTATTTCATTACATCTTGATACACCATATCAAATAACCAAGTTACTAGGAGAAGTTTATTGCAATTTTTATGTGGATTACTACAAACTGCCAATAGTTACTGCAAGATTTTTTAATGTTATTGGTCCTGGAGAAATACCTGGAGCTTATAGAAATGTAATCCCTAATTTCATGTACTGGGCGTTACACGGCCACAAGCTTCCTATTACTGGAACAGGTGAAGAAACAAGAGACTTTACTTATGTAGATGACATTGTTGATGGTCTGTTGCGGATGGGAATTAATCCCAAAGTAGTAGGCCAGGCAATAAATTTGGCATCAAATAAAGAAACCAAGATAATAGATCTTGCAAAAATGATTAATGAGTTGACAGGAAATAAAGCAGGAATAGAGTTTAGAGAGAGAAGAAGCTGGGACAGAATAATTAGAAGGAGGGCATCGGTAGATAAGGCAAGGCAGCTTTTAGGATATGACCCCAAGACCGATGTTCCTCGTGCATTACCTGAGATCTTGAATTGGTTTAAAGAAAATATGGAAAATATCGAGAAATCTGCACGATTCTAATTAACAAGGTAATATACCCAAATCCAATAAAAAGAGATGAACATTGCAATAATCACTGGCACAAGACCTGAGATAATCAAGCTTGCACCTATCATAAAGTTACTAAGAAAAGATGACAGAAATATCATTTTTTCAGGACAGCATTATGATTTTGATCTAGGTCTGAAATTTTTCAAAGAGCTACAACTTCCCAACCCAAATTACAAATTTAAAATCAGTAGGGGGGTACCAGCCATTCAAATTGGAGAGATAATTTCCAAGCTTTACAGAGTACTATCTGATATAAAACCTGATACTCTAATGGTTCACGGCGATACCAATACTGCCCTAGCAGGTGCAATATGTGCACTCAAGATGGGAATCCCAATCAACCATGTAGAGTCAGGTCTTCGTAGCTATGACTGGAGAATGCCAGAAGAACACAACAGAGTGGGAATTGATCACATATCAGATCTTCTTTTTGCACCAACAATTCATTCCAAGAAAACTTTAATCAGTGAAAAAGTACATGGGAAAATTTTTGTCACCGGAAATACGGTCATGGATTCTATAGAACAATACATGAAATTAGCTTATAGTAGATCGAAATTACAAATAGACAACGATTTTGTTCTGCTAACCATACACAGAGCTGAAAATGTTGACAATGAAAAGACGTTATCTAGTGTAATATCTGCCTTGATTGAATCACATCAAAAAATAGTGTTTCCCATCCACCCAAGAACAGTGAAAAGATTGAAAGAGTTTGGACTGTATTCAAAAGTTTTGAATTGTAGGAATATCACTTTGTTGGGCGTTGTAGGCTATTTTGATATGTTGAAGTTGATGAAAGAATGTAAATTCATCATTACAGACTCTGGCGGAATACAGGAAGAAGCAACATCTCCTTTAATCAAGAAAAAAGTTCTTGTGATTAGAAAGACGACAGATAGACCAGAATCTGTAAAATATAACTATTCCAGGGTTGTTGGTACAAAAAAGAGAGACATACTGAGTGCAATCAGATACACTGAGAAGAATCCGGTCCTAAAGTTGAGACAAAGTCCCTTTGGTAAAGGAAAAGCTGGAAAAATAATAGTCTCTTTACTTGAGAGATATTATAAGTAAATGAGATAAACAGTGTTTCATTAAGAGAGGATGACTCTACATCGCAAGAAGCTTGGGGAGTAATTGACAGATAGACATAAAGATTCTTGACAATGATAGATTTTGATTAATGTTAAAGCTAGTGTTGATTCCTGCATTCAATGAAGAGGCAGTCATTTATGATGTTATCAAAAAATGCCAAAAATATGCAGACAGAATTGTAGTGTGTGACGATGGATCTCAAGACAATACTACACAGAGGGCACGTGATGCGGGAGCTCATGTAATAAAACACAAGGAAAATTTGGGCAAGGGTGTTGCCATGAAATCTCTTTTTGAGTATGCAAAGCAGGTCAAGGCCGACGTAGCTGTAACAATTGATGGAGACGGTCAGTTTATGCCAGAAGAGATACCAAAATTACTGACACCTATTTTAGAAAAAGGATATGATGTTGTGATTGGTTATAGATTTGAAGGTAAAGAGATGCCTTCTTACAGAAAGATAGGCAATAAGGTTTTAGATAAAATTACCAGCATGGCGTCAGAGTTGCCTTTTAGAGATACACAAAGCGGTTTCAGATCATATTCAAAAAAAGCAATCGAACTGGTTCAATTCAATACCACAGGTTTTGGTGTTGACGCAGAGATTCTAGTAGATGCAGCACAGAAAGGTTTGAAGATAACAGAAGAAAAGGTTACAGTCCTTTATGACATAGGAAGCAAAACCTCAACAAAAAATCCAGTATCGCATACGTTCGAGGTTCTTTCTTCACTAATAGAGCTAATAGCGATCAGACACCCTCTTAGGTACTTGGGCATCCCAGGAATTATCTTGATGGGAATAGGGATTGGTTTTGCCATTGATGTGATCTCCCTGTTTAATCAAACTCGATACTTTTCTATACCCTCGACATTGGTAGCGGTGGGCACTTTGTTGATAGGATTGATGTTTCTTCTCATGTCGGTTGTTCTGTTCAGCATAGGTAAGATCCTCAAGAAAGAGAATTGACATGATTAATGGGACTTGTTAGCGTATTTAGATTACATGATTTGATTAGATTCTAATTTCCTAAGGCTGATGGTAATTAAGATATGAGTACATGGGATACAATAAGGGACGTTTCTTCAAAGTTAAAGGGTCTATCTACAATAGGTCTTGCAAATATTCTAGCTAATGCAATATCAGGCCTTTTCTGGCTTTACATGGCAAGAGTATTGGGGACAGCTCATTACGGAGAGGTAAGTTATCTGCTTGCAATTGGAGCACTTGGGGTCATGATTTCCTATCTTGGTTCTGCAAATACAATTCTTGTTTACGTGTCTAAAGGAATCAAGCTTCAGGCCACGCTTTACTTAGTAGCATTAACAGCAAGTATCATAGCTGGAATAATTATGTATGTTATATTCCACAATGTTGGAGTAAGCTTGTATCCACTTGGAAACGTCGTTTTTGGACTTGCAACATCTGATCTGTTGGCAAAAAAATTGTATCGTAGTTACTTTGTATATTTTATAAGTTATCGACTTTTGATGGTTGGACTTGCAATTGGGCTCTATCGATTAATAGGTATCGATGGAGTTCTTCTCGGTCTATCGCTTTCGTTCTTACCAGCTTCAATTGTAATCTACAAAGGGTTTAGAGAATCAAAAATAGACTTTTCTCTATTAAAAACTCGTATTAGTTTTATCATCAATAGCTATGTACTAGATATAACTAGATCTCTTAGTACTACAACTGACAAGCTCATAGCAGCACCATTACTTGGTTATTCATTATTAGGAAATTATTCATTGGGATTACAGTTTCTCTCTCTTTTAAGCATCTTACCTGGAATAGTTTATCAATACATTCTCCCTCATGATGCAACTGGAACATCTAACAGAAAACTAAAGCAGGGTACCATATTGGTATCAATACTTCTTGCTGTTTTGAGCATAATTCTCTCTCCTATTTTATTACCTATATTATTCCCAAAATTTACACATGCTATAAGCGTCATTCAGATCATCAGCCTAGGTGTCATTCCAGTAGCTATTAGCAATGTATACATTTCCAAATTTCTTGCAAAAGAAGAAAGTCGCATAGTATTGATTGGATCAGGAATTTTTCTGGCAGTTCAGATATCAACAATATTTCTGCTTGGTAGTTTGTTTGGCATTAACGGTGTTGCATCAGCTTTTGTTTTGGCACAATCATCAGAAACAGCATATCTCTTCTTAGTGAATAGAAACTACAAAGGAAAACCAGGGGGACCAAGTGAGCCAATTGAACCCATAGTGCAAACTCCAGCCAAGGCAGAGAACATTGTCAAGTTAGAAACACAAACAAAAAATCCCCTTGCTTATAGATTCACGATTTTTTCATCAAAGCCTGTCCTAACTCTGTCTATAATAGTTGGAATAGGAATAATTCTAAGACTGCAATACTTTCCCTATCATGTTCCCCTTGTGCTTGATGCCTTTAACAATTATTTTCTATATGCCACTGATATCAGCATACTAGGTCACCTACCTGCCAATTTCCAGATTGCAAATGATGGTTGGCCAATATTTTTGTCGTTCTTTTTTACTGTTTTTCGATTTGACAACTTTCTAGATTATATGACACTCCAGAGAGTGGTGACTCTATCAATCTCTGTATTTACCTCAATTCTAGTCTACCTCCTATGCAGAAGATTTGTTGAGAGGCCATATGCACTTGTTGGAGCAGCAATTTTTGCTTTTGACCCTAGAATAATCCAAAATTCTGTACTAGG
>CAYUTC010000061.1:0-10107 GCA_964447595.1 uncultured Nitrosopumilaceae archaeon
AAGCCCTCTAGGATGGCAAAACCTACTCCACCCCTTGTGGGCAATGTTCATGGACAACAATTCTTCATTAGGTCGATAATCTTGTTTAATTGATTTTATTGCATACAAATTTTGTTTAAAATTAATGAACTTGTATCCTAAAAAGAGATGGTAACGTTGACATTACCACAACATCAAAAATCCCGGTCCAAGTTAGAGATATAAATCAAAAAAAAGGTGAGAAGCCATGACTCACCGTGTAGCTGTTCTGGATAAGGAAGTATGTCAACCAAAGAAATGCGGTCTTGAGTGTATCAAATACTGTCCTGTAAATAAGATGGGCTCTGATTGTATAATTCTAAATGAAGAGACAGGCAAGGCACAAATCGATGAAAACATTTGCAATGGCTGCGGAATTTGTGTAAAGGTTTGCCCTTTTGATGCAATAACAATTGTCAATCTGGCAGAAGAGCTGAAAACTGACAAGATTCACCAATATGGACTAAACTCCTTTAGGCTGTATCGAATACCTACTTTGAAAAAAGGACAGGTAATGGGCCTGCTTGGAAGAAACGGTATAGGAAAGAGTACAGTTGTGAGCATTTTATCAGGAAATCTAAAACCAAACCTAGGTAACTATTCCTCACCCCCAGAATGGAGTGATGTCTTGTCACACTTTAACGGAACCGAATTAAAATCGCATTTTGAAAAAATTGTAAACAAGGAACTCAAAGCCTCGATAAAGCCACAGCAAGTATACAATCTTGCCAAGGCTTTTAATGGAACTTCCAAAGAGTTGCTTGAAAAATATGATGAGCGAAATAAAACTCAAGAATTGGTGCAAGAGCTAGGCTTGCAGAATTCGCTTGAAACCAGGCTTTCTGAATTAAGCGGCGGAGAGTTGCAACGAATAGCAGTTGCAGTAGCAGCTTCTAGGGAGGCAGACTTTTACTTTTTTGATGAGCCCTCTTCATACAATGATGTTTTTCAGAGAATGGGTGTGGCCAAAGTCATCCAAGATTTGGCAAAGATTGGCAAAAGTGTCATGGTCGTAGAGCACGACCTTACCTTATTAGACTATTTGAGCGACTTTATCGAGGTAATATACGGAGAGCCTGCAGCATATGGGATTGTTGCCAATGTCCTTTCAACAAAGGTGGGCATTAACGTATTTTTGGACGGCTATCTGCCCAACGAAAATGTTCGATTCAGAGACATTGCCTTTAGATTTGATGCCTCAACTTCTACTGATGAATTTGTTACAACAGAAAATGTAATTGAATATCCCCTTTTAGAAAAAAAGTATCCAAACTTTTCAGTTTCAATTGAACCAGGAAGAGTTCGAAAGAGTGAGGTTCTTGGCATAGTTGGAGCAAATGCATTGGGCAAGACAACCATGATGAAGATGATTGCAGGTGTAGAAAAACCAGATTCAGGAAATGTAGACACCAAAGTGAAGATAGCATACAAACCGCAATATCTTACAAATGATTATGATGTCGAAGTAATTTCGGTATTAGAGAAGGCAAATAATGGAGCCATAGAAGGAACTACAGAAGAAGAACAAATAGTTCATCCAATGAAAATAAGAAAGCTCTACAACAAATCAGTCAAAAATTTATCCGGTGGAGAACTGCAAAAAGTAGCAATTACAACATGCTTGCTGCAAAAAGTTGATCTTTATGCACTCGATGAACCATCTGCGTTTTTAGATGTTGAAGATAGAATATCAATTGCAAAATTAATACAGAGATTTGTTCGCTCATACGGCAAGTCTGCCATAGTAATTGACCATGATATTCAGCTAATGGATTTGATTTCAGATTCTCTTGTAATTTTCCATGGAACTCCTGGTAGAGAGGGTCACGCGACCTCGCCCAAGCCAAAGTCTGATGGAATGAACCAGTTTCTAAGATCACTTGATATCACTTACAGACGAGATGAGACAAGCATGCGCCCCCGTGTGAACAAATCCGAGAGCAGGCTAGATAGAGAGCAGAAACAGTCTGGGCAATTTTACTATAGAAATTGACAAAGATGCTAAGACAGGCAATGTTGGGTATACTTACAGCAGAGGAAATTGACGATCTGTTTGGAGCATTTGATCAAATAGGCAACATAATAATTTTGAGAATTCCAGACTCGCTTTTATCCAAAAGAAAGGTAATTGGCAAAGTTCTATTGGAAAAGGTAAAGACTGCAAAATCTGTTTTCTACCAGTCATCGCCAGTAGCTGGCGATTACCGAATACGTGACTTGGAGTTGCTTGCAGGCGAGGATAACACAGTAACAGAATACAAAGAGCACGGATGCAGGTTCAAAGTAGATGTAAAAAAGACATTTTTTTCCCCTCGCCTTTCAACTGAGCGTCTTAGAATTGCAGACTTGATACAAGATGGAGAGACTGTCATCAACATGTTTGGAGGCATAGGGATGTTTTCCATTGTTGCTGCAAAAAAGAAAAAGTGCTATGTTTACAACATAGACATCAACCCTGATGCTGCAAAGCTTTGCTCAGAAAATATTCTCCTAAACAAGTTGAAAGGCACAGTAGAATCTATTGAAGGTGATGCCAGAGAAATAATAGAAAAAAAATTATCAAATACAGGAGACAGGGTTCTAATGCTTTTGCCTGAAAGATCTGATGAATTTCTTGATTCTGCAATCAAGGCCTCTAAAGAAAAAGGCGTTCTGCATTACTATTGCCACATTCATTCAGAGAAAAAAAGCGGCGTCCCCGCAGAAGCCTCTAAACACTTTATGACAGTGATTAAAACCAGGTCTGAGGTGTTTGGAGCACGAATAGTTAGACCCGTTGGTCCCAGATTTTATCAGGCAGTAGTAGACGCGTTCGTGTACAAGTGATTATTTTTTGTCGTCTGTTACAATTGAGGAAGGCGGATGTCTTGATGTTGCCATGTTATAACCAATCCACGATATCACCCCAAGAATTCCTCCCACTGCCATGAGCACCGAGAGCTGAAGCACTATTGGACTCCATTCAGAGAGCATCAGAAGATATGCATATGCAAAGAATCCCGCTATTGATAAAACAAATATTGATACTCCGACGGTGCGCCGTCTTGTCATAAGGCTTGCTCTTTTGTAGACTAATTTAATTTAATCTAGTATGTGAACTCGATTGCCATAAGATATGCGTCCTCGCCGTCGCGATAATACGCCTTTAATCTCTGTTTTATGACAAACCCCAATTTCTCATAAAGTCTAATTGCTTCATTGTTGCTGCATCTTACCTCAAGGTATAGTTCGTCTGATTTTTTTATCTTGACACCCGATAGCGCTTCCTCAATTAGTGCTCTGCCTATTCCTTTTTTTCGGTGTTCTGGCAGTACTGCAACAGAAACGACGTGTCCTTTTTTTACAAAGCCAAGTTTTTTGAAGTTTGAAAAACCATACTCAATTTTACACATTATGTATCCCACCAATTTTCTTTCAATTTCTGCAACAAGAAATGCCTCTGGCAGTTCAGCTAGTAGACTTTCATAAAAATAATCAGAATAGTGTTCAGGCAGTGTCTTTAGGTTAATTTCCATTACTGGTATGATATCAGAAGGATCACATCTTCGAATTACACAATTTCCTATATCCCTTAAGGCAACCTGCATTTCCGAGAAATACTTGAATTTGTAATTATTTAACTTTAAGCAACTAAAGGAATTAATCTTAAAGAACATCTAGGAAGGTTATGAGTGTACCAACCACAGATGAGGTCATCTCAATTGTCTCTTCTTTTTTTGCCATAAAAGCAATAGACCAGAACATGAATGTTCTACAAATTGAGATAGAAGGCACAGATATTACGGATAAATTTCGTGATCTGGTTCAAAAAATAGAAAAATGGAATCTTGTAGCACGGCTTGACAAAAATTTTGGAAGAACCTTTATTGTAATATCACGATTTGAGCCCCCAAAGGCAAGAAGGTCCTGGATCCCTCGGATATTGTTTGCCGGAACGATAACAACTGTTATGATTGATGGTTACTATCGTGCAGTATCTACCAATTCGGTTCAAAATGTTGGCGACCCCCTTGCCATAGCTATCTTGTATACTGTTTCGTTAATGGGCATACTTGGAATCCATGAGCTAGGACATATCATTGCATCAAAGAGACACAGGCTCAAAGTCAGCTGGCCCTATTTTATCCCAGGAATTCCAGTCATTGGTTTTATTCCAACATTTGGCGCATTGATAATGTCAAGGGGCCTTATCATAAACAGGAACATCCTTTTTGATGTCGGGATATCTGGCCCAATTGCTGGACTGATTGTGACAGTAATAGTATCAACATATGGAGCATATCTTTCTCCTTTGATTTCAGATTCTGTTTCCCAAGAACTTTCTGCAAAATCTGGACTTGTAGAAATACATTCCAGCATTCTCATGGATGCAACCATTGCTCTGGTAGACAAACACGTACCAGGCCAAGACCTTGTCATGTCACCAATTTTATTGGCAGCCTGGTTTGGATTTCTCATTACTTTTCTAAATCTTCTCCCTGCATGGCAGCTTGATGGAGGCCACATTGCACGGGCAACACTTGGATTCAAGTGGCATAGAGTTCTGACATATGTCAGCATAGCGATACTTGCTGGGATTGGGTATTACATCATGGCACTTTTTGTATTGATGTTTAGCATGAGAAGCCCAGCAGTAAAGCCCCTTGATGACCTGTCGCCCCTCTCATCCAAGAGAAAAAAATTGTTTGTGCTGGTAATGGTTCTTGCTTTTCTTTGTGCTCCGCTTCCGTTTTCCATACTACCGCAGTAGTACTCGTGCACCATCTGAGATTATAGCAACCTTTTGTCTTTCGCCATATGTCTTGAACACATATTCTGCAGCTTGTTTAGTTCCACCAAATGGAATCATTGCAAGCTTGTCTTTAGTGTAATACTGCGGTAGGATAGACACAATTCCAATCTTGAATGTTTTTTGAACTTCGGACAAGAACAGAAGATCTTCCATACCATCGACATATTTTGCAGGATTCTTCAGCCTGTCCAAGCTCATCCCTCCCTCCACAAATTGCTGAATTGCTTCAGAGCCCAGCCCGTTTTTGCATTCAGCCAACAGTATTACCAGTCCTTCTTCTTTGATGGCACCAGCACAGTTCCAAATTGTAGACAGTGAAGTTCGCAGTGTCCTGTTGCTAGATTCTTTTCCCGTGCTTGCAACAAGTATCCTATGTTTGCTCATCTCATTTATGGCAAGAGATGATAATGATTTTGAAAGTGCCATCGTATGTGATGGATGACCTGTTGAGATGTCAACAACGCCTGTCGAGTTTGCAACAATTTCCAAAGCAGAGATCTCAAAGCCATCAACAAATTTTTTTGCAACCTCAATAGTTGGCAGCTCCTCCCCAGGGCGTGGCAAGCTTCCGTTCCGCTTTCCATATGCTTCTAACATCTGTTCCTTGCCAAATCTTCGCAACAGTTTAGTTGAGATTGTGTTATATCCAAACAGGCCATCAAATTCCATTTCCCCCAAAAAAATCAGATTTGCATTATTGATTTGAGAATTATCAAATTCAGAAATTGCGATGGAGGGATCTGAGAAAAAGTTTCTTGCACTGTGGAGATTTGATTTATCCACAAGAATCTTTGGTTTTGGAATAGATTTTTGAGTACAAATATCAAACAAAAGCGAGATTGTTTTCTGGACAGCTGCAGTGCTATCCAAGATGACAATTTCAGTGGGTTTTGTGAGATCGACGCTTTGTAATTTTGAAATAATTTCAGAATCTGTGAGGTTGGTTCCACCAGGAGCTATTTGATTCTCTAGATTCTCTGCTTTTATATCCAGTACAACGTCTGTTGAGCCATAGCTGAGCCAAATTTCCGGCATACAATACCGAAGGGACAGTTAAAATAAATCTAGTTCAGTAAATTTTGCTGTGGAGTTTGTCAAAGAATTTGCTATATTTTTGCAAGAAAGCGGTGCAATGAAATTTGGAGATTTCAAACTTTCAAGTGGAAAATCAAGTCCATATTATATCGATCTCCGCATAGTGCCAAGTTTTCCACACCAGTTTAGAAAAATGATAAAAAATCTTCAAAATCTAATATCAGAAAAGATTGGTCTTGATAATTTTGATTGCATCGCATCTGTACCAACATCAGGTCTTGTTATTGCTTCTGCACTTGCAATTGAGATAGTCAAACCTCTTGTTTACATTAGACAAAAGCCAAAAGACTATGGCACAAGCAGCTTGATTGAGGGAAAGATTCCAGAAGGATCAAAAGTCGTGCTCGTAGATGATGTTGGTACCACTGGATTGTCATTGTTAAATGCCATAAAGGCATTAAAAGACGCTAAAATGATTGTAACTGATGCATTTGTTATAGTAAACAGGTTTGAGGGTGCAGAACAGTTGTTGGCCAATGAAAATGTGAAATTGTACCAACTTACAGATGTCATAACAATTTCAAACATATTACATGACGCAAAATTGCTAGACGAGCAAACTTTGCAACGCATTAAAAACAAATGAATGAATTGAAACCCCATAGGGCTTCAGATTCAACTTTCGTAGATCATTAGTTCTTTTTCTTCTAGTAAGGTGTGCAGGTTATGTACTGCCCTGTATACCTCAGATTCTTTCTTTGCTCCAGTACAAACTAGTTTTCCTGATGCAAAGAGTAGAATTACCGTCTTTGGGTCTAGCATTCTGTGTATCAAACCAGGAAACTGTTCTGGTTCATACATGCTTCTAGGAAGGCTTCGAGCAGCTTGCTCTAGATGGATTTTGCCTCCCAGACTAGCGGAGGCCACTATGTTCTGAATTACAATGACGGCATCTTTTTTTATTTTGATTCCGCCTTTTCTTAATTTTTGAACCACGCTGCGTACTGCTTTTATTGCCTGTTCTTCGGATTTTGCACCAGTACAAACCATTTTACCTGAACTGAAGATCAATGTTGCTGTCTTGGGAGACTTGAGTCGAAAGACAAGACCTGGGAATTGATCAGGATGATATTCAACATCTGGAAAAGTTTGTGTGATGACGTTAAGATCAATTCGTTGATCAACTGAAGCTGAGGCCACAACATTTTCTATGCTAACAATAGGTTTTGTTTGAGGCATTCTTGTCTCCTTATAAAGGGGCTTTATATATACTCTGTATAGTTTCGTGTTAAGGCACTTGGAGTCAAATTTGTCAGATCTTATAAAATCATTGGCAGCTCAGACAAATGCCTTCACATCATCGTTTCAGCCATAACTCTGATTCCTCATTGCAGCCAAATCAGAATAGTTAACTGCTTATTTTAAAATTGGTTTTGTGTTATCGATGATTTGAATCAGGGGCATCAGAGTGTTGCCGAATCTAGATTTCTCTGGCACTATCATTGTAAATCTGAATTAGGTTTGTATTCACAAGAAACTCAATGATGGGTCCAAAGAGTTCGCTTCGGACATGTGAAATGGATACCTTCCCAATTTTTTATCATGCTAAATTATAACGTACAGAGGTCTGGTGGTTTAAGAAACCATAGCTGGTCAGGGTGTGGTAAAATTGTGGTAAACGACGACGGCGTAATTTTTGTACCACATGGATTGATTACCTTATTACCATCACTATTTGATTTTCCTGCTGTTTAGCAGGCTGTGTTTAGATACTAACAAATTTTGCAATTGATGGTATCTTTCTAGAATTAAGAAGAAATAACATGTAGAAAGTAGGCGGTGCAATAGTGACATCTTTTGGTGCTTTAACTTTTAACAAATCGTCGCTGCTCTCTTTTATGATTGTCCCTAAAATAAAGCGAATCTCTAAGGGAGATATCTTACAGGATTCGAATCTTTGAATTAAAATATGTAAAAATTTTACATTGTACTTATGATGAAATTTAGGATACCGCACTTAATTCTAAAAAGCTGAAAAATTTTTAAAATTATTTCCAAATGTGTGAACAACCTTATATGGATCATGTAGAAGGATAGTGTGATAAAAATTGGCAAATCGTAAAAATGTGTCATCTATGAGTGGTACTGATCTTACTAAACTACGACAATTGTTGGATAGTTACATCAACGGTCCCAACAAACCTGTAGCAGAACACAAGAAAGCAGGAAAAAATATGTCAATGATGATTCACGAAATCGGATTTCTTGCGTGGCATCAATACTTCATTGCGAAACTTGAACACTGGCTTGTTACTCATAACAACTCAAACTTTGTGCCACTGCCATACTGGGATCCGGCAGATCCAATCCCACCTCAACTTAGCAAGAACAATAATAACGTGAATATGCCACTTCCTGCAAATCTGAAGGAGCCCGCATTGGCTCAGATCACGAGCTATGCAGAATTGACAAATATTATTCTCAAGTATCATGCTGATGTACATGATGCTGCCGGAGGAAATATGCCAGATCCAGAAAAGTCCCCGAGAGATCCAATTTTCTGGCCGTTTCATTCTTTTTTAATTTCTGTCTATGAACAGTGGCGCAGTATGTAACAACAACACACCATAACTAGATAGGAAGTGTAGGCTATTCCACAATTATGGCGGCAACCATCGGGCCAGCCACCACTGTGGTCTCGAGAACCTTTCTTCGTAAAATGGCAAAGTTATAGGGTTAGCTACTAACCCTTTCCAATATTTTTTATTTTTAAGATTTTGTTTTATGATTCAGAACCGATGGTTACCGTGAAATCAGTTGTAGCAGGCACCTATCCTAACTTTTTATTTTGAATGTATCCTGTAAAAGACAATTAATGATGTAATACTAATTATTAACACAGGAATTGCAAACGGAAATTCCGGAACTGGTACTGTGTTTTGTTCCGCAAAAGTCCATTGTGTTCCATCAAACTGCCATGTTCTGGTATCATTGTAAAGGTCTGTCAGGAATGGTGTTGAAAAAGTGTAATTTTGTTTGTTGTAAGAATATTGTATTGCAATAGACATGTTGCTTTGTTCCAATGTTAACGCCATATCAACTGGCATATACGCAAAAGTGCATCTTTCATGTGGCCCTATTTCTATAACGTTAGAAGAGGGTCCAGATTCAGAGGTCAATCTCTGATTCATAAAGGTCCTCACATCAAAACTTTGCAGATGGGCTGTAGTATTCAGCGTATTGTACAGATCAAACCACTGCGGCCCGCTAGAAAAAGGGGGTGGCAAGCCATTACATGTGTGATTACTACTAGACCATACATGCAACAGTTCGCATGTACCTCCACCAAGAAATTTGGAACATACTACTTTTCCATTTGATTCTTGCAGTGCACTTCCTAGTTCTACCTGGTTAATTATGATAGGGGGTGTTTCTACAGCGTAAACTATTTTTTCAGATAGAATGTTATTTAACAATAGTATAAGGGTAGCCATCAGTATTATTGAATAATACAATTTCGTTAAGATGTTAATAAATAAAAAAATAAAAAAAGGTTTGGATTAACAGTTTCGCGAGAGACTGAGGTTGGTCGAATTTATGTTTATGCAATCCAATCCGCTTCCACATTTGTTAGGTAGGTTAAGAATCCACTTTTGGTTTACACTATTTGTAAAAGTTATAGAATTTCCGGACGAGTCGTAGAATGTCAAGTTACTGAATGTAATTCCTCCAAACGTGCTGTAGTCGGAACATGTGTAATCTCCTCCATTCTCGAAAATTATCTCCGATGATGTTATTCCACTTGCATTAGGTCCTGTAGCACCAGTAACTGCATATACAAGCTGTGTACCCTGAGTGTGATCAGTGTAAGTTGCACCCCATTGACTTGAAGCAGAGTTGTACTGAAGTTGAAGCGTTAGAGAATGACCCGGTGGCGCCGCTCCTAGTGCATGATAGCTACCAGTTGTATTTCCACTCCAACCGAGCCAGAAATACCATCCTTGTGACTGCCCGCCTCCTGAAGCAAAATATGTAACACTACATTCCACTCACCTGGACGTACCACCATTGTCTTTATAGTAGAGAATTAGATTTCATGTAGTACACCATTTTCCCATTGACGTGCCAGCAATGTTTGTTATGCCTGATGCACCAGTGAAATCAACACTGCCTCCGTAAGGCACAGTAGAGGTTGGCACATTCATAACGAATCCAAATTGGCTATTACTTATTACCATTTTTCATTTTTCACCTCCTATTTT
>CAYUTC010000062.1:0-6665 GCA_964447595.1 uncultured Nitrosopumilaceae archaeon
ATCCATTAAATGAGGCATGGTACTGATACCGTCATTGGAGAAATGTGATGTATCAATAATAGGAGGGGGCCTTCTTGGAGTATCGGTATCATACTGGCTTTCAAGTCTGTATGACAACCTCTCCGTTATAGTAATTGAGAAAGAGCCCGAAGTTGGGATGCATACTAGCTCCAGAAACACTGGCGTGGTGCATTCTCCATTTTATCTTGATCCGCAAAAAAAGGGCAAACTAGCACAGGCTGCATTTTTGTCCCATGCCATGTGGAAGACATTTGCAGAAAAGTTTGGTCTGCCATGGAAGATGGTTGGAACACTGGAAATAGCACTGGATGAGAACCAGCACAAGATACTGGAGAAATATCTCAAATGGGGCCCAAAAAATGGCATCTCTGAAAATAACATAGAACTACTAGATGGAAACGAGATAAAAAAGAGAGAACCAAACATACAGTGCCATTCTGGACTGTACTGTAAGACTGATGTTGCAGTAGACTATGGCACCTTTACCCGAAAGCTAAAAGAGGAATCGCAAAAACTGGGGACAAAATTTTTGGTAAATAATACTGTACAATCAGTCAAGGATGTATCTGGCGAACCAGTTTTGGTATTTTCAGACAAAAAGGAACTACGATCCAAATTAGTGGTAAACTGTGGAGGTGGATACTCACTTGATATTGCAAAAAAGTTTGGCCTAGTGCAGGATTACTCCAGCTTGCATTTTAGAGGAGAATACTGGATTGCACAAAAAGAATATGGTAATATCGTAAAGACCAACATCTATTCTGTACCACAGTATCCAGACTTTCCTTTTTTGGATCCTCATTGGATCATACGTGCAGATGGAAGGGCTGAGGTTGGGCCAAACGCAGTACCTGTGCCAAGTCCTGAGACATATTCTGGATATGTTGGAGATATCGAGACATTTGTGTCAAAAGTAGGTGAGGTGCTAACTAGTAGCAGTGCCAAACTATTGCTAAATCCTGATTTCATGGGATTGGTTGCAAAGGAATGGCTAAGCTCTATTTCCAAATCTGCCATGATTGAGCGAGTACAGGCGTTTATTCCAAAGATTCGACCTGAATTCTTTTTAGAGCGTGGGACTGCTGGAATCCGTACACCTGTGATATCGCCTGATGGAAAATTTGTACCAGATGTAATAGAGCTAGAAGGTTCCAATTCATATCATGTAATAAATTACAACTCGCCTGGTGCTACTGGTGCGCCTGCATATTCTGCTGGTATTGTAAAAACATTACAGGAAAAGGGATTGCTTGATGGTACTGTATCGCCAAAGAATTCTTTTTGGAAATTCTAAATCAATATAATCAAGCTTAATATCATCAAAAATAACAACCAAAATTCATGTTACCAGAGCGTTGTTCCATTAGACATGGAGGAAAAGACTGTCAAATGCCTCCAGAGTTTGTCATCTCAGTAAAAGCAAAAGACGGCGAGTACATGGTAGGAGTAACATGTGATAACCACAAAAAGACGTTTTTAGAAAAGCTAGAGGAACTACAAAGACAGGGCAAGGTACCTCAAGGAACAATCAGCTTTGACACTCTAAAACCAGTAGGCACAAACTGTATCCAAATTGACTCTAATGATTTGATTGAGCTTTGACCTGATAAATCGGCTTTTTGCCAGACAATGATAACACCAAGTTTTGTACAGTAATCTCAGCCATCTTGTGTCTTGTTTCCGCAGTGGAGCTACCACTATGTGGCATGACAATTATATTTTTCATTTTAGCAAACGGATGTGAAGAACTAATTGGTTCTTTTTGGAATACATCAAGACCTGCACCTGCAATGATATTTTTCTTCAATACATAGACCAAATCTTTTTCGTTGACAAGCTTTCCCCTAGCTGTGTTTACCAAAAACGCACTCCTTTTCATTTTCCTTAACAATTTCAGATTTACAATACCATGTGTCAGTCCAGTATATGGTGCATGGATTGACACCACATCTGATCTTCGAAACAGCTCATCAAGTGAAACAAACCTAGCTCCAAGTTTTAGTTCCAATACCGCACCAACCCGCTTTCTGTTGTGGTACAAAATCTTCATCTCAAAACCAGATGCTCTTTTTGCAACAGCTTGTCCAATCCTGCCCATTCCAAATATTCCAAGTGTCTTGCCATAAAGATCAGTACCAAGAAACTCATATGGTCCAAAAATTACCTTCCACTTGTTTTTTCGAATGATTTCATCTCCCTCTGGTATTCTTCGAAACAAGGCAAGAATCAATGCCATGGTAAGGTCTGCAGTAGCCCTAGTCAGGACCTCGGGGGTATAGCCTATTACAATTCCTCTTCTCTGCGCTGCTCTAACATCAATATGGTCATACCCAACAGAAAAAGTCGAAATCGCCCTAAGCTTGGCACCAGCTGATATAACATCTGTATCTATGACATCATATGGATAACAAATGAGACCGTCCTTGTTCCGTATTTTAGATACCAAAAGGTTCTTTGGCATTGGGATTTTTCCAGTATGGATCTCTACATCATATCTTTTCTTCAATTCCTGTACCGCAAAGTCATGCAATTTACGGGTAAGCAAGATCTTCAAACTGGTATTTTTCAACCAAATCCAGATTTAAAGCCTAATCATACCTCAAAAATCATTTATAATTAATCCATATAACAAATAACAACTTGAAAAAAAAGGCAAAGGTAGAGTTTGCAGTCTGTGTTAACTGTGGTAACGATATAGAAAAATGTACATGTGTCTGTCCTTTTTGCGGAGAGCGTGACAAGTGCGAGTGTGCACTATTTGATGCAGCTACTGGTGGTTAAACTAGGAGAATTATAGCATTATTAATATTTGATTAGGAGTGTAGATTTGGTATAATGTCTTCTATTGATTTAACTTGGGTTATCGGAGGTCCTCAAGGGGGAGGAGTGGAGACTGCAGCGAACATCTTTGCAGCAACATGTGCAAGCTCTGGGCTCAAGGTCTTTGGAAAGAGAGAATACTATTCTAATATCAAAGGAGAACATAGCTATTTTGGTGTCAGGGTATCTGACAAAACAATTCGCTCAAACGTTACAGGTATTACCATGCTTGCAGCATTTGATGCTGAAACAATTTTTCGTCATGCTGATGATGTGATAACAGGTGGCACAATATTATACGAGTCAGAGCT
Source organism: uncultured Nitrosopumilaceae archaeon (assembly GCA_964447595.1). Classification (GTDB taxonomy): domain Archaea; phylum Thermoproteota; class Nitrososphaeria; order Nitrososphaerales; family Nitrosopumilaceae; genus Nitrosotalea. The sequence continues at coordinate 3,153 of CAYUTC010000062.1, forward strand.
GGAACAAATCAAGACTGATGCAGTGCCTACACTCGATCAGCAATTCAAGCAAAGATTAGAGAAATATCTATCATCAAAAAATAAACCACTTACAATACAGGGAGCTCTTGATGCTGCAAAAGAGAGAGGCGTATCACTCTGTCCTATATCGTTTAAGGCAATTCTTTCCACACTGGCAGATGAGACTGGCAACCCAAAGATACGTACCATGTTTCGAATGCTAAACGTATTGACAGTCTCAGTCTCAGTTGGATTGCTTGGCCTGCCTCCAGATGCATTGTTACGATCAGTAGAGGACGTCTTTTCAAGAAAACCAGAGATTGCAGCGATGAATAAAAATGCAGCAAACTACGCCTATAATTTCGCAACAGCAAAATTTCCAAAATGCAAGTACCAACTGGCTACCATTCCAAAGGAGCCAAATACTATTCTAATACAGGGGTTTGAATCCACTGGTATAGGAAAGATTGCTTGTGGATGTAGGTTCCAGTCATACTATCCAATCACCCCTGCATCTGATGAATCTGTCTTTTTGGAAGAGCATGAAACATTTGAAGTCGAAAACAATAGGCCTGGCTCTACAATGGTTGTACAGACAGAAGATGAAATATCTGCAATCGGCATGGCAATAGGTGCAGCATTAACTGGAACTAGAGCTGCAACAAGCACATCAGGTCCTGGATTTTCACTGATGGCAGAGATGCTTGGATGGTCAGGTATCAACGAAGTACCAGTTGTGGTGACGCTATACCAAAGAAGCGGACCATCAACCGGACTTCCAACAAGACACGGACAAGATGATTTACAGTTTGCAATTCATGCAGGTCACGGAGATTTTCCAAGGATTGTATATGCATCAGGTGATACTGAAGAAGGGTTTTATGATACTGCAAAAGTTTTCAACTTTGCAGAAAAATTCCAGATTCCGGTAATTCACATGATGGACAAGTTCATTGCAAGCACTGTATCTACTGTTACAAGATTTGATGTCTCCAAAATAACAATTGAACGAGGCAAGTTGTTACAAAAAATTGATTCTGAAGGATACACAAGATTCAGCCCATCTGCAGACGGTATCTCGCCACGGTCAAGACTTGGACTGGAAAATGGAATATTTTGGAATACTGGAGATGAGAGTGACGAGCATGGTCACATCTCAGAGGATCCGGTCAACCGAGTATCCAAGATGGACAAACGTGCCCAAAAACTAGAGGTAGCATTACAGACAATCTCAAAGAACGACCAAGTGGTACAACATGAGATGGCAGACGTCTGTATCGTATCATGGGGCTCTACCAAGGGGCCAATCTTGGATGCAATTGAGATGCTAAAAAAAGAAAACAAAAAGGTTGGGTTTGTGCAAATAAAACTATTACATCCATTTCCAGCAGATTATGTCAAATCTTTACTAAAGAATGTCAAAGTTATTGTTGACATTGAAGCAAATCATTCTGCACAGCTGGGTTCGCTGCTAAACGAGCATTTTGACAGAAAGGTTGACAATTACATTCTAAAGTATACTGGAAGGCCAATGACATGCGACGAACTATATGATTCGCTAAAAAAAATACTGGACGGCAAGGCCAAAAAAAGGGAGGTACTAACATATGGTGTCTAATTTATCAGATTACAAAACCGAGGTGCACAATGATTGGTGCGTCGGTTGTGGTGACTATGGGATAGTAAATGCAATACAGATGGCATTGGCAGAAATGGAAATTCCCAGACACAAGGCTGCAATTTTTTCTGGAGTGGGATGTTCTGGCAAGACATCACATTATGTTAACGTGTATGGTGTCCACACTCTGCATGGTAGAGTGTTGCCTTTTGCACAGGGTGCAAAACTTGCAAATCCGGAGATGACAATTGTAGCAGCAGGTGGAGATGGTGACGGACTAGGTATTGGTGCAGGACACTTTGTTGCAGCAGGAAGAAGAAACGTAGACATGACATATATCATATTTAACAATGCAGTTTATGGCTTGACAAAAGGACAGGCATCTCCAACTCTCAAACTCGGACTGAAAACAAAATCATTACCAGAGCCAAACGTAAACCAGTCTGTAAACCCAATTGCACTTGCTATTGCAAGTGGATTTACATTTGTTGCAAGAGGATATGCATATGATGTGAAACAGCTAAAGGACCTAATCGTATCAGCAGTAAAACACAAGGGCCTATCATTTCTTGATGTGTTGCAACCCTGTCCAACATACAATGATATCAATACAAAGGACTGGTTTGCGGGAATGGACAACATTGATGAGATGACAAAAAAGCCAAGGCCGCGCATCTACAAACTAGAGGATACCGGATTTGATCCAATAGTACACATCGATTCTCCAGAAGAAGAAAATGAAAAGTTGACACAGGCCCTGATAAAATCAAACGAATGGGATTCCAAGATACCAACTGGAATATTTTACAAAAACGAAATAATTGCTCCATATGACGAAAGAATCTCTGATAGGATACCAAACTATCTTGAAAACTCTCCTGCATATCAAGAGATTTCATCAAACGGCAGGCCAATAACCGATATATCAAAAATCCTAGATTCACTCCAAATCTAGATTTTTCAAAACCAGTTGTTACCACGCTATAAAGATTATTAGCATGTCAAACTGAAGAGTAGCTCTACATTGAATCTGGATGAGGTAAACAGGATATTTCGAAAATCCATAATCAAGGGATACTTTGAGCCAAGCCTGCTAAATCTTGATTTTAAAAAATCAAACATAAAACATCCGAGTATAACAGATGACGGTCTAATGCAATCAAATCTTCTGCATCTCTTTTTTGATATAGAAACAGGCTCTGACTATCCAGATGGTGACGAGTGGTTTATGGCGGAATTTCTTTTTCCATATGACATCAAGCTGCCTGACAATCTAAAAGGTCCTGATTATTTTAGTACCATGTCAGTGGGTGAAGGCAAGAACTTTTGGAGACATAGAGAACTAATCCGATACAAGTATGGCAAATCAAAAAAGCTTGACGAGTCTTTAGATTTTATAGAAAAAAAATACCGCGAGTTGCATGCCATGCTTGAACCACTTGAAAAAGAGATCAAGTAATTTTCCATTCGTTTTGTGAAAAAAGATACGTATCATTTCCTGAAGTTGCTGAACCAATGTTCCATCTTTGGGTTCTCTCATCAAAGTAATATCGAATCTCAGTAATGTTTCCAGGCATCTTTTTAGGATCAAGATGGTATGGCAAAAGTTCCAGTACAAAATTGATCTTTTCAACTGCAACATCAAAGTGATTTCTGTCCTCTTGGTCTATGGTAAACTTGATGTCTGGCTTGCCGCTAAATTTTATATCAATTTGCAAGTTTTTTCCTCCACCACGTCTCCTTTTCAGTTCCTTTAGAATTGCCTTGGTCTTGTCCCACCTTGGACCACCAAACCATTTGAAAAATTCGTCATTAAACGCATAAGGAAAAGTGATATCAATCATGGTAGTAAATCCCTCTGTTTGCTGTTCCTCTCGTTGTTCTTGCACCTGAAA
>CAYUTC010000062.1:6765-9599 GCA_964447595.1 uncultured Nitrosopumilaceae archaeon
AGTCTTGTTCTTTGAAAATAATCTACTATGCATTCCTCATGTGCATATCTATATGGGTCACATGATGTCTGACAAAACCAACAAATTCCCCTGCGAAATACTGGAGATGAATAGCCATTTCTAATTACAGGAGATTGCATTTTGGATTAATAGTCCTAAACTATGGATTTCCAGATCTGTGATCCTGACAAATTGTCGTTTAGATTTTTCATGGAATCAATTGCCTTCAAAATTTTTTTTACCAGAACAGGAAGTCCAGTGTCTTTATTCACAACTAGAACAATTGCTCCATCGGAAATAGGTATGGAGACAATTCTAGAATTTTCCCTTTCTGTTACTATGTATTGAACAGCCCCCAAGTTATTATCATAATCTCCCTGCATTCTAAGGCTCAGTGTAGTAGCCATGAAAAACATATCCTTTTGTTCTTGTGAGAGATTGATTTCATTCTTACATGCATAATCAACTATGCGACCTTGTTTATTGATAAAACCAGCAAACTCTACTCCATGCCCTAATAGATTACTTTCAATAGGCTGTCTGTCTATTACTTGGGACATGTCAGCTCTAGATAACATTACGTGGTAGTACCTAATAAGAAATATCTTACAGGATACACCATTTACAAATATCTCTAGTATTTACCTAATTTTTCTTTCATGTGACGGGCTTTAAATCCAATGCCGTCATCTATAATTAGGTGCAAAAAATCTGTCAAGTAAATATTACGCCTCTGGTATGTATGATACAATAGTTAATCAGAAAAGATCTGGCTCGATCTTATCAGCTGGAATTGTATTAGTAATTTTAGGAGTAGTTATAGGACTTGCACTTCAAAATGATCTGATCCTGTATGCATTGGTAATAGGTGGAATAGCTATCATGATAGCATCATTTCTAATGATAATAAGACAATACGAGCGAGCCATAGTTCTCAGACTAGGCAAATACAAAAAAAGAGTTGGCCCTGGTGTACAAACAAGATTGCCATTTGCAGACAATGTACTTGTTGTAGATATCCGAGAACGGGTAAGAGAGTTCAAGGCAGAAAGAATGCTCACAAAAGATAATGTACCAGTAACAATTGATGCAATACTTCGATACAAAATAATTGAAGATAGGGCAAACGATGCCATATTAAACGTGGAAAATTTCAACGAGATGATACAGCAGGTCTCTCAAACCACATTGCGTAACAACATAGGTTCTTCACAATTCCAAGATGTTCTATCCAAAAGAGAAGAAATCAATCAACATATCAAAACAATTATCACAAACGAAGCAAGCGGTTGGGGAATTGAGGTAACAGGTGTGGAGATAAGACAAGTGATAATTCCACAGGAACTTGAGGCTGCCATGTCAATGCAAGCACAAGCTGAGCGAGAAAAAAATGCTCGAGTGACATATGGAGAATCTGAGGTCCTTGTTGCAAAACAGTTCAAGGAGGCATCAAAAGTTTATGAAGACAATCCAGTGGCATATGCGCTAAGGCAATCAAACATGTTATACGAATCGATAAAGGTTCAGGGCAATACAATAGTCATGATTCCATCTGAGGCGCTCAATTCAATGGGATTTGGAAATCTTGGCATGACTGTAGCTTATTTAGAAAGTACGAAAAAAGCTGCCCAGTCTGCTGATACCAAAAAAGAATCTAATAAAACAAATGAAGATAAAACAAAATAAGATCTAAATAGTCAAGAGATACTTGAACAAGTATATGATTCCAGTTGCTCCAATGAACAAAACCATTGGTTTCCAAGCCAAAACCGGAAAGCTTGGAGTTTTTAGCTGGACTCGGTAATTGTCTACAATTGCCCTGACATATTTTTTTATTCTTTCATTCCAAATGGAATATTCAATTTGGTGTTTTTTAAGAAGTGTCTCTATTTCATACAACACAGGAGTTCTCTGGCAAAAAAGATGCTGCAAATAGTCCCGAGAAACCTCGACCTCTGCTTGTATTGCTACTAGTCCTTTTTTCATTTCTAGCAATCGTACGTGCATCTCCCATGGCTTTTTGAGCTTTAGTGATAATCCGTGACCTATCTGTGTTGATTGTTTGTGTTCAAACTTGACATGTGTGAAACCCTCATTGAAAAAGATCTTCAATAATTCATCTACGCTCTTTTTTACTACAATAGTAAGCTGCTCTACACCATTGTTTGTATCCACTTTGACAAGACCTTTCATTCCGTCAAGAAATGATATTGTCTTGGGATATATAGTGAGGAATTCCACCATAGCTTGCCGTTTAATTCACCGCTATTAAAACTATAGTTGTACTATATTTTGGTCCCTAGTCCACGAACATACACACATTGGTCATGTGATATGGCCATCTCGTCTTGTCTTATCTTTCTATCAGTAAGCCTAGTACCAGAACTTCTGATAAGCGCAGCTGGTATGGCTTCGGCACCTTCGCCCATCTTGAGATTTGCAATGGATGCGAGATTATCAGCTACTGCTTGAAATGTTACCTTTAGAGGATTTCCATGCAAATCTTTTTGGCCCCTAAGATCAGATACTGGTTCTATTCCAGCACAAGCTATTGCAACACCAACTGTTCCAGTTCTTGCTGGCATCAACCTACTATCAGCTATTATGATACCAACATGAATCTGGTAATCTAACAGGAATTTGCGTTTTAGCTGCTCTGCAATCAAATAAGGATCTGTTGGATACAAAATGATTGTTCCCTTTTTGGTATTTGATTTATCGATTCCAGCATTTGGTGCCATGATGTAATCTGATGATGTGATTACAAATCCTGGTATTCCGCCAAAGATTACATCAGATTCTCGGAGAATTATTTCTGCTATTTTTGGTTTGAT
>CAYUTC010000063.1:0-9385 GCA_964447595.1 uncultured Nitrosopumilaceae archaeon
ACCATTCTGGGATTACGTTGAATGCACAGAATGGAATGATTCTAAGATCTGGTGTTACATAATGAATATCACATCGTTGTAGTCTTTCCAAGTCTTCGTTGTACTTGTCTTGGAAGTGCATCATACCTAAGAAGAGTCCTTTGACGTGCCATGAACCTACTGCATCAAATGATCTTTTCATCAAGATATTTCCAAACATCTTTGCCAGGTCAAGACCTGCTGGCTGTTTCTTTTTATCAATAAAGCTTGAAAGTTTTCTTACTACTTCCAACATGGTAAAGTACTTGTTCTTGCCAGAGCGAATCTCTTCTGCCTTGTCTTCGAACAATTCCAGCATTCCTTGAATATCTGCAAATTTTGTTAATGGAACAAACTTTTTGGTTTCCTGGTCTTCAAAAATATATGTACCAGCACCACAAGCAAAGTGAATTGACAGTTCGTATTTTGGTTTGCTTGAAAATGCCTCAATAACGTTTGTCAGCGGCATACAGCTTGGAACTGGGAACCAGTCATCTACTGTCACTTCGGCACCAGTTTGTTCCTCGATTCTTTGGATACAGTCAGGAATTGTTATTCTGTATTTTTCTCGTTCTTTCTTGCCCATTCTTCCTGTCAGGGATACAGGTTGGAAGTTTACTGCATGAACAACATCAAGGTTCTTTTGTGCATATCTGATAATTCCGCCTAGTTCGTGATCATTAATTGATTTGATAACTGTTGGAACAAAGACAACTGTAGTACCAGTCTTTCTTGCACTCTCCAGTGCATATGGAACTTCCCAGTGATTCTTTGGATTTGTTCTAGGTGTTACACCATCGAAGCTTAGATACAAGTTGTTAACACCTGCAAGTCTTACCTCTCGCATGGCTTCTGGGTCTAGTGCAAATCTAATACCGTTTGTATTCATTTGAATGTGGTCTACGCCCTCTTCTTTCATTATTTTGATAACATCAGTAATGTCTTCTCTTAACATTGGTTCACCGCCAGTTATCTGCATCGAGTTCCCTGGAATTGGTCGCTCTGCCTTTAGAGTCTTCATCATTGCTCTCACTTGATCTTGGGTGGGCTCATACATGTATGCACCCTCAAGGCCTTTCTTTACATAGAAGAAACAATACCAACATGTCAGGTCACATCTGTTTGTAACAATCATGTTTGCAAGTCCACTATGGGACAGGTGATTAGAACATAGACCACAATTATTTGGACAAGAGCATTTCTCAATCATTACGTTTGGAGCATGTGCACCCTTGCCATCCATCCAATAGGTGCTAAACTTTCTGTACATCTCATATGAACCAAAATAGAGCTCCTCACACTCGCCATGTGTAGGACATGTCTTGCTCATGAATACCTTGCCGTCTCTCTCAAAGACCTCTGCGTCAAGTATCATGTTACAGTCTGGGCATATACTTTGGGTAAACCTAATAGTAGACTTTTTTCCTAACGTAGGAGTCTTAAGATTAGATATCTGAATTAGTTCCATTGCTACTTAGCCATACTTTAGAAAATCAGTATTTAATCCATTTCCTACTTGACACCAGATGAATAGGTAGAACCCCTTCGTGAAATACGATTTATCGATCCTAGACATTTATACCATGGAATATTCGATTCATATGAGATGAGTCTATCGGACAAGACAAGAAAAGCACTTGAGAGAGTTGGTCTGACAAGCTATGAAATAAAGACGTATGCATCACTTCTTAAGACAGGTCCAATTACTGCCTCCGATCTATCCCAAAAATCAGGTGTTCCCTATTCAAAAATATACGAGGTCTTGGGTGCACTGGAAGAAAAGGGATGGATAGGCTCTGACGATTCAAGACCAACACAGTACTTTGCAAAATCACCTGCTACAGCTGTCCAGTCCACAAGACAATTGTTTGAAACTGATTTTAAAAACAATGAAGATGTTATTCTAAAGGAGCTTACACCGCTTTACGAACAGAGTGGCACCAGTGAAAGGCCGGACATCTGGATTATTTCTGGTGTGATCAACATTGCTACCAAGATCTTGGAAATGGTAGATTCTTGCAGAAATGAGGTTTTAATAGCAATTCCCAAAGTTGCCGAAGGTCTTGCAAAAGAAGCACTACCAAAACTACGATTACTCCACGACAGAGGAATCGACATTACCATTCTAGTATCAGAGGATGTTGACAGTGATACCCTAAAATCATTATCAAGGGTAGCAAAGGTCAAAGTAAAGAAAGGGCTTTTTGGCGGAGGGATAATATCTGATAAGAGATATGTTGTACTGCTTTTAGGGGAAGAACTTGGAACATCTGGATCAAAAGAGGCAGTTGCCATCTGGGCAGACCATTCTGGACTTGCAGGATTTGCACGGGAATACTTTGAATACTTGCTAAAAGAATCAAAAGATGTAAAGTGAGGCATGTGATACAAAAAACATGAAAGACCAAGAAATCTTGTTTGTTGGAACTGCCGAAGCAGAACATGTTGAGATGTATCTCAAAGCAATCTGGCATATCAAAGAAGGAGGGGATCCTGTCAAGATAAGTACCATTGCAAAGATGCTAAATGTAAGACAGCCAAGTGTTGTACAAATGTTAAAGAAACTAGATGATGCCAAGCTTGTAAATTATAACAAGGGAGGCGTCTCGCTTACCAAAAATGGCGAACAAATTGGCTCTAACATGATGAGAAACAGCAGGTTGCTTGAAGTCTTGATGGATAGTGCACTTAAAGTGGATATTGACGAAGAGATGGTCTGCGGAATCGAACATCACATGAATGAACAATTCACTGATGCGCTGTGCACGATGCTAAAACATCCAAGAAAGTGTCCACATAATCACGACATACCACGTGGCAAGTGTTGCAAAAATTGATAAGTCGTATCATGGAAACAAAGGATGAGATACCATGACTTGTTTTTGTGGATGCGAATCATATGTAAAGGATACAAACGGATTCAAGATCGGTTGTGTGAAATGCAATCATGGTCCCCAAAATCACGAAGAAAGTTTCAAGCTTAAACCTGTTACCGAAGGCACTCAAAAGCGTGGCTCTTTGAATTAGTTATTGGCCAATAATTTTTACAAGAACACGTTTTGGTCTTTTCCCGTCAAACTCTCCATAAAATATTTGCTCCCAAGGTCCAAAATCTAGTTGTCCGTTAGTTATTGCAACAACCACCTCTCTTCCCATTACTTGTCTTTTGAGATGTGCGTCTGCATTGTCTTCGCCAGTCTTGTTGTGTTGGTACCCTGATACCGGTTCATGGGGTGCAAGTTTTTCAAGCCACTTTTCATAGTCCTGATGTAATCCAGTTTCGTTGTCATTGATAAATACACTAGCAGTAATGTGCATTGCATTTACCAAGTAAAGGCCCTCTTTGATCTCACTTTTTTGAACTAGTTTTCTTATCTCAGGTGTAATGTTAACAAACCCTCTTCTGGATGGCACATTGTATGTTAGATACTCTGTAAATGATTTCATGCCTACAATACAATTTTGTCTTCATAAAAATCAAGTGCAGGCTCAGAACTCAAGATCCTTCTCATCATATCAAAGGGATTTGGTCATCAGCGCCTGCAATGATATTTCTTACTTGTTCCTAATTGAGTCTTTCAAGAAGCTTGATAAAAGGCACAGACAGAGTCTATCACATGGTAACAATTGATGCTACCTGCTCGCTTGAAAGTTTTAGGAAGTTTGTAATCCTAAGTACATGTAACTCATTTGTACCAGAAAGTTATTTGGAGGATTACGAGGTATTCCCAGAACGTGAGACCACTCCAGGCCTCATTTATGTAGAGGCAGCAGACAAGGTAACTCTAAAAAAGATTCGCGATATGACCTTTGTGAACGCAAAAGAAGTATTAGGCATCATTTATTCCTCAAAGAGTGGAAATACCAACCTGAAATGGAGACAAGTTAGAAGGACCATGGGAAAGGTAACTGGAGAGGCATCAACAAATACACTTGTAAACTTGACTGAGGCTGGTGTTATCACACCAGAATGGGTTCAAAATTACCTGAGGAAAAAAGCTGAAGAAAAACAAGAACATATCGAGACTAGTGAACTCACAAACTAGATCACTACTTTTTATTGTTGTAGTTTAAACGGTATAACAAATTGATAACAAAACCAATTGATGAAAATTCCGTTTCCTTGATACCAGAAGAATCTGATGATCTCTTTACTTTACGAAGAGTAATACGCATTGGAGATAGATTGATTGGAGATACCACTCGTGCAATAAAACAAGAAAAGGATTTTTCACGACCAGATAGAGGAGAGCGAATTAAAATTCGCATTGCTCTTGATGTTGAGAAAATCTCTGTAGACAACGTCGTTGACAGACTACGAGTTCAAGGAACTATAGCTGAATCTGACAATGAGTCTGTCAAGAAGGGCTCACACCATTCCCTTATCTTAAAAATTGGTGAACCAATAACATTGATTAAGAAAAATTGGAGTGGTATAGAGAAAAAATTAATCTTTGGAAAAAAAGATCACAGTAGCTTTGTCTTGGTGGCGATAGATACGACAGATTGTGGGATAGGCAGGCTTACTGGCACACATTTGAAACTAATACCAAACTTGTATTCTGGTGCAAGTGGTAAGAGGTACAAATCCAAATTCAATATTGAAGACTTTTTTGAAGATGTAGCATCAGCAGTATCATCAATAATCAAAGAAGAGGACAAAATAATCATTTTTGGGCCAGGTGAGACAAAAAAAAGATTGGCAAACTTTCTGGGTGGAAAATCAAGTTACAACGGTATCGGAATTGAGGTAGTTGAAGGAATTGATTCGGGCGGAGAAGACGGAATTTACATCTTCATAAGATCAGAAACAATGAAACAGGCCCTTGCCAAGAGCAAGATAGCAAAAGTATCTTCCATTCTAGATGAGATAATGCTTATGGTCAATAAAAAAAGTAACAAGTTTACCATGGGTTTTGATGATACTTTTAGAGCAAATCAGACAGGAGCTGTCCAGTCTCTTGTTTTTTCAGACAAGATTTTTGAGCATCAAGATGAGGACAAGGTCATTGAATTTTTAAATAACGCCGAAGAAAAGGGAGTTGAGGTTTACGCAGTAGATTCTACAACGGATGTAGGTCTTAGGATTTCATCTCTTGGAGGAATTGTTTCTGTTCTTCGATATGCCATGGTAGGTTGACTGCACTAGCCAATCAAGATATGGCTTGCTCACAGAATCCATTCTAAGTTCCACAATTTCTGGTACATCATATGGATGTGTTTTCGCAATTTCTTTTTTGAGTAAGGTCTTTGCTTTTTGTGTGGTCTTGAAGAGTGCTAGAAATTCCTCTGTGTTTTCCGTTTTGCCTTTCCATGTGTATACTGAGCCAATTTTAGTATAATTTACACAAGCGGCCAATCTCTTCTTTACTACTGCATTTGCAGTTTTACAAATCGATTTCTTGTCTGGATATGTCGAGATTATCACAATTCCCATAGTAACCGATAAATTTGCCTCGCTAAAAAGAGTATCAATTACTTTGGCTATTTCGTTTTTGACGCAAAATTCTATCATCTATGTTTTAATTGCATGGGTTATCGTATTTGCCATAGCAAAAGCATCAAAGCTAGACAAACATGGCTTTGAGATAAAGCCGTATAGTTTAACATACAAAAATCAAAATGTTCAGCTCATACTAACTAGAATTTTAAATCGAACACTTCGTGCTACAAGAATTTTCTCAAACACAAGTGTAGTGCTTGGATTTGTCATGATGGGAGTGGCATTTTGGTATCTGATTTCTAATCTGTCCAATTTTTTTGTCAAACCTGAATCGTTTGCAGCCATGACTGTTCTAATACCAGGTGTAACGATTCAGTCAAGCAATAATATCATAAACTTTCTACTTGCTGTTCCCATCGTATTGGTAATGCATGAGGGAGCACATGGAATAGTAGCTACGCTTGAGAAAATAAAGATCAAGACAGGGGGCTTTGCAGTCTTTATAGCATTATTTGCAGGTTTTGTCGAACCAGATGAAGAAGAATTTGCAAAAGCAAAGAAAATATCACGACTTCGAGTCATAGGAGCAGGCGCAACATCAAACGTTCTCTTCTCCTTTGTAATAGCGGCACTATTGTTATTCAATCCGTCCTTTGCTCTTATAATGCCTGACCAGATAAGAAATGCATTTTACACAGAACCATTAGGAGTCCCCATAGTTTCCGTAACAGAGGGTTCGGGTGCAGAAAAGGCTGGACTACAAAAGGATGACATCATAACTGCAATTAATGGAGTACAAATTGTTTTGCCAACAGATTTTGCCAAGGTAAAATTAAAGCCTGGCGATACTGCCATGGTAACAGTTCTCAGGGGCGGACAATCACTTCAGATTCCTGTTGTGGTTACACCATCCAAGGATGATCCTCAAAAAGGAATGCTTGGAATTTTGAGAGCTGCGTTGCCGTCTTATCAGCCTGTGGTGCCTTATTACATTCATTGGAGTCCAGAAGCTTTCATGTTTCTGCTATGGTTGTGGATGCTATCATTTTTTATTGGAATATTTAACATGTTGCCTCTACCAATACTTGATGGTGGAAAATTTATCCACAGCATAATTGAAAAAAGAATTTCTGAGAACTCATTGAAGGTGACAATGGTCTCATTGTATGCAGTTACTTTTGCGTTATTTGGGTTAAACATAGCGCTATCTGCAGTCAAATCTGGCTTTATTACCATTTGATGTAATACAATCTAGAACCGACATATGGTTAAATTTGGGAATCGGAAGGCTAGAATATGAAATGCGATTGGTGTAATGGAACTGCTGCATATTCTAGAAAGTATTCTGGAGAAAATCTTTGCTCAGAATGCTTTTCAAATTCTATTATACGCAAGACTGCAAAAACTATTTCAAAACACAAGATGATACGAAGAGGAGACATTGTCGGTGTTGCGGTATCGGGAGGAAAGGATTCACTGTCTCTTTTACATGTTTTAAAACAAATCTCAGAGTCTCATAATTTTTCAATAAAGGCAATCACAATAGATGAAGGAATTCCAGGATATAGAGACGAAGCGTTACAGATAGTAAATGATTTTTGCAATAAGATGCAGATACAACACGACACCTATTCTTACAAAGAGCTTTTTGGTACAACTTTGGAAGAATCTTTAGAGATTAGAAATAAAGAGAAAATTTCTTCTTGTTCTATATGTGGTGTACTACGAAGAAGAGCAATAGATTTTGGCGCAAAGGACCTAGGTGTTGACGTTATTGCAACAGGTCATAACATGGACGATGTTCTTCAAACTTTTATCATAAATCTTCTTTCTGGTGATACAAACAAGATAGGATGGATGGACCCAGACACTACAAACAACAAGATGAGAAGGATAAAACCATTTTGTGAGATTTACGAAAATGAGATCGTATTCTATGCCTTTACAAACAATCTTCCTTTTCAATCAGAAGAATGTCCTCACATGAATGAGGGTATTAGAACAGAACTTCGTAATTTTCTTAATTTGTTAGAAAAAAATCACAATGGAATCAAAAATAACATGTACAAATCAATTTTGAAGATATCTTCGGTTATAAAGGATGGCAACAACAAAGAATGGAAAACGTGCTCCAGATGCGGAACTGAATGTACAGGGGAGACATGTTCTGTCTGTAATACACTAATGAATTTAGGCCTCAATCAACCCTAATGCACATAAAGATCTGGTCATAAAAGAAAATTGGTAGTAGGGAGGATTGGGGCGCTAGCCGTGCCCTGTCTCTGAAACCGGCTATAAGCAGAGATCAGTAACTGCTGGGTAAATCTCTAGGTGGATGATACTCGCTTGACTTGCGGAAATGAAATCACGCCGAAGCGGGTGGATGCAGAACTGAGGCTGTCCGAAGGGAGGGCTCTCTAGTTCGAGCTGCCGAAAGGGGTGAGGTCCGGGAGGGAGCAATCCTAAGGTAGAGCACTCACGCTGCGTCGTCAACGTGGCGGATCTTGCTTGACTTGAGATGAGGCCATTTGCCTAGACTGGAACTGGCAGGGCTACTACCTCTAAATATTCCCAAGACAAATTCCAACATATGGAAGGATCGATCTCAGGAAAAACAAGAACTTATGATGATTTTAAAAAACATCTTACTCCTCAGATTAAACCATTATTTGATGAGCTTCGAAATTATTGCCTGTCGCTTGGACAAAATGTAGTAGAAGACATACGAATGCACAGAATAGTCTTTGGAAAATCAATTACGTTTCGATTTTTTGCAGACATTGAGCCACAAAGGGATTCTGTCTGGGTCAAAGCACGAAGAGACAGAAAAGAACTACCAAAAGAGATGGAAATAAAACCAAATGAAAATCTAGATCAAATCAAGAGCCTTCTTTTAGATGCATATTCTAATATTCGCTAAGATATAATTTCAAAATCTGAAAGCTCTTCATTAGAATTTTCATTTATTATTTTCAGATCTTCTACTAATGCACCAGGTGGACCAAAGTGACTCCAGTCTATCACTGCATCAACGTTGGATTCTTCACCTTCCAAAACTGCCTCAACCCTTTTGTCAGGGAGATTTTTTACCCAGCCTTTCACGTTGTTTTTTTCTGCAGTTTCCTTCATTCCTTGTCTAAAATATACTCCCTGAACCTTTCCGCTAATGTAAAGATGTACTCGTTTCAAGATCACAAATCTTTTCACTTGATTCTTAATTAGTTTTGAGAATTATTCTCTTTCTTTAACTCTAGCTCTGCCAGTCTTTCTTGCAGCAATACTTCCTACTTTACGTCCAGGTGGTGCGTTTCTTGAAACAGTTGAACTTCTACCAACATGTTGATGTCTTCCACCTCCATGTGGATGTACATAAACTGCCTGAGCAACACCTCTGACAATTGGATACTTTCTACCCCTTGAACGCATCTTACGCCATGCCACACCAGCTCTCAAAAATGGCCTCTCGTTTGCACCACCACCAGCAAGAACTCCTATCATTGCCCTGTTTTGAGGATGTAAAGTGGTAAACTTGCCTGATGGTAATTTTACTGTGACACCTTCTGAGCTATGTGAAAAAACAGCAGCATACGAGCCCGCAGACTTGACAAGTGAGCCACCATCACCAAAATGTCTTTCTACATTGCACACAAGTGTACCATCTGGAATATTTTGTATGCTGATTACATTTCCTGGAGAGATCTCTGACTTTAATCCAAATTGTAATTTCGAGCCAATTTTAGTACCTAAAACAGATGGAACATACGACCATTTGCCATTTTCAAATCGTACCTTTGCAAGTGGTGCATCACGACCACTCTCATGAATTAAATCAATTACAGAGGCCTCGTGTTGTTCTGATAAAGCAAATCGCGGGTATTTGGCAGGAGCTAACTTTGCAGTAGAAGCTGCACGAAATTGCATTCC
>CAYUTC010000064.1:0-9357 GCA_964447595.1 uncultured Nitrosopumilaceae archaeon
GAGAAACACCTGTGGACCCACTAGAATCCTCTTAGTCCAATTGGTCTGCATATCTCCGGATGCTCTCTAAGATAGGAGATTTTCTGAAGCATTGATTCCTTGTCTTGTGGAAGGGTACCTCCAATAGGATAGGCATTTGAACCATGATTTGCTCGGAAAATTACAGGTGTGTTTGGTTCAATTTTACGTATGAGTGTTTCAAGTTCGTTTAGTGCATCAGAATCATCTATTTGCAAAAAGGGTTCTTTGAATTTTGTTAGAAATTCATTTCGTATCCCATCTTCTAGATGAAGTGTTAATGCTCCAACATAATGAGGAGATGTAACACTGAGAATTTTTGCAGTTTCTTCAATGTGTTGCTTTGAGTAGGTCTTTCCACCAAGGCCCAAGATTACCATACATGATATGACATATCCAGCATCTTTTGCTTTTTGACATGATTTTGCAATAGTTTGAAAAGTTGCACCCTTTGTAACTTTTTTGAGAATTAAATCAGAACCACTCTCTATTCCTATGTAAAACATCTTAAGGCCAGCATCACATAGTTTTTTTAAATCTTCAGAACTTTTTTCCAAAATATTCTTAGGCATGGCATAACAAGAAATTCTTTCAAGATGAGCAAATTTGCTTTGTATGTAATCCAGTATCTGAAGTAATCGTTCTGTAGAAAGATTTAGTGCATCGCCGTCTGCAAGAAAAATTCTTGTTGTATCAGGCATATGTTTTGCAGCAAGGTCAATTTCCATCTTTATCTCCTCCCAAGGCCTTTCAACGTATTCTTTGGTACGATACATGTTACAATATGAACACTTGTTAAATGAACATCCAAGTGTAACCTGAAAAATCAATGAATGTGCCTCAGAAGGAGGTCTATACAACGGATAATCATAGTTGAGCATCACTCTTGTTTAGAATTAATCTAATTTATCAGTTATTCTTAAATGATAAGAGAATTGGAATCAAAATGAGTTGCACAAACATGGTTCTTAGTGTATATGTTGATGGTTCTGGGGGTCCTGAAGGAGGATACGGATTTTTTGTAAAAGAAACCGGAGAGTCTTTCTACAAAAAAGAACCAAACATAACAAACAATCAAGCAGAATATCTTGCAATAATATCGGTGTTAAAAAAATTCTCTGGCTCTACAGATGAAATCACTATATGCAGCGATTCCAAGAATACTGTCTCACAACTAAATCACGAATTTGCAATAAACAATAGTCAACTGCGAACTCTTGCAATGGAAGCTTGGGGGCTAATAGGCAAATATCAAAAACTGACTATAAAGTGGATCCCAAGAGCTGAGAACTTGGCAGGAAAAATGCTAGGTAGCTAAATTTCATCTCAGATAAACTTATTATACAAATCAATTTGACAACATTTCATTAAAAATGAGTGACTCTTTTTTTCTTTCTCCAAAATCTATTGCAATTATAGGTGCTTCAGATAAGGAAGGAAGTGTAGGCCGTGCAATCACATCTAACATATTAAAGGGATACACTGGCAAAATCTTTCCAATAAGTCCAACACGAGAAACAGTCTTTGATAAAAAAGCATACAAAAATGTTCTAGATGTTCCAGAAGAGATTGATCTTGCAGTCATAGTTACAAAAAATGATGTAGTGCCTTTAGTCTTGGAAGAATGTGGAAAAAAAGGAATTAAAGGTGCCATTGTAATTACAGCTGGCTTTAAAGAAGTAAACGAAGAAGGTGCAAAGCTTGAGAGGCGATTGGCTGAGATCTCAAAACAATACAACATCAGAATAATTGGACCAAACTGCCTTGGCGTAATGAATTTGGCTCCACAAACAATGATGAATTCTACTTTCCTAAAGGTTACTCCAAAATCCGGTGGGATTGCACTAGTGTCACAAAGTGGTGCAATCTGTGCTGCATTAGTAGAAGATGCAAGTGCACAAGGTATAGGATTTTCTGCAGTAATTAGTATGGGAAACAAGGTAGACCTAAACGAAGTTGATATGCTCAAGATGCTTGCAGAGCATGAACAGACCAAAGTAATTGTCATGTATCTTGAAGACATGGCAAACGGCAGAGAATTTCTCAAAGTATGCAAACAAATTACCAGATTCAACAAAGTGAAGAAACCTGTTATAGTTTTAAAATCAGGCAGAAGTCCAGAAGGTGCAAAAGCAGCCATGTCACATACAGGGGCCTTGATGGGCTCTGACGAAATCTATGATGCATTACTAAAACAGTCAGGTGCTATCAGAGTTGATACCATGGAAGAACTTTTTGATTATGCGACTGCTTTTTCAAAACAACCACTGCCAACAAAAGGAGACCTAGTAATTGTATCAAATGCTGGGGGGCCTGCAATCATCTCTACTGACGCATGTGCAAAACTTGGAATAAAAATGTCCAAGATAGAAGATATTAGACCTCAAATCAATGCAGTCATACCACCCTGGGGAACTTCACGAAATCCCGTTGATATAGTAGGTGATGCAGATTTTAACAGATTTGATCATGTACTAAATCTTGTTCTTGAACATCCAAATGTTGGCTCTGTAATTGCCATGTGTACACCTTCTGCCACACTAGATTACAACAAGCTTGCAGAAGTGATTGTCAATGTTTCAAAGAAATATCACAAGACAATTCTTGCAAGTCTTATGGGCCTTGATGAGGGAATAAAGAATAAAGAAATACTCTCAGACGGAGGAATTCCATACTACGGATATGCAGAGAGTGCAATAAGGACACTCAAGGCCCTGCTAAGATTTACAGAATGGTCCACCTCTACAGAGGGTACAATACAAGAATTCAAAGTAAACAAGAAAAAAGTAGAACAAATTTTTGCCACTGTTAGGTCAGAAGGAAGAAAGAATTTGCTTGAAGAAGAAGGGCAAGAAGTTTTACGCATTTATGATCTTCCAATTCCACAAAGTATCTTGACTACAAAAGAAAGGGAGGCCATTGCAGCTGCAAAGAAGATAGGATATCCAGTTGTAATGAAGATTGCATCACCGCAAATCATTCACAAATCTGATGCTGGAGGAGTCAAAGTGGGACTAAAGACACCTGCAGAAGTAAAGGCAGCATTCAAGGAAATAATAAAAAATGCAAAAAAATACGACAAGAAAGCAACAATCAAAGGCGTTCTAGTTCAAGAAATGGTAAAGGGTGGCAAGGAAACCATAGTTGGCTCCAAGCAAGAGCCCGGATTTGGGCCAGTTGTTATGTTTGGAATGGGTGGAATCTATGTCGAAGTTTTAAAAGATGTTACATTTAGAATCGCACCGATAACTAATTTCGAAGCAGATGAAATGATCTCTTCAATTAAAACAAACAAGTTGTTACAAGGAGTAAGAGGCGAAAAACCATCTGATTTACAGAAACTATCTGAGTGCATCCAAAAGATTTCGCAGCTTGTGACAGATTTCCAGGAGATAAAAGAACTAGACCTAAATCCAGTACTGATATTTGAAAAAGGCCAAGGATGCAAAGTAGTAGATGTAAGGATTGGTCTTACCTAAGTAAAATTTTATTATAATGCTTATATTACTTTGAGAGAGAATAACAGATATGCCAATTAAGACGGGTGCTGAATACATACAAAGTCTTCGGGGCCGCAAGATGAAGGTCTACCTTTTTGGTGAATTGGTAAAAGAGCCAATAGACCATCCAATGATTCGTCCTTCAATTAATGCTGTGGCAGAGACTTATGATTTAGCTCAACGCGAAGGTGAGCTTGCAACTGCAAAATCTTCCATAACAGGTGATCAGGTTAACAGGTTTTTACATATAGTAGAGAGTGCAGACGATCTGGTAAACCAAAACAAGATGCAAAGAAAACTAGGACAACTTACTGGAACGTGTTTTCAAAGATGTGTAGGGATGGATGCGTTAAACTCCTTACACTCGGTGACATACGAAATAGATGAAAAACACAAGACTAGCTATCACAAACGATTACTTGAATTCATCAAGATGGTTCAAAAAGAGAATCTAGTAATTGGTGGTGCAATGACTGATCCTAAAGGAGACCGAAGTAGGGCACCCCATGAACAAGAAGATCCTGATGTCTTTTTACATGTTGTAGAAAAAAATGATAAAGGAATCATTGTCAAGGGAGCAAAAGCACACCAGACAGGATGCATAAATTCACACTGGATTATATTCATGCCAACAATACGACTGTTAGAGGAGGATAAAGACTATGCAGTTGTAGGTGCAGTGCCTGCAGACGCACCGGGAATCACCTACATCTATGGACGACAATCATGTGACACAAGAAGCATGGAAGAAGGCGATCTTGATGCAGGAAACGCCAAGTATTCTGGCCAAGAAGCAATGATAATCTTTGATAATGTTTTTGTTCCTTGGGAGCATGTCTTCATGAACGGTGAATATGAATTTGCATCAATGTTGGTAGAGAGATTTACTTGTTATCACAGAAGAAGCTATGTTTGCAAGACTGGCCTAGGAGACGTACTCATAGGTGCATCCGCTTCAATAGCTGATTATAACGGAATCCCAAATGTATCCCATATCAGGGACAAGCTTGTAGAAATGACTCACCTAAATGAGACCATATATGCAGCAGGTGTGGCATCATCATATCAAGCTCATCGCATGAAGTCGGGTGTGTGGTTAAATGACGACATGCTTGCAAATGTATGCAAACACAATGTTACAAGATTCCCATATGAGATAGGCAGACTAGCTCAAGATATTGCTGGCGGACTGATGGTAACTCTTCCGTCTGAGAAAGACCTAAGAAATCCAGAAACTGGCCCTATACTTAAAAAATACCTAAAAGGTCGCAAAGGAGTAGATGTTGAAAACAGGATACGAATTCTACGATTGATAGAAAATATGACTATGGGCAGAAATGCGGTGGGATATCTGACCGAATCAATGCACGGCGCTGGTTCTCCACAGGCCCAGAGAATCCAAATTGCACGCCAAATGCAGCTAGAATACAAAAAACAACTTGCAAAAAACTTGGCAAATGTAAAAGAAGATGCGGAAATGTCCCCTGAACAATCTGACTATTTCCAACGAGTATTCAAAATAAGTAAAAAATAGAAACTCTAATCTTTGTTATTTGCAGAATTCTTGTCGTCTACTGAATCTTTCTTTTCTATAAAATCTTTATTCGGTTCTGCATCTGTTGATTTTGTATACGCATTATCTGATTGTTCTTTGATTTTTCCAATGTCTGGGCTGTCTGATTTTGAATGGGGATCATCACCTGCACTAAAAGTTCCACCCTTTGATTTTCCAAATTGCTTTACTATCATTATGCCAATTATTACAGCAATTATCACATAGTTAATTGGTGGAGTTAGAATCCTTGTAACGTATCCTATCTGTGGAATGACATATACAACTTTTCCAATATAATCACCTTGAGAAATTGGAAAGTCTGTTCCAGGTATGGAACCGGGATTGGCATCACCTTTTGTTCTAATGATTAATGGATCTTTGTTTAGAAACTCTGCTACTCTATGAACTATTACCTTGTCATGTACTACAGGTCTGTTAAATACGATGATGTCGCCTATCTTTAGATGATCAAAAGGAATGTTTCCATTTACTACAATTACATCAAAGACATTTAGGTTTGGTACCATGCTTCCACTAGATACCACATAAAATGGATTTTCTGTACCAAAAGCTACTCGAAGACCAATCCAGATTATTGCAATGCCAATAACTACAATTATGATATCCTTTATGATTCCTGATTTAGCAGAATGTTTTTTCATTTATTTTTGTCCTTTCAGCTCGTAAGATAAATCTTGCTTAACATTGTTTTACTTTAATTTATTTCCACAAGTTTCGCAGAATTTTGAACCTTGATTGTTGACGTTTCCACATTTGGAACACTTTAACTCACTTTCTGTTACCTGTCCTCCCAAAAGCACAACCTCGCCTATCTTTCTTATTTCATCCCACTTTATGGTAACATCAGAGCCATCATTCTTTGTTACAATCAATATTACTCCAGATTGTCCTGGTTGGATTCCTATTTCCTTTACAACTCCAACTCTTCGTGCTTCTGAATCATATACCAATAATCCCGTTATGGAACTAAATGATTTGACTGATGGTACACTTGGCGTTTGATAAGATTCTTGTAATTCAGGGCTTTTTGGTGGAATAAACATGGACTGCGTTGACATGTCAGATCTTGCCATGCCAACATCTGCGTTTTGATCTTGTTTGCTAAAATTCCTGTATTCTGCAAGAATAGAACCGCATGTAGTACAAATGTATTGGCCCTTTTCCAAAAGCATGAGATTATCAGCTACAATCTCATTTGGTGTTTCATAGTCAATTTTTGGGCTGCCTTGGTATTCTTTCTCACAAGTATTGCAGTAATATTTTGAAATCTTTTCAGATTCTAAACGCCCGACTGGAGCCAAAAAGAGGTCTGGTCCACCCAAGTTTCCTTTTCTTTGTTGCTCATCAGTGACCATTGCCATTACAAAACCACCTGATCCTCTTAGTTTCTTTAGGCGAATCTCACTGCTCATGGCCTACTCTATGGAAAAGTCACTTAAGTATGTATATCATATTGATTGGTCAAATCTCTGATACGTAACACGATAACAGATTATACAATTTTAAAAAATTTGGTAATTTTTTTCAATAATTTGGAAAGAGTTATTAGAGACAAATGGCAAAACAAGCTAAACAAAGATAATGATGGAAATTAACAACAAGATTTCTCTGTCATGTCGGTAAAAAGATGATGAAACAAAGTTGACAAAATTTGAAGAATTAGGGATAAAGAATCCAATACTAACAGCGCTAAGTGAGATAAGCTTTCAAGAAGCATTTCCTATTCAAGCAGCTTCAATCCCAGTATTGTTATCAGGACAAGATGTAATAGGACAAGCACATACTGGAACAGGCAAGACCGCAGCATTTTCCTTGCCAATAATTCAAAACATTACTCCAAAACATGGCATCCAAGCTTTGATACTTGCACCAACAAGAGAATTAGCTGTACAGATAACAGGAGAGATTCAAAAATTTTCAAGATATTCGGGCATCAGATATGTAACGATTTATGGAGGGCAAAGCATCAATGTCCAGTTAAATGAATTAGAACGAGGAATAGAGATTGTGGTTGCAACTCCAGGACGGCTTATAGACCACATAAAGCGAGGCTCGGTAAAACTAGCTAATGTCAAGTATGTGGTTTTGGACGAGGCAGATACCATGCTTGATATGGGATTTATTGAAGACATTAAATTCATTTTAGATCTTGTTCCAAAGAGTCACCAAACTGCATTATTTTCGGCTACAATGCCTCCAGAAATTCTAATGTTGGCAGAAAAATACATGCGAAATCCACAGCGGATATTCATTGATGCAGATGACCTCAGTGGTGAGGGAATAGAGCAAGCCTTTCTAGTAATAAAGGACAGAGAAAAGACTGATTATCTCTTCAAATTTATCAAAGAAAACAGGACTGGTCAAACTATTGTATTCTGTTCAACAAAAGAAAGAACAAGACGTGTAGCACATGAGCTTGAAAAGGCTAGGTTTAACGTAGTGTCGATTCAGGGAGACATGTCCCAATTTAGACGAGACAAAGCCATGTATCTGTTCAGAAAGGGCAAGGCAGACATCTTGGTTGCAACTGATGTGGCTGCAAGAGGAATCGATGTTCCAGAGGTAGCTCTAGTCATAAACTATGATGTTCCAAACCATGATCTAGTATATTTTCATAGGATAGGAAGAACTGCAAGGGCTGGAGCAAAAGGGAGGGCAATCACCTTGGTCTCTTACTCTTCGATTGGAGACTTTAAAGCAATTTCAAATCAAACCAAAGTTCCAATGAAAGATCTAAACAAAGAACTTGGAATAGAGGTAAAAATTCCTGATCCACTAAAAAGAGAAGTGCATCCCAGAAGCCACACAAGATCTGGAAATTGGGGAAGACAACATCATCGTGATGACAGAAGAAGATACGGCAATAGAAATTACTACGGCCTACGAAGTCGATGGTAAAAAAGCGCTCAATATATTTAGGGATTCAATATCATAGTAAAACATGGAAAAAGCAAAACCTGTTAGTACAAAAGAATGGGATAGAGAAGTAATAAATTCTCAACTTCCCGTATTCGTAGATTTTTGGGCAGAGTGGTGTGGCCCATGCAGAATGGTAAGTCCTGTTGTAGAAGAACTTGCAAGTGAATATGCAGGAAAGGTTAACTTTGTGAAGGTAAACGTAGACGAAAATAATGAACTTGCATCAAAATACAACGTTTTTAGCATTCCAACACTTGCCATCTTCAACAAAGGACAGATAGTCACACAGCAAGTAGGAGCTGCCTCCAAGTCTTCATATAAGAACATGATAGACAAGACCCTAGAAAAAATCTAGAATCACATACCTTTTTTGGAACAAAATAATTAATATCGGTCAGAGAGACAGTCCAGCATGTCATTTGGCGGAGAGGTAGATACTCTTAACTTATTATTTGATAAATTACAAAATCTCTTAAACGATACACAGGGTTACTACGAATCATTTCTTGATGCAAATACTATGTTCAAGCAGGGTAAATTATCCGAAAAGGAATTTTTTGAAAAGTTAGGTGACTATGTTGTGGCATATTCTGCTCTGGAATTTCTTGCAGTCAAGGTAATTTTTGAGATAAAAAAATCACTTGATAAAGGAGGTTTGCCTGGAACACCGGGTGGTACCATGCCAACCGGTATGGGATTTGGAGGCTCCCAGGCCACTCATGTCACTGCTGCAACTCTACCAGGTGCTGGTAGGCCGCCATCTATAATTTCTGCATCTTCTGCCTTTTCCACACCAGGTGTTCTTCCTACACCAGACCCTAATCTCTTGCCAAAAGAAACATCAATCAAAGGACCTGTTTGTAATTCATGTGGTTCCCCTATTCGACCTACAGCAAAGTTTTGCACAAAATGTGGAAATAGAATTTAATCTTGATTTGCTCCACACTCAGTACAGAATCTGGCATTTGTAGAAAGTTTTGTGCCACATTCTGAACAGAATTTTGAGCCGGAACCTGTCTCTGTCTTGACATTTCCGTAAAGGCTGCTTGTTTTTACAGCTCCACTTGGAACAAAAGTATCATCATCAACAACAGGAACAGGCGCAAAATCTTTCTCTTCTACAAAATTCATAATTCGAGGCATTTGTTGTCCGGGATTTTTTGGATCTGGTACCATGTCACCCAGCCAGAACGCAAATCGAATTAAGGTCAGTTCTGGTGTGGAAAAAGTAAGCGTGTGATTTGACATGTAATCTTCTGCAGCCGATTTTCCATTGAATACCTTCATTGCTCAGACTAGTCATATTGGCTGTATATTGTTTTTTGTATGTAGTGGACCGGGGGG
>CAYUTC010000065.1:0-9115 GCA_964447595.1 uncultured Nitrosopumilaceae archaeon
AATTCAGCTAATGGACCAAACTCTGGAGTAGCAGATGATGGTTGTGTATAAGGTCCAACTATTATCTCACCTACCATCCACTTGTCAATTTTACAAAAATATTTGTATGTTCCTGGTTCTTGAAAAGTAAAGGAATAGGTCTTTGTTGGTGCAATCATACCGCTATCAAAGATATCACCTTGCTGTGTACCATATGGCAGACCATTTGTCACAGTATGGTTCACATTGTCAGTGTTTGTCCATGTTACAGTATCACCAGGTGAGATGTTCAATATGCTTGGAGTGTAGCAAGTATTTGTTGCAGCACAATAATTGCTAGAACCAGAACCAGGTATGATAGTTATTTGGACCGTACTGGCAGAAGCTACAGGAACAGTTGTTACAATTCCCAAAGCAAGTAGGAATGCAAATAAAATATGATATCTGTATGGATGTCCTATCTGATTGATTGAAAGATGTATTTTCATCATATCTTGATACCATATGACTTAGAAAACTCTTTTGGCTCATATTGTAATTGTTCGTAATTCATTGACCAGAGTCCGAATCGATGTCATCACTTCTTTAACAGACATGCTTACTTCGTGAAGATCCTGACCAGTACTTCCAAACGAGTCCATTGTAGTTTTGGTGGATTTGACCAATCCCTGTACCTCGTTTATGACACCTGTTTCTTCTAGGTGTTTTATGGTTTCTTGTACCTTGGTAGATGCATCGTTGATGTTATCTGAGATCACACGAAAATTTTCAATGTTTTTTACCATCTCAGGTGTCCTGAGAATTTCCATTATTTCCTTGGCAATCAAAGCAGTGCTCATAATTTTGCCAAAAGATTCTGGCATTCCAGATGCTCCCAAACGGCGTATTACTTCTGCCGCGCTAGAAAAAGTTTCTTTTATTTCCCGTATCTTGCTAGTTTTTTCCCTTGTTTCCATTTGTATCAAGCACCCCCAAGAAACAGAGAGCAAAGTATGACTTTGCCTAGTGCAAGAAAGTTCTCTTTGCCGTCAACAAACTGCATGATTTGAATTGCATATTCTACACATTTGGCAAGTGTGGCAGAGTCACTCATTATAGAATTCCTCCTATTATTTCCGTAAGATCACCCAATGCCACGTTAGGATCTTTTCTTGCCTTCAGTTCATCGTAGAGATACTGAAATTCAGTCATGTCATCTCTAATCTTATTTTTTATGCTCTCTACAAGGTCTTTGATTGTCGGTATCGTTGTCATGATACCACTTGATCAAAAAATTATATATCAATTAGAGAGGTTTTTGCAACAAAAATGTTGGATGCAAATTATACCAAACATTTGATAGTTCTAGTCCAAAACAAGGTTATATCGCATCTTGGAACAATAATAAAAAATTAAAAATAATTAAAAAATTTGTGGCTATTTTCTGGGAATGTCTCCCCATTGGTCAAACAAACTCTGTACTTGTTGGCTTGCAAGGTTGTACTTGACATTTAGTTGTGCATTTACACTCACAAGATTAATCTTGTGTGATGTTGCTGCGTCATTGAATGCCTGTAAGGCTTGTTGAACTGTACCACCGTTTTGTAGTACTTGGTTCTTTGCATCTTTTGCTTGCTGAACCTTTTGTTGCATGTAGTTGAACTCATCCAAGAATACCTTTTGTGCTGGAGAGTTTACAGTACTTACAAAGTTTGCAAAGGCATTCTGTGGTGTTGTGTTATCATTGATGTTTGACATTCTTGCAAGATCATTTTGCAAGTATGCATTTGCAAGTGCTCGCTGTTGTTCGATTAATTGGTCTTGCTGGTCTTGAAGTTGTTGTGCATGTTGCTGTGCAGCCCATCTTTGCTTGAATAATTCAATGTTTTCAAGTATTTTCATTGCAGCTGGATCGTTCTTTATTGCATCAGTTGCTTTTATGGTGACGGCAGAATTATCAGTTGTATCTGCCCAGGCAAAGCCAGTATTTCCTATGATAAAGAATGTTGCCAGAATAGATGCGGCAAGAACTGGAATCACTTTGGTTTTCTTGCTCTTGGTAGGCCTTGTCCAACCTTCCTCTTGTTGTATCATTAGTTCTTCATTCATCTCTTTCACCTCCTATTTCATCCCGACAACATTGTTGTTTCGTCTGAATTTCACAGACTCGTCAGGGGATTTTGTCATATGACTCTCAGTATTACTTGGCGTACATGATTCACACTCCTGCTTATCTCATCTCGAAGTATTGCACTAACTAGGATATGATAGTCACTGCAGCCTTTAGAATGCAAAAGCAGATGTCTTGTACAAAATGTGTTTCCGCAGATTCCACACATTTGCACACAATCACGTGAACATGTATTGCACTTTGAGCCCTCAATTTTTTCAAGGGTTGGTGTTTCTGTCATGACATTAGTTGGACGAAAAATTATAAATCAATTCAAACTGTTTTTGTGGCAAAAAATGTGGCAGTTTATTGTGCCTGCGGCAATGACATCAGGCGTGCATATTGTGGTGCTTCAACATTTTTGCTGCAAATGTGTCGTAATTGTTTTTAACAAGATACTGACCCATATGAGCCATGGTAGGTCGAGGAACAGATAATGAAACGTCAAGTAATGTGATTCCCATGAAAAACCTTACAAAAAATGGTATCAGCCCTCTTGACCTGCTAATATTGCATGCCTTACAGGGTGGGGCAACCCCTGACACTGCATCACGCGAACTTGAAAAACAGGGTTACGTTTTATCACGTGATGGTGTCAAAAGCAAACTAGACGAGCTTGTAAAAAAAGGCGTTATACTTGAGCACAACTACTCTGAAGAAAGTAAAAAAGATGATAGAATAAAGTGGATAGTGGTAGATCCAAGCAAGTTATTTGATTACCAGTGGTATACTTTTATCAAGACACAAAATCCACTCTTTGAGAGAAGAGTCATTCCGTATTCTGAAATGTATAGCAACCTAGTTGAGATAAGCAAAGAATACGGAATTGTCACAACGATTGATCTGCTCCAAGGAGAGGGACAGAATTATGATTTTCTATTACGAATTGTGACAAACGAAATAGAGATCTTCGAAGAGATGATAGAAAAAATAAGATCCCTTGGATGGGTGCATTCGGTAGATAGCAAGCCCATACATGTACTTGAAGGAGTTGGAATCTCAAAGAATACGCTGACAAAGGTTCATTCACATTACTACTATGATCCGGTAAAACTTCCTGACTTTGAGCGATATATGAAAAAGATTAGGAACGTATACCGTACCTATGACACATATCTAAAAGAAGAAGGCGCCTCTAAACAGAAAACTGCCAAGAGAAAAAGCGAGGAAAATTTTGATGCACAAGGTACTAAATGATGACATCCGCATTTTACAAAAATTTGTTAATAGCACAATGCTCAATATGCGATTCTCCCCTAATTTCTAAAAGCGGCAAATCCCACAAACAAACAAATCTTTGGTGCAGCAATTGTAATTCGGCTTATTCATTTGACAATGGATTTTTGAATCTACTTCCTCCAAAGATAAGATCAGAGATTTGTACAAAGGGAATTATTGCCCGAAAAATAAAAGACAGTCTTCACATGGGCAAGCTTACAAAAGATGAGCACGACCTTGTGAGGGGCATTTTGGCAAGCAACAACATGGCAAAGCAATATTTCAAAAATGTTGTACATCCTACCGATGCAGCGTGGTCAGCTCGTGCCTATGAAAGATTTGAAGACATTTTCATAGTACGATATCTAGACAAACTACTAAAGGACAGAAAAGCAATTTTTGTTGATGCGGGGTCAGGTCCTGGTAGATTTCTGTTGCTTCTTGGCTCCAAGATAAGCTCAAATTCATGCAGGGAATTGAAAAAAAACCCAGAGACTACTACACTTTACAAGTATGAGAGATACTATGAGAAGAACCTGCGTTGCATTGTTGGAATTGACTATTCCCAGGAAATGACATTCCATTCTGCTACGTTATTGAAAAGATATGGTCTTGGTCCCTATCTTAATGAGAGGATATTTCCCATCACAGGAATTGTACAAAACTTTAACCTCAATCATACCATGTTTGATGATACCCACAAGGTAATAGTTTGTACCTTCCAAACTCTGGGCAATCAAGAAAATAGAGACTTGCAGGTTCAACTGCTCAAATCCATGAAAAAACTTGCATCACCTACTGGTACCATAATAATATCTGTATTCAACAAGAGGCTCTTCAAAGACTTTGGACTCAAGACTTTCTATGGACGCGAAGTCAAAAAGACTGTAGGAAACATTATCACATCAAAAGAAGACGAGAAAAATTCTGTTCTTAGAACAACAAAGGGGGTTTATTCAAAATGGTTTTCAAAAAATGATTTGGAATCACTTTTCGAAGAGGCAGGGATAACAAACTATAACATAATGGATGAAGATTCGCTACGGCCCATAAAGGGTTATGAAAAATATCTCAAAGAAGAAGAACAGGTAAAGGAAGTCTTTCCAAGGGCAATTTTGGGCGTAGCTAAAGTAAATATTGAAAGGACTTACAGGCATAGTATCAGGGAATCAAGAAATGTATCCAGACGCTAAAACGGGTTTTGTCTTTGTTTTATTATTTGCCGTTATCTTGGTCTGGTCAGTATCACTTGATGATAGATATGTACTGGGCGCACCTAGCCCCATAACTCCAACAAAGCTTAATGCCACTGCAACATCTCCAACTCAGATAACCCTCACTTGGCTTGCTCCAATGCAAAATTACGGAAAAACAATTGTGGGTTATAAAATTGATAAAATGATAGGCAATGGTGTCTTTGATACACTGGTTAGAAACACCAAAAGTACGTTTCCTACTTTTTCCATAACAGGACTAACTACTGGAACAACGTACACCTTTCGAGTCTCGGCGATATATTCAGATGATACGTCTACAGATCCCTCAACCTGGGCATCTGCAACACCATTAACAACATCTGTACCTCCCATATACACTGCACCCAGTTCTAATCCCAAAGTAGATGAGAAGTTTGATTTTACACCAGCTGATGGAACAACTCTGTATGGTGTTATCATAACACAGATAGATTATCAACAGTTACAGGAAAGAAAAGAGCCAAGAAGTGTAATTGCAAATGACATCCAGACTGCTCAGCCGATAAATACTGATTTGACCGTACTCTTGACATACGAAAGTGAACATCAGATCGCAGGAACAGTGCCAGCTCCACTTATTGCAACTGCAGTGTCACCTACGCAAATAGATCTTACTTGGCTTGCTCCAGAAGAATCGTATGGGCAAGTAGTAATTGGATACAAGATTGAATGGAAGCAAGCCCCAAGCCTCTATGTTACAATAGAAGAAAATACACGCAGTACCTCTACAAAATATTCTGTCACCGGACTGCAGACAGGAACCACATACACATACAGAGTTGCTGCCGTTTTTGCTTCTGATACAATAAGTAATCCATCAAACGAAGCTTCTGCAACCCCACTTGCTCTACAATCTACAACACCACCCACTCAAACTGGTACTCCCCCAACAAACAATACACAACCACCTCTTACAACACCACCTACTCCTACCCAAACCAATACACGATTTGATTTTACACCAGCTGATGGAATCACACTATCTGGTGTAGTCCTAACTCCAAGTGAGTATCAACAATTGATTGTAATCAAGGATCCAAGAAGTATAATCTCAAATGTAAGCGAGAGCACAAATACCATAAACAATGACCTGGTAGGAATTCTCAAGTACCAGAGTCTTCACACCCCACAATCATCATCGCAACCGCCATCAACGACCAACTATACCCAGCCTCCACCTATTCCAGCACGAACAGGTCTTGATCTCACACTGTTGTATGGTGTGATAACATCAGTGGTGGCCTCAGGTGCGGTGGGCATAATTACTTGGCTTGTAAGGACAAAGGTTGCAAAAAAGATAGCAAGAGAATACAATTTCACAATTGAAAAATTTGTTGATGGAGGAAATGAATATGTAAGGATTAGAAATCGTGGTCAAACAATTGAGGATTGTACCATTTTATGTGATAGAAAAGTCTGTGTCTGGATGGACACAGACATGGACAAGCCAAGACATGTCTTTGACGGGGCAAGTTTTGTTGTAAAACTGCCAGCTGATTTTGAGAGTAGCAATCCATTGATCACTGTACTTAGTGGCAAAAAAGTGGTAAGAAAAGCAAGACATGGAGACATGGCACATGGTAGTAAGATGGATGAATCTGCTGATGCAATCTAGTGCCAAGTTTTTGAGATAATTTTTGTACTAGCCAGTCCTAAAAATTGCTTCCCTAATCTTGCTTGAGCTTTGCAACAATGTTTTAGCAATCTCATCTGCTTCTTTTCCTGATGGTTTCTTACCTGAATGAACAACAAAGTAGTACGTTTCAAACTTGCCAACAATTGAGCCTTGAGTGTATCCATATACATATTCGGCTTGATTTTTTATTTGAAAGACATTTTGGAATTCTGGTAATTGTAAATTCCTAATCAATCCTGGAATTTTGGCAATCTCTTCATTTATCATTGTTTGAAGCATTGTCCTGTCTTTTTCTTGAAGACCCATATTTGTAAAGAGAAAACTAGCTCCATAAAAATAATAACACTATGTACAATGTCAACTCTGATGGAAGAGTTTGAAGAATTTGCTTTTGCGCTCTTGGACCAGCTTTCAGTAGAAATTAGTGAAGAAAAGGAGATAAATGAATCAATTCCCAAGGCAGACCAAGCGTTTGGTACCAAAATACGATTTGATGACGTACAAACCATATGCGAGAGATTGTTCTCAGATACAGCAGATAAAGTTCGCAAGTTCACCGGCATTGCCATCTCTGAGAAGACAACGGTCCAGTTTCCAGATCTGGTCGAGTTCAAGCAATTAAAGGGTCACAAAGTCTTTCCTACGCAGGATTGTGCATCATTTGTAGATGAGCTCTTTACTGCCATTGCTCATGAAAAGACAGACAAGATAGCAGGGCTTGCAAGCAAGAACACTGCAAAATTTCTGGTATATTCAACCTATGCCAAGGGATACATTTCACAAATATCAACTACATATGGAGACTATTACGAGTCAACAATTTTTTTGAACAGATTCATACTTTCTAGCTATCCCAAGATAATTTTGTTCAAGCAAGGTACTCCATACGAATCAAAGTTTGAGCAGGTAAATTCCGGATATATTGGTGCACTAAAAATGACTGTACTAGAGGAGCAAATCCATTCCATTCAGCAAAATCTCTATCGAGTCAATAAAAATGCCGTTACCCAGGTAAATTCCATAAATGAAGAGCTTGCAAACATAATTCTCAGTCTTGATGATGCCAAGATAAAGAACCTTTACGAATACCTTCAGCTGCCACCTGTTCCAGACGAATATCCTGTAGCAAAACGTGCAAATCTCTTTTTCACATTAAACCCGGACAACTTTATAGTACGAGTTCTTGGGCCTGACGTGATGACATTTACCAAGGTTTCAGTTGATCCAAAGATTCTTGATATCATTCCAGAGCTTTTGGAGATTTATCAGCGATGGCTTGTTCCAATACAAACACACCATGCGGCATTTACAATGATGGAAGGAATGGCAGAATTTGCTGTTAGAAATATTTTACGAGACGACAGGGATTTTCAAAACTATTTGATTACATTTGCAAACACTGACATCTCATCATATCAAATTAGAAAGAGTATGGGAATGGATTTTACTGAATATGTATCCAGCAAGCTTGGCATCAAAACCTATCCAACCCTCATTGAAAAACCACCTAGTACAAGGGAGCTTAAAAATCCAGAAAATTATCTCAAGAGAATATGAATGATTTTGATCCATTTGTGGCAGAGTGGATTTCTTATGCAAAAAATCCACGATACACTCTAGTTGAAAAGTGCCTAAAGACTGCACAGATACTTGAATTTCCTGAACTTGATGTTTCTTATTACATACAAAAATTAAATCAGTTTGGAGAAGGACTGCGAAACTCTGTATCTGAAACAAAAAATCCAACCTATCTTGTTTCAATGCTAAATGAATACATGTTCGATGTACTTGGATTTCATGGAGATACAGACGATTATTATAATCCTAGAAATAATTTTCTAAACATAGTAATTGACAAAAAAAGCGGCATCCCAATTACATTGTCTATAATCTACATCGAGCTTGCAAAACACATACAATTAGACCTCCGTCCTGTGGGCTTTCCAGGACACTTTTTAGTCAAGTATTCAGAAGAGATGATCTTAGATCCCTTTGGCGGTGGCCTTCTTTTAGAT
The DNA here is from genome assembly GCA_964447595.1 of uncultured Nitrosopumilaceae archaeon. Classification (GTDB taxonomy): domain Archaea; phylum Thermoproteota; class Nitrososphaeria; order Nitrososphaerales; family Nitrosopumilaceae; genus Nitrosotalea. The sequence goes on from CAYUTC010000065.1 coordinate 8,254, forward strand.
GTAGATGATTTGCAAGAATTGCTAAACCGCAACTTTGGAGATGGTGTGGAATTTAATCCAGACTATCTAAATGAAATAGAGCCTGAAAATATCTTGATTCGAATTGCAAGAAACTTGAAGAACTCGTATCTTCAGTCGTTCAATTATACTACTGCCATGCATTGCATCAACATGGTTTTAGGGCTGATTCCAGAGTCTCCAGAAGAGATAAGGGACAATGGAATTGTACAATTAAGACTAGGTCAGAACAGTCTTGCATTGCAGTCACTTGATAGATATCTAGAATTGGCACCAGAAGCCGATGATGTTGATTACATTTTAGATTTGATTAGAAGCATTAAAGAAAAAGTTAATCGATAATTGATTTAACGTCAGTTCCTCGTTTGATTAGCCTGTGCTCGTACCTTACTATCTTGTTTCTCATTGTTCCCTTGATAATATCCACTTCATGTCTGAGTGTTGCTACCTCATCTTCTAGTCTGGCAACTCGCTCGTAGATGGATTCTTCCGCACCTTCGGCCATATATCCAATCTTCGCTAGAAGTGATCTTAAAAATTTATGGTTTATTTTGTTGAGGGTTTTGTCAGTATTTTGCTACAGATCAAACTCGCCGTTGCATGCTTGGCATTTGCCTTTTTCGCTGCCAATCATGCCTATAATCAAAATCTTTCCTATTGTGCCGCATTTTGGACACAGACCTGTTGTAATGTTCTTTGGACCGCTTGTTTTTGGTTTTACTGCTTTTCGTCTTACCATTAACAGAATCCATTTCAAACCTGTTTATTAGTTTAAGTATTGATCGCAGAAAAGCGCGGGGAGTGGGATTCATGCTGGGAGTTCGGCGCGGTGGAGGTTTTGTGC
>CAYUTC010000066.1:0-8801 GCA_964447595.1 uncultured Nitrosopumilaceae archaeon
ATAAAAAAATTATCTATGATCGATTTTTGTAGATATCAGGCAACACAAGCAAAAAACTTGCGAAAATATTTTCTATAGATCTTGTATGTGATCATAGAAAATATACGCCATTCTTAAATAATGAAATGTTTGCCTTTTCCTTCTCAAACCGTCTGGGAGAGTTGTGAAGATCTGTCTCTATTATATCCTAAGGCCTCCTTTTGAATTAAAGGACTTGAAAAAAGATGTCCAAATTTGTTCATTGGGTTTCGAATCAGAGCATGTATACCGGGGGTGGGTTTCGAACCCACGACCTCCAGATTATGAGTATTACCCTTTATTGTGGACTGGCACTCTAGGCCAGGCTGAGCTACCCCGGCACGTGGGGGCTAGCATGGCATCATATTAATTCCTTTTTTGTAAGATCACTTTGCCGTTTGGAAGTGATCCCATGAACAACCAGCCTTGTGAAATCAATTGTTCTGCATCATCGCTTGTGGCTACTCTCTGCTTTGGGTATTGCCGATGCCAAGAATCTTGAGCATCTCTTGCACCCTGTCAGGGGCAGCTGTGTCGATTGCCTGATGAAGGTGTTCTTTTTGATTCAATATTGCGTCTGGTTGTTTTGTCTCAATGTCCAGAAATTCTACACATCTTTGAAATGCGTCTCGCATCTCCTTCAGAAGAGAATCTGGCAGCCTGCTCTTATTTGTAGTGTATTTTGCTTCGATTGATCCCTTGTGTCCCATGAAGAAGCCTCGAAAGTCGTGCGCAATCTTTCCGCGTGATTCGGCTATGAGTAGTTGTGTGTCAAAAAAAGCACGTAACACATACGGCCTCCAGCCAAATCTTGGCCTGAACGATGCTCTCATAAGGTCTGTGATTTGTTTTGTTGGCAGGAATTTTTTGTCCTGATTGTTGCGCCTCCCATAACTGTGATCCATGTCAGGCGCCATTACAGGCGAGTCTGCATTAAGTGCGTCACCTTTGACGAGTCTGTCGTTCAGATATGCAAGCAGTCTTTGAGTCCCCATCGGTGTAAGGAAGGTAAAGTACTGGTGCCTTGCCTTTGACAGACCTTTTCTGACGATGACCATTGTAGGAATCTGCAAGCACCTTACCAGCCCTTGTTGAATAACAAGGTCGGGAAGATCTTTCATTGTAAGACCATCTGTCGCATCGTCGTTTCCAAGTACTTGCGGTCTCAGGCCCGACTTGCAGATCAACGATTCTATTGCAGCCACCCTTAGGTTTGCCCTGCTGAACATTTCTGCAAGTTCTTCCGGCTCGGGAACCTTCTCGTTTTCCAGCGTTGGTGTCGAGTCTACGTCTCCAACCTTTATTCTCCTGGATATTCTTATCTCGGAGTGTTCAAGCCAACTTTTCACCGCTGTAATTATCGACTGTATGTAACTTGGAGCCTTTCCCTCTTCTTTCATCGCAGTCACATAGTCCTCAATCATGTTGGTCAGCGTCCTGACGTCTTATTAAATTGGATTGAATTTGCAATATCGCAAAGAGTTGATACCGTCTTCCAGTTTCGTGTTGTTGCCGTAACCTTAAACTTTCTTTCAAAAAAGGTATTACTCAATTTACTTTTTCCATACCCATTGGGGCAGAAGAGGTAGATCTGCTTGTCATGGATAGAAAATCCTTCTGACTTTTCTTTTAATTTGTTTATTTCATCTGCCTGTATTCTACTTGATATGTCGGACATGAAAGTAACGTGGAGCTTGTGTGAGTCCTTGTTACGAAATGGGTTGTTTTCAATCACTGCCTGAAACTCATTTTTTGTTCTGATTAAAACAGATACATCAAACTTGAAGTATTGTTTAATTTTTGCCTCAATCCTGCCTGTCAGTTTAGTTGTATTTGTGTCAGGATATTGAAAGACAACATTGCCACTCTGAATGTATGTACTCACAGACTTGAATCCCAAAGATTCGTAGAGTTTTTTCAATTCCGCCATACTCACTTTTTTCTGTCCACTTACGTTTATTCCACGTAACAGCGAAATGTAAGTATTCATGACAAATCTTTCCATAAGTATGGCAATAAAATTCAAAATAAAAAGTTAGGGTACGTGTATTACAGTGATCTCATTTTGATTTCTTCTCATATACATCAATAAGATGATCTAACACCTGTGTGTGATACATCTGATAGCCTTTTTTGCGCATCTCTTTGGCCAGTTTAAGAAACCTTTCGTATGCCTCGGTTCGTATTGTAAGCGTGCGGTATTCTTTTCTTGCCAATAGTACTATAATATGTACTGTATTATCAATTAAACATCAGGCAACAAAATTACAGAAAAATGTTATTAGATATTTTTAGTGTAGTTAGATATTCATTTAAAATATTAATACCATACAAAAATGTTGAAAAAACTACTGGCTATTTTCTTTATCTTATCGTTCATTGTGATTATTCCAAATAATGCATATGGTAACCCTTCTGTTGAAAGTCCCAACGGTGTTTACATGCTTAAAGGTAATTTTATGCCAGTAAATTATTACGGACAGGCTCAACAGATCTTTAAAATTCCTTACACCATAGTTAATGGTACGGTTGAAGATGTAACTGTAGACCAACAATCGTTCTCAATACTAGTAAAAATAAAATCCGACAGCATTGATGATGGATTTTTTATAATAACTATACCAAGAAATCTGTTGGATGTTAGTCCGTTAGATGATAATACATTTAACGTGTTTATTGATGGACTGCAGGTTATTTATTCAGATATTTCAATGAACGCCTGCTCTAAAACCATTTCTATACCATTTCATCATAATACTAGCAAAATTGAGATAATTGGAAATGGCAAAGGAAGATCATTCGCAGGATCTAAGGTGTTGCCTGCTTATTTTGTTACAAAAATGAATAATTCAACTGGGAAAGAAATTATTTCAATAAATGGATGCATTGCACTTAACATGGATGAAAATAATGTAAAGATTGAAATTTTAAATCCCAAGGGAACAATCTACAAAGAGACTTCAATAGTTCCTAACATTAATGGGACATTTTCATCCAGTTTTATTCTAGATGATCCTAAAATAAATGATAATTATACTACAAAGATAATCTATGGAAATTATGTCACAATGAATACATTCTCCATTCCAGAATTTCCTCTTGCAATTCCTATTCTAGTGATCAGTATTGTATCAACAATTCTGTTTTACAGGATAAAACCTGAATAAAAAATGGAGGTTGGTGCCCGGTAAAACAGTTCTGGCGACAACCCCCGGACCCGCTACATCTGTTGTTACGAATCTTGTCTTAATTCTAGCAAAAAAATTAGAAAAGGGGTCTTGCAGCCGTCCCTGTGGCTTACTGCCGTTCATGTCTGGTTCCCATCTGTTACGTACTCGCGCAAACCTTTGGGCCCAGTCCATTTTTGTACTTAATCGAGGACCCGCAGGATTTTTTGCGAGTCATTGCAGTGGCAAACGGCAAACTAGTATTTAGCTGTTTTGGGAAACCGGTTTGCACAAGTTGATCCAAGGATCGATGGGTATGATCCAACCAGATCAAATACAACCTTGACTGTCTATTTCTTGGTGTCCCAGTACATTCGGGTAAGAAAGATAGATAGCAAGACTGCTGTAATTGCGAAAGACAGGGCTATTTTTGACGTTCCGGTATACAGGGAAAAGGAGTATGATTACGATGAATCCGACGGGGTTATAGACGAATACGAGTCTGTAGTTGCTTGCTAGGACGTTTCTAGCCTATTTATCATACTCGTCGTTGTTAGGGTTTTCTTGGTCAGCGTGATTGTCATTGTCGTATTCCTCTTTAGTCTTGTCCGGGTCGCCATCTCTGTGTCCCATATCTAGGCTAGCGTGATTTCTTCTATAAAAATATCAAGATGTGTCAAAAAGCTAGACTCATACAATGACTTGGTACTCTCCCATCTTCCCGAACCCGATACAATACAGGTTCATTTTTTGGATTCCATATATGTCGCAAAGCTCTATTCTCGCATTCCTCTACTATTGAGGGTGTAATTAAAATATGAAACGTATCATGAAGCTAACAGTATAAGACATTAAAACAAAGCAGGAAATTCGGCAGTTTACCTTGAAAATCTTATATGACTGTCTGCTCGTTCTTTTGCATGGATATTTTTTGTATAGATGTCAAAACTTTGAATTTCACACTCTTTTCATATAATCAGAAAAAGCTTTTGCTTTCAAAAATCAATTATTCAAGAGGTGGCACATGTACCGAGTAACCAAAATTCCAATTAAACAACATCCAAGTGATCTTTATTTCAGAATAGCGACAACAGATTTGATTAATTTAGCCAGAAAAGAAATTCATGTTGTTACAGGCGAATTCAGTATCCTCTACTTTTCGGACATACGTGAAGCATTCAGAGAGGCAATTCAAAACAGAGATATTTCTGTGCAGGCATATCTTGGAAAATGCGATGTAGATACGACGAACTTGGCCATTGTCAACAACATGACTGTGTATCGTGGCAAAAAAATGCCAAAAAATGGAGACCACTACCTGATTGTTGATCGAAAACACGTCATAGTTTCAGAGAAACATAAACCATATGCTGTAGGACAGAGACATGGTTACATGATACCAGATAATGAAGAATTTGCATCAGAAAAATTATCTGATTTTGATTCATTAGTTGATGAGCTTCCAGCCACTACAAAACCTATTGATTTTGATAAAAGAGCACGAGCATTAATCGCTAGCATTTACAGCTAAGAACAGTATGAACGAATTTGATGGTCATACCATTATTGCCAAAGATGCCTTAGAAGAAATCTTACGAGAAAAACTATACGGAAAGAAACTTTTGAATCGCATAAGAAAAAACGAATTTGGTGTTCCCGTCTATATTGCTAATGTTACAGTAAGTTCTATAATTCATGACAACGTTAATGACGAAGAATTTCCTAAAATCATACGTAACATGGGGAAATTGTTTTTAAAAGCAATGCCCTTTGATAAACCAGGCAAACGCGCGCCGCTCTTTCAAGATATCCACGTCTCTCATACTCCGTGGGAATCAGCAAGAAGATGGTATATTCAGGCAGCTATACGGAAGATTCTTCTTGAAGGCTCACTTCAAAAAATGGATATGCTAGTCTGGTGTGATATAGCGTTGATAGAAGCAAACAAACAGATTGACCAGATAATAACAAAAGGGAATCCATATTATGATATAATTAAGAGATTGAGTAGACAGGATAAACGATTCCCGAAGTTCTTTATAAAGAATTAACTCTTTCTTAAAGACTCGCGTTTTTCATCTTTTCCGGCGCCTTTTTGAAGACCGCTAAACTGATTTTGATTTCTTCTGAGAATTCAAAAGTGAATCAAGAAACTCGCTGTATCCAAGATTTGGGTCGTCCTTCTTTGCATCCTTTACTGTTTTAACAAATCTCTGAAATGTATCAATTTTCACAGTAATTGTCTTGTATTCCTTTCTTGGCATCGATCTAAAAAAGTACCTGATAGTTCATAAGCTGTTGGTAGGTATTTTATGGAAATCTTTTCTAGTTGCCTGGCAAACGATAGTCTCTACACATGCAATCCTTAAATGGAAAAATGTACGGTACGGCATCATAATTGTTTTGTACATCTTACTTGATAGAACATGATGAAAATTTGATCGCATTCTCACATGTGTAATTTTTAAAAAATTATTACTAAATATAGTACAGAGAACAAATAAGAACCAAAATTAGAACAGGTTTGATCTAATAGTCTACGTAGAATACATGCGCAATATTTTATAGCTATCAGTAGACTGTACGGTACGGGACACAACATTTGGAAGTCTTGGAGATGCCATCTAGTACAAAAAGTATCAACGTAGACGTAATGAATAGGATACTCAAGGTATTGTATGAACAAAGCCCAATAAAGATGACAAACCTTGCAATGTTTTCTGGCCTTAACTACAACACATGCAAAAGATATTTGAATCTGATGCAGATCTTTTCCTGGATTGAAACCTCAAGTGAGGACAAGATTGTCATGGTCAGAATAACAGAGACAGGCAGAAAGATCCATCATAAGCTGAACGTGCAATAGTTGAAACTGGGTTTTTCATTTTGAAATGTCTTGATTAAAAAAGAAGTTTCGCATAATTGTTACTGATGATTGTTACTGATTGACCCGTACTTACCAGCTGATACTTATCCGTCGGTACTTACCAGCTGATGCTTATCAGGTCGTGAGCGCGGCTTATTAGCTATTACCAACAATGGAAACAACAATGACGTCAAATAACAAACGAAACCACAACAAAAGAAATTATAGCATTGTTGCCATTGTTGCAGCTGTTGCCATTTCGACACTAGTGTTAGCACAAACTAGTGCTGAAGCAGCTTTCATCCAATCCCAATCTGAAGTAATTCCAAGATCCGTTGATCCCTTTGTGTTTGAACTAGCACCGGGTTCGGTAGATGGAATACATTATACATTAGTCAGAGATGGAGGAATGCCAGAAGCGGCGCTGCAGAAATCGACTACAGTGACATTGCCATTGATAGTAAGGCCAACTGGTTTACAAGAACTCAGCGTTGATTTCACTACCACATTTGGTGGGCAATTGGAATCGCCAAAAATGCCGCCGGGAGTGCATGTGACTTTAGAACCAAGTAAGATTCTTCTCAAACCAGGTAAAGACTCACTAATCAATATCATTGTACAGGTAGATAGCAATGCGCCGGACGGCCTATACATGCAGAATATCGTAGGCAAATGGGGCGGTCCCAACGACTTTTCAGGAACATCAATAAGCCTGAAAATTGGCCAGGGTTCTGTCCAGTTTCTCTCGCCAGGAGATGTAGGGCAATGAAGAAAATAGCCATTCTAGGACTGGCAGTATTCATGTCAGGAATATTGCTTCTTAATTCTGGCTTAGCCCAAGCAGTTTCTGCGCACCAACACTTCATTTTCGGTGGTGCCTCAACACAAAATCTAGCATCACAAACAGGAGCAAAGAGTAAAATCACTATAGTGATACCTCAAACCTTCAGCGGCCAAGATGTTGACCACAATTGGCATCTGCAGGCTAAGGATTCTTCCGGTTTGAAACACCTCATAGGATACTTTGTCAGTAGTTCAAGCCCATCTACAGCAAAAGTCTTTGTTGAAGTGTGGCAAGGAAGTACAAAAGTGTTAGACTATCAAGGAACAGGATCCGTAGGGAATAACGGCGACCAGAAGTACTTTGCCATGCATAACCCAGGTGGTACTAGTGCTTGGCAATACTATGTTGACAACAATCCACAAACTCAATACAACTCCAATGGAAGGACCCTTAATACATTCGATCTGCTTGCGTTAGCAGAGAAAATATGCCAGAACTCTCCATATTGCACAAAGGATCAAGGAGGTCCTATGCCGAGTGTAAATATGCCTAATGCTCTGATGTATACATCGTCAACTAGCTACTTAGGCACATGGAATGCTGTAACTAGTGCGCAAGCCTATTATGAATACAAGAATGCAGACGGATCAGGTGCCACTGGAAGTGGAGCTCAGAGTGAAATGTGTCAACCAATGAGTATGAAAGGCAAAGACCAAGATGGTTCATTAAGTACCAACCAAATCATATCAGGAAACAATGTAGTTACTACCTGTACTACAGCAAATGTGGCTCTGTGGCCATAACCCTTTTTTATTTTTTAATTATGAAGAATTTATCAGCAATCTCTAAATCGATGTCGTTCTACCGAACTACATGAAAATCATTATACTGACTATTATCTCGATCGTAATGGTCTCAATTCTCTTCTCCGTACATGCTCACGCGCTTGCACCAAAAACGCTTTCCGAATTATATCAAAAATATAACATGATTATACAAGGACAAGTTATTTCTGTATCTGCAAATCCAGAAAAAAATCTAACATCTTACAATGTCAAAGTTAACGAATATCTGAAAAATCCTCAAGACGCACAAATAATAACAGCAATATATGCTTACACAAATTCTTCCGATTACCCTAATCCAACTTTTAACGTAGGTGACAATGTGCAACTTTACCTAAGTAATGGAATAATGGGAAATGTCCTTGATCCATATTCTTTTATGATGGATAAAAAATGTGGGGGACTAGGACCTAATACATTTTCAATGCTGCCTGGAGTTTCAGCTCCTGCTGTAAATAACCATTTTTTGGATTCTAAGGGAGATGCGATAGTTCCGTCAATTAATAAGGAATTCTTTATAAAACCTGATTTTGTTAATGATACTCCATTTTACAAACTTGATGTCGAAATATCAATAAAACTGGACGGAAATTCCACAGTTTTTTATGACAAACGGCAAATCGATGCGCAGCCGTGCTCAGGCGTTGATTATACGTGGAAATTTACCCCAAAATTGGAAGGAGACTATGCAGTTGAACTTACAAGACATGGTGGGCTTTACGACAATAAGATAATTTTCGATAACTATTCATCAACCACTACGTTTACTATCGCAAAAGAATCTAGAGGAATTGATAAATTCCTATCTCCTCTAAAGCAATTTAAATCTGGAATTGCTGCTAATGATATAAGATGCAGAAGTGATTTTCAATTAGTAATAAAATCTGACGATGGTTCTCCAGCATGTGTAAAACCCCAAACAGCACAGAAGCTTGTTGAACGCGGCTGGGCAAAGCAGATCTTCTAACTGAATATTCAGAAATAAAAATTGAGGAAGGGGTCTTGCAGCCACCCCTGTGGCTTACTGTCGTAATTTTGTTATGCTAGAAGTGTGTGTCGATCTAGACCAGGCTGAGCTACCCCGGCACAGATTACGGCTAATTTCTTGATGCAATTAAATG
>CAYUTC010000067.1:0-8760 GCA_964447595.1 uncultured Nitrosopumilaceae archaeon
ATTGCGTTATAACCCATTGTTATTAAAATCTGGTGGGAAAATTATCTCATACAATGAATTTTTTTTCGAATAGTTTGATCGGTAGGAAGTGATTGAGTCATATACTTCTCCTTGTCTCATGAGGTAGTGGAATCAAGATCAAATGATCTCAGCAGAAGGTCAACAAAGTTGATCGATCCGGGTCCATCTAATAGAGCCTTGATCGGAGGATCGACATAAAAAATGGATATCTCGGAGTTGATCCATGTACACACAATAGGATACAATCTACAGGATGTTAAAGTGCACTTTAATCATGACATGAAGATGGAATCGCCAGAGACAACAATAGATGCAAAAAAAGGTGAAATTTTGAGTATTCCCCGTTGGGTTGCTAATGTTTTAGGAACAGAGAAACTAGTTGATATACAAGACACTGACATGGTTGTTGCCTTAAAACAAGCAATAGTTAGAGAAAACGTTCAAGGCGATTTTGATCTCTCCACATTAGAATCTGATTTCTACATTAAAGCCAATTCATACCTTCAAAGACTTCCACAGGAAGACCGTGACAAAGTTGAAAGTATGTTAAATTCTTTGGTTCGCAAAAGACAAGGTAAGATAATAGGGCTTGCAGATTCATCTAAAATGACCTCAGAGCTGGCAAAAAAATTGACAATTGAAGAAAGAGCATTGTTTGATTACATCCATACAAACAGCACTAGATTCAAAAAACAAATTCTTGGTGAAAAGAATTGAGTACACGTTCTGAATCAATATCATCAAGCAAACTTCAAGACCAGGTAAAAGAATTCCTAAGCCAGTTCAAAGACAAGTCTGGCACTTACAAGTATGTTGATGAAATAGACCAGATGATGGCAAAGAAAATCCAATATATCGTGGTAGATTACAACGATCTTGTATCATATCCAGAAATTGAATCTGTGTTCAATATTGATCCTGATGAAATTTTACGGGCATTTGGAGGCGCAATAAAAGACATACTAAAAGAAAGATTTCCACAATATGCAGAAAAAATTCGTCACGATATTAGAGTAAGAATATCAAATTATCCTGTACAGCGTAGTTTGAGAGAAATCAATGCCGAGGTTATCGGTAAGATGGTAAGCGTTTCCGGCATGGTTGTACGTTCCTCTGAGATAAAACCACTTGCAAAAGAACTCATTTACCACTGTCCTGTGGGGCATGTAACTAGACGAGTTCAGGAAAAAGGCCTAGAATTCAAAGAGCCGCTCAAATGTGATGATGCAAAATGCACTCATAGAGAACTTGAGCTAACTCCTGAGCAAAGCAAATTCATTGACTTTCAAATGGTTAGACTACAGGAATTGCCAGAAGATTTGCCTCCTGGCCAATTACCGCATTATCTTGACGTTACTGTATTACAAGACCTTGTTGATAATGCAAGGCCAGGAGACCGTGTTATACTTTCAGGAATTGTAAGAATCGAACAAGAACACATCCCATCGTTAAGAGGAAAAAGCGGGATTTACAGGCTACGAATTCAAGGAAACAACATAGAATTCTTGGGAGGACGTGGAGCTAAAACTTCTCGCAGTACTGAAAGAGAAGAGATCTCACCTGACGAAGAAAAGATAATCAAATCACTTGCCAAAAATGCTGACATTTATGATAGACTGGTAGCGTCTTTTGCCCCACATATTCATGGCCATGATATCATGAAAGAATCAATTCTATTACTCATTGTAGGCTCGACTCAAAAGATTCTAGCAGATGGGGCAAAAATTCGTGGTGACATTAACATTTTCCTCGTAGGAGATCCAGGTACAGCAAAAAGTGAGATGCTCAAGTTCTGCGCAAGAATTGCACCAAGAGGATTGTATACCTCTGGACGAGGTTCTACTGCAGCAGGATTGACAGCAGCAGTTGTAAGAGATAAAATCGGAATTATGATGCTAGAGGCAGGAGCTGTCGTTTTGGGTGATCAAGGTCTAGTTTGCATAGACGAATTTGATAAAATGAAGCCAGAAGACAGAAGTGCATTACACGAAGTAATGGAACAACAATCTGTAAGCATTGCCAAAGGAGGAATCGTTGCTACACTGAACGCAAGAACATCAATTTTAGCTGCAGCAAACCCAATGTTTGGAAAATATGATCCATTCAAAAATATCACAGAAAATGTCAATCTTCCAGTACCATTACTAACACGTTTTGATCTTATCTTTGTTGTAAGAGATATTCCATCAAAAGAAAGAGATACAAGAATTGCAAAACACATTTTAAATCTACATAGAACTTCGACAACAGATACCAAGTCATTAATCGATGTAGACATTCTTACAAAATACCTCTCATATTCCAAGAGATTTGATCCAAACCTTACCCCAGAGGCTGAAGAAAAAATCTTGGAATATTATATGAAAATGAGAAATGTAGAATCTGAAGGAATGATCACTGTAACCCCAAGACAGTTGGAGGGTTTGGTAAGATTAGCAACTGCAAGAGCCAGACTCTTGATGAAAACACAAGTTGATAGCGAAGACGCAGAGCGAGCAATATTTCTAATTCAAAGCATGCTTGAAGACGCTGGAGTTGACGTTAATACAGGAAAGGTAGACCTAGGGGTTCTCCAAGGAAGGCCACACAGCGAAGTTTCCAAGATGCAGTTATTCATGGATGTAATGAAGTCACTGGAAGGAGATGAAAAAAGACCTGTTGAGGAAAAAACCTTTGTCAAAGAACTAGTCAAGACAGGTAAATTTACAGAAGAAGATGCCAGAAAATACATCAAGAAATTGCAACGAGAGTCAGCTATTTATGAATCAAAACCCGGTCATTATAACCGGGTATGAAAGTAGACGAAGTAGATATTCCCAAAATAGCAACAAAATTTCTTTGTGATGACGGATTTGTTACCCTTTATCCTCCACAGGAAAAGAGCATAAAAGCTGGGCTATTAGATGGCAAAAACATTCTTGTTTCTGCCCCAACTGCAAGCGGTAAAACACTAATTGCAATTTTTGCTATCATAAAACACCTGTTTGATAAAAAGGGCAAGATAGTATATCTTAGCCCGCTAAAAGCGCTAGCGTCTGAGAAATTCTCCGAATTCAAAAAACTCGAATCAATAGATTTTGGGAAAAAAATCAAAATTCAGATATCTACTGGTGATTTTGACCAAACAGACAAAACTTTGAGCCTCAACGACATCCTAATTCTTACCAATGAAAAGATGGACTCTGTAATTAGACAGGGTGCAGACTGGTTAAATGAAATTAGTCTTGTAATTGTAGATGAGGTCCACTTGTTGGGAGATGAGGACCGAGGACCTACACTTGAGATAATACTTACAAAACTAATGTTGTTACCACAAAAGCCACAGATACTTGCACTTAGTGCTACTGTAACCAATGCAGATATGATATCAAAATGGCTTGGCTGTAAACTGGTAGAAAGTGACTGGCGGCCAGTACCACTATGGGAAGGAGTTTATGATCAGGGAGTTGTCATGATGCAAGACAGAAAAAATTTTGAGGTAGAAACAAGCATCAGAGGACCACCTGTTGATTTAGGCCTAGACTCACTAAAAAATGGAGGCCAAGCCATCTTGTTTGCAGAGACCAGAACACGTTCAGTTTCACTTGCTACTAAAGCTTCTGATGCTGTATCAAAAAAACTCAATGAAAAGGAAAGAAAAACACTTGAGCAAATCTCCAAAAAAATTCTAGACGATAACGAACACACTGAACTCATTAGAAATCTTGCAACTCTAGTGAAAAAGGGCGTAGCATTCCATCATGCTGGCCTTAACCAGAATTGCAGAAGTATTATTGAATCAGAATTTCGAAACGGAACAATAAAGATTCTAGCGTCAACACCAACACTGGCTGCCGGGGTAAATCTTCCTGCAAGGCGTGTAGTAATTGCTAACATAAACAGATATGACAGCAAATTTGGAGCAAACAAACCTATAAGCATACTTGAATACAAACAACTGTCTGGTAGGGCAGGAAGACCACAATATGACAAATATGGTGAGGCCATAATTGTGGGAAGCTCCAACAGTGACGATCTTTTTGATTATTACATCAACGGCATTCCTGAACCAGTCTCTTCAAAACTTACAGGTGACAAGGCTCTACGAACGCATGTACTAAGCTTAATCTCTACCACACCTGGAATAAAAAATGATGAAATAATAGAATTTTTTTCAAAAACACTCTCTGGCTCTCAGGAAAGAAAGTCTATCATCAAATTCAAGATCCAGATAGCATTACGATATCTCGAGTCTGAAGATCTCATAAAACAACAGGGAGGCAGATTTATTGCTACAGAGTTTGGCAAGAAAACTTCTACCTTGTACATAGATCCTCTTACTGCAGTATATTTTAGAAAATCTTTGCAAAAAGTTTCAAAGAAAAGGCAACACACTTTTGGAATGCTGCATATGATTACATCATGCGAAGATTTTTTCCCAAAGTTTTCCCTACGAAACAAGGATCATGAACTGCTCAGCATTCTGCTTGAAAATCATGCAGATCAGCTAATAGAAAATATTTCTGAATATGACTGCAATAGAAGCTTGCTTGCCATGAATTCTTGGATAAACGAATCTACTGAGATCTTTCTTTCAGATAACCTGGGAATCGAATCAGGGGATATGTATAGAATGTCAGAGAGTGCGGATTGGCTTGTACGTGCAATATATGAGCTTGCCAAACTTGAGAAGCAAGATTATGTCTTGGAAGAATTAGGTGTCTTGCGTACACGAATAGAATATGGGATAAAACAAGAACTTGTAGACCTTGTAAAAGTAAAAGGAATTGGTCGAGTGCGTGCAAGAATTTTGTTCAAAAATGGAATTAAAACACTTGAACAATTAGACTCTATTCCCAATGAAAAGCTTGCAAAAATGGACAAAATTGGACCTGTACTTGCAGAAAACATAAAGACACAGCTTAAAAAAGTAAGATGATGCTTGATGACACCATAACGGCTATAATAATTTCAGCCGTGGCATTTGTTACTGTTTATACGCTTACACCAATTCTGATAAAAAGTCTTGAAAAAAGAAAACATGTCGTAAAAGATTACAATCGCGTTGGCGGTGCAATGGTTGCAAGACCTGGAGGACCTTCCATTCTTGCTGGCATACTGGCATCAGAGCTTGTCCTTTATGCATTATCCCCTTCTACTGGGGTACTCGCAATAATTCTTACAAGCTCACTTGCATTCCTAGTGGGGTATGCAGATGACAGAAAAGTCCTGGGCGGATGGTTCAAACCTGTAGCTCTTGCTGCAACAGCAATTCCAATAATATTAATCGGAGCATATCTTCCAGCTCACCTAGATTTTCCGTTATTTGGTTCTGTGAAAATTCCTGAATTGTACCTTGCATTAATTATTTGTATGATTGCAATTACAGGAAATACCATTAATTCAATTGATGTGCTCAATGGCGTTGCAAGTGGGTTTATGACCATAGCCAGTTTTGCTCTTACCATATCTCTGTTTATAGTTCATAACTATCCAATTGCGCTGGCAAGCTTGCCGTTGGGGTTTGTGTCTTTGGCATTTTACAAATATCACAAATTTCCAAGTAGAATATTTCCAGGTGATTCTGGTGCGGTCATGTTGGGTGCAATGTATGGTACAATAGCTATTGTAGGTCATGTTGAGGTGATAGCAGCAGTTGCTCTGTTGCCTGCGGTGATAAACTCATTTCTCTTTCTCTCTAGTGTAAAACGAATTATAGAACACAGGCAGCTAAAAGCCAATCCTGTAACTCATACTGAAGACTTCAAACTGATGGCAACTACAGACAAAGATGCACCTATCACACTGGTACGACTAATACTTGCACATGGACCAATGACTGAAAAAGAGGTGGGATTTGCAATTTTCAAGTTGGCATTATTTTCTGCCGCACTTGCTGTTATCACTGCATTTATGATGGGAGGAAAACCATGAGAGTTCAAATTTTTGTATTTATTTTTATCATGTGGTTGATGATTATTGGCGGAGGTGGGCTGCTCATTTACATAATTGCACCAATTTCCATTAGCGGTTATGATAAATACGATCATTTACTAGATTCTGGAGTAAAGGCAGCAATTGCCATCCTGCTTGTAATAGCATGGATCTTCATAATGTCAAAAATAAAGAACTGGATATTTCAAAAACAGATCAAGCACTAGTTTCCCACTTGGATTTTTTTTTGTCATATTCTTCACGCGAATATTTGGCCTTGGCTGGTACTCCAACTACAACTGTATCTGGAGGAACATCTTTTGTAACTACAGCACCCATTGCAACCACACTATTTCTTCCAACTTTGACACCAGCCTTGATGACTGCACGTGAACCTATCACTGCACCGTCTTCTATGGTAACTCCTATCATTTTTTTACTTGCAGGATAGGGATCATTGGTTAGTGCTGCCGCCGGGCCTATGAAGACATTCTTTCCAATTCTTGAGAGCGGTGGAATGTATACGAGTCCTTCTATCATGGTATTCTCGCCTACCTTCACATTATAGTCAATGTGTGCAAGTGAGCCGATCTTTACATTGTCACCAATTTCCGTATTGTCTCCTACATAAGCAAAATGCCATATTCTTACATTTTTTCCTAATTTTGCCTTGTCTGAGACAAAATTTGTTACCATTTTCTCATCACAAATGCCACGGCAATCCTTTATTTACGATTTTTTCAGGAAGACTGCCTTTGTGTTTTTTCAAAAATTCAATGTCTTGGTTTTTGTCTCGCAGCTCATCTGGCAACATGATTGGTATCTCGTCCACTATGGGATAAAACCTAGAACACTTGGAACAAAAAATTGCCCCCTCCGAGATAATCTCCTCATTTGATAATAGAATAACAAGCTCTAGTGGAAAATGTTTGTCTATTGGACAAGCAAGAATTTCCATCATTTTTTTGTTCATTTGAGATCCAGGTAAATTGGAGTTCCTTTGTGACTAGATAAAAGTGCAGCTTCGGCTATCTTGGTGGTATTAACTGCATGTTCTGGCTTGACACGTATGTTTTCCTTTCCTTGTATTGCTGCAATGAAATTTTTTATTTCCAAAAGAAGTGGTTCTTCTACTTCTTTTCGCGGAATCTCAGCACCAGTATTGGTTTCTATCTTCACCTCTTGTGTTATAAAATCAGAGGAAATTATTGCATCACTACAAACTGCACTAAATCTTCTAACCCTGATTGGAGTAATCCAGTTAGATGAAATGATTGCCACCTTGTTGTCTTTGAAGCCAAGCATAATTGTGGCAAAATCCTCGTGTTCATGTCTTATTTTTCCGGACCTTGCAAACACTACCTCTGGAACATCATCAAATAACCACATTGCGGTATCTATGTCGTGAACTGATGTATCATAAATTATTCCAACATCCTTGATATGAGGAGGCATTCGGTTTTCCCTGTGAAATTCAAGCATGATTAGCTCCCCATACTTTTTTGCCTTGACATATTCTTTTACAAGTGAAACTGCTGGATTGAATCGTTCTATGTATCCTGATGTAAGGACAAGCTTGTTCTTTTTTGCAATTGATAAGAGTTCTTCCCCTTCTCTAGATAGATATGTCATGGGTTTTTCAACAAACACATTTTTTTTCTGCTCCAAGAGGTTTTTTGCAATTCCATAATGTGTTGAAGTTGGAGTGCAAACAAACGCTGCATCAAATTTTTCTGAACTCAAAAGTGAATCAATGGAAGAATAGTGATTTACAGAATATTTTGTAGCATATTCTTTTGCCTTGTTGGAATCTGCATCACAGATTGCAGATAGGGCGCCAAGCTGAGAGAGAATTCGTACATGGTTTTTCCCAAATCCTCCCACTCCTATCTGAACAATTTTCATCTAGTATACCTCTGTTACCCAATGAGAGTATTTTTTACTTTTTCCCATGGTAACCTCTGAGTAAATCTTTTGGATTTGTCTAGTTATTTTTCCTGCCTTTCCATCATTGACTTTTTTTCCATCAACAGAAATAATTGGTGTTATCTCAGCTGCAGTTCCAGTGAGAAATACTTCATCTGCAAAGTAAATTTCTGTTCGAGGTATTTCACGCTCTATGGTTTCATAGCCAAGATCTTTAGCTATTGTACTTACAGATTCTTTTGTTATTCCCTCTAGTGCTGAAGAGCTTGATGGAGGTGTAAGCAATTTTCCGTTTCTTACTAGGAAAATGTTCTCTCCTGGTGCTTCGCTTATGTTTCCAAGTTGATCTAGCAATATGGCTTCATCATAGCCTTCTCTCTTGCATTCTTGAGTTGCCAATATGGAATTGAGATAATTTCCCCCCATTTTTGCCAGAGGCGGTGTGGATACATCATGAATTCTTCTCCATGAAGAAACTCCTACTTTGATGCCATTTTTGTTAAACAAATCGCCAAATGGAAACATAACTATGGCAGTGTGCGTTGGCGTTTTTTCAGTGACATGCAAGTTTATTCCGTATCTTCCTACAAAATAAAATGGTCTTATGTAACATGATTCCTTTGTATTATTTTTTTTACATAATTCAATTATTGCATCGGCTATCTGCTTGTCTGTGAATCTTGATACAATTGA
The DNA here is from genome assembly GCA_964447595.1 of uncultured Nitrosopumilaceae archaeon. Taxonomy (GTDB): domain Archaea; phylum Thermoproteota; class Nitrososphaeria; order Nitrososphaerales; family Nitrosopumilaceae; genus Nitrosotalea. The sequence goes on from CAYUTC010000067.1 coordinate 8,554, forward strand.
ATACACCTTGCCAGATCTTCTGAATCGTTTGATGTGGTCATCTAGTCTGAAAATGTATAGATTCTTAGAATTCCAGTATCCGCGTAACCCTTCAAAAACAGATGTACCATAATGAATGGCATGTGTCATCACAGAAACTTTGGCATCTTCATCTTTTACAAATTTGCCATCAAACCAAACAAATTTTGGGACAAAAGAATTCATATA
>CAYUTC010000068.1:0-8331 GCA_964447595.1 uncultured Nitrosopumilaceae archaeon
CACAGTAGCGACATTGGGTTTGACTTCCGGGTTCGGAATGGGACCGGGTCGGACCCCAACGCTATGGCCGGCTTGATCATTTCATCCTAAATGTCCTGTATTAATCTTACCTGATAGAGATATAAATTAAGGAAAGGCGTGATTAGCCAATGACACACCGAGTAGCGGTTCTTGATAAAGATGCCTGTCAGACAAAAAAATGTGGGCTTGAATGCATCAAGTACTGCCCCGTAAACAAATCAGGTGCAGATTGCATAATACTTAATCAAGAGATTGCCAAAGCTCAGATTGACGAAAATATATGCAACGGCTGTGGAATCTGTGTAAAGGTCTGCCCCTTTGATGCCATAACCATTGTTAATCTGGCAGAGGAATTGAAATCAGACAAGATTCATCAGTATGGGATGAATGCGTTTAGGCTGTATCGCATCCCCAGTTTGAAGAAAGGACAAGTAATGGGCTTGCTCGGAAGAAACGGCATAGGAAAAAGCACTGTCGTGAGCATTTTGTCTGGAAACCTCAAACCCAATCTAGGCAACTATTCCTCGCCGCTGGAATGGAGTGATATTTTAAAGAGTTTTCATGGTACAGAATTAAAGTTCCATTTTGAAAAGATTGCAAACAAGGAGTTGAAGGCATCCATAAAACCACAGCAAGTATACAACCTTGCAAAGGCATTTGATGGCACTGCAAGGGAATTGCTTGAAAAATATGATGAACGAAACAAGATTCCAGAACTAGTGCAAGAGCTTGGTTTGCAAAATGCACTTGACACTAGGCTGCCAGAACTAAGTGGTGGAGAACTACAAAGAATAGCAGTAGCGGTGGCTGCCTCAAAAGAGTCTGATTTTTACTTTTTTGATGAACCGTCTTCATATAATGATGTTTTCCAAAGAATGGGAGTGGCACGTGTTATTCATGGCCTTGCAAAGATTGGAAAAAGTGTCATGGTAGTGGAGCATGATCTCACGCTCCTTGATTATCTAAGTGACTTTATTGAGATTATCTATGGCGAGCCTGCGGCCTATGGCATAGTTGCAAATGTCCTTTCAACAAAAGTGGGGATAAACGTATTCCTAGGCGGCTACCTACCCAATGAGAATGTTCGGTTTAGGGATGCAGCGTTTAGGTTTGATGCATCCACCTCAACTGACGAATTTGTCATGTCTGAGAGCATTATAGAATATCCTTCATTGGAAAAGAAATTTCCTAATTTTTCTTTAACAGTTGATGCTGGCAAGGTACGAAAAAGCGAGGTTCTAGGAATAGTTGGTGCCAATGCATTAGGAAAGACAACTATGATGAAGATTATAGCTGGCGTTGAAAAGCCAGAGTCTGGTCCAGTTGATACGAAAATCAAGATAGCATACAAGCCGCAATATCTTTCAAATGATTATGACGTAGAGGTCATATCCCTATTGGAAAAAGCAAACAACAGCGGAATAGATGGTACCACAGAAGAAGAAATAATTTTACAACCAATGAAAATAAAAAAGCTTTACAACAAGTCAATAAGGAATTTGTCAGGAGGAGAACTTCAAAAGGTAGCTATTGCCACCTGCCTCCTACAGAAAGTAGATCTCTATGCACTTGACGAACCATCTGCATTCCTTGATGTGGAAGATAGGATAGCCATGGCAAAGCTAATTCAAAGATTTGTCCGGTCTTATGGCAAGTCAGCCATGATAATCGATCACGATATACAGTTGATGGACTTGATTTCTGATTCGCTTGTAATCTTTCATGGCAACCCCGGCAGAGAGGGACATGCCACTGCACCCATGTCAAAAGCAGACGGTATGAATCAATTTTTGAAATCGCTTGATATCACTTATCGAAGAGACGAGACCAGCATGAGACCTCGAGTAAACAAATCAGACAGCAGGTTAGATAGAGAGCAGAAGCGGACAGGACATTTCTATTACAGAAATTGAGGTTCTGCCAAGATGTATTTTTGTTGATTAACATCCTGACTCACGGCAATCTGGTACAACATCTTTTGATTGTTTCATACCTTCACCTTGCCGTGCGATTGACCCGAACCGCAGGCCTCGATTGTAAATGTTTTTTGTAGCGTTGGCATTCCAATCGATTTCAAGGCTGCAAACAGAACATTTAGCTCTGGTAATTTTGCGTCTGTCGAACCTGGTAAGTTGTGGTTGGTGATTAGTTTGTTTACAGAGAACATCCTGAACTTTGCCCTAAAGAAATTGTTTAGTGACGCCAATATGGTTCCAGTAGAGAAGATAAGAAAAGAGTTTGCAGGACTTGAAGATGACAATAAGAACCTGACCAACTTTTTACAAAAATTAAGTGAATAGAGTCAGTTGTTGGTTCTGAAAAACTCCATAATCTGACCAGTCTTGGAACTTATCTTGGCGTGGAACTTTTTGGCACTGGGTGTTGAAACCAAAACATCAACAAACCAAGCACCTTCCTTTAGGACTGGTGTTTCTGCTTTTATTACTGAATAGTGCTGTTGGAGAAATTCTCTTGCAATCTCCTTTGCCTTAACTTCGTTAATTGATGTAAAGTGACACCCTGAAGAGGGGATGCAAGTATTCAATATTTAATAATGTATGCTAGTTTTTTAGTGAAGATTCTTCCAACTAATGAGGTTTCCAATATCTTCTAACTCTTCCTCTGCAATCATCACACCAAAAATACTTGAAAGGATAGTAATAGTCCAATTCCAATTTAGTATGGCATAAAGGGCATTGGTGAATCATGCCTTACTCCCACTTGCGTTTTGTATCAGTGTAATCCACTTGTTCTGACCTTCAATTGTTAGGCTTGTTATGTCTGCTGGCGTTCTTTTATCTAGTACCTAAAGTGTTTAGTTAACCTTATAGTAACCCCTAACACCTTGGAAGAATCGAAATTGACAAAGATGCTAAAACAGGCAATGGCTAGCATATTGACTCCAGAGGAGACTGAAGAGCTATATGGCGCATTTGATCAGATAGGAAACAAAATAATATTGAGAATTCCAGACTCGTTGCTTTCTAAAAGAAAACTGATAGGTCAAGTTCTCTTGGAAAAAGTAAAGACTGCCAAATCCATTTTTTACCAGTCGTCTCCCGTAGAAGGGGATTATCGCATACGTAAGCTGGAACTCCTTGCGGGAGAAGACAGTACCGAGACGGAATACAAAGAACACGGATGCAGATTCAAAGTGGATGTGGAAAAAACATTCTTTTCCCCAAGGCTTTCTACGGAACGTCTGAGAATAGCTAACCTCGTAAATGATGGAGAGACAATTATCAACATGTTTGGTGGAGTCGGCATGTTTTCCATTGTGGCTGCAAAAAAGAAGAAATGTCATGTTTACAATATAGATATCAATCCATACGCTGCAAAACTTTGTTCAGAAAATATCGCCATAAACAAGCTAAAAGGAACGGTGGAGTCAATAGAGGGAGATGCATCATACATGATAGAGAATAAACTGACTGACGTAGGAGATAGGGCTTTGATGCTGCTTCCTGAGAGATCAGATGAGTTTTTGCATTCTGCAATAAAGGCACTAAAACAAAAAGGAATACTGCATTATTACTGCCACATACGCTCAGATAAAAAAAACCAAGTTGGGACTGCAGCTACTAGTCATTTCATGTCTGTCATCAATATTAAAGCAGAAGTATTTGGTGCAAAAATTGTAAGACCAATAGGCCCTAGATTTTACCAAGCTGTCGTGGATGCCACAATATCAAAATGACTATTTTTTGTCGTCAGTTACAAATGAAGATGGCGGCGGTTTGGATGTGGCCATGTTATAGCCTATCCAAGATATAACACCTAAGATACCACCTACAGCCATAAGCACTGAGAGTTGAAGCACTATAGGACTCCATTCTGAGAGCATCAGCAAGTATGCGTATACAAAGAATCCCCCTATAGACAAAATAAAGATCATTATTCCAACAGAGCGTCGCTTTATCATAACGCTAAACACTTTTGCAGACTAATTTATTTTAATCTAGTAGGAGAATTCAATTGCCATAAGATAAGCATCTTCACCGTCTCTATAGTATGCTTTTAGTCTCTGTTTTATTGTAAAACCGAGTTTTTCATACAATCTTATAGCCTCATTATTGCTGCATCTTACCTCGAGATACAACTCGTCTGACTTTTTTAATTTTACGCCTCCTATAGATTCTTCAACTAGAGCCCTGCCAATTCCTTTTTGTCTGTATTCTGGCAATACTGCAACGGATACCACATGTCCTTTTTTTACAAATCCGAGTTTTTTGAAGTTCGAAAAACCATATTCAATTTTACACATTATATACCCCACTAATTTTTTTTCTACCTCGGCCACAATAAATGCCTCAGGCAATTCAGCAAGGAGGCTTTCATAGAAATAATCAGAATAGTGCTCAGGCAGGGTTTTGAGGTTAATCTCCATTACAGGTATTATATCAGAAGGATCGCATCTTCTGATTATGCAGTTCCCAATCTCTCGTAGTGCCACTTGCATTCCGAGAATACTTGAATTATTAATTATTTAACTTTAAGTAAAATAAAGGAATTAATGTAATTAGGCTTCATCAATATCGTTTGAGTGTACCTACTGTAGATGAAGTCACAGATATTGTTTCTACCTTCTTTACAATAAAAGGAATAATCCAAACACCTAGATCTTTAGAAGTAGAAATAAGTGAGACAGACCTAAAAGAGAAATTTCAAGTTCTAGCACAAAAGATGGAACAAAAAAATCTCATTGCTAGGATAGAGAAAAATTTAGGAAGTACATTTATCATAGTGTCTATATTCCAACCTCCTGCAGCCAGAAGGACATGGATTCCTCGATTATTGTTTGCCGGAACCATTGCAACTGTGCTGATAGATGGTTACTATCGAGCAGTATCCACAAATTCTATTGCAAAGGCTGGAGACCCCCTCATCATTGCCATTTTCTACACTGCGTCCCTTATGGGAATTCTTGGCATTCATGAATTGGGACATATCATTGCCTCAAAAAGGCACAAACTCAGAACAAGTTGGCCATATTTCATTCCAGGAATTCCAGTAGTGGGGTTCATACCTACCTTTGGCGCCCTAATTATGTCACGTGGTCTCATTGTAAATAAAAACATGCTATTCGATATTGGGATATCTGGTCCCATAGCAGGTCTTGTTGTGACCATCGTTGTTTCAGCCTATGGCGCATATCTATCGCCTTTGATTCCAAGTACTACACAGGATCTATCTGCAAATCAAGGACTTGTTGAGATCCACTCAAGTATTCTAATGGATGCAACGATTGCTCTAGTAGGCAAACACATTCCGGGGAAAGAACTCATAATGTCGCCAGTGTTATTGGCGGCATGGTTTGGATTTCTCATCACCTTCTTGAATCTTCTTCCGGCATGGCAGCTTGATGGCGGGCACGTAGCACGGGCAACGTTTGGTGTAAAATGGCACAGGATTCTCACTTATGCAAGTATAGGAATACTTGCAGCTACAGGATATTTCATCATGGCACTCTTTGTATTGATTTTTAGTATGCGAAGCCAGGACGTAAAACCTCTAGATGACATATCTCCTCTTTCTGCCAAAAGAAAAAAGATGTTTCCGTTTATTATGCTTCTAGCATTTCTTTGTGCACCGTTGCCATTTTCCATATTACCTCAGTAAAACGCGAGAACCGTCTGACACAATGACTACCTTTTGTCTTTCTCCATATGTTTTTAGTACATATTCCATAGGCTCTTTTGCTCCTCCAAATGAAAGTAATGCCAATTTATCTTTTACATAGTACTGTGGCAAGATAGAAACAAGACCAACTTTGAATTGTTTCTGAATCTCAGTTAAAAAGAGCAGATTTTCCATGCCGTCAACATATTTGACAGGACTTTTCAATCTGTCCAGACTCATTCTCCCTTCTGCATATTGAAGAAGAGATTCAGATCCCAGTCCATTTTTACATTCAGCTAAAAGTATTGCAAGACCTTCTTCTTTTACAGCACTGGCACAATTCCACAAGGAAGAAAGCGATTTGTCAAGCGTTTCGTTGCTAGTTTCCTTGCCAGTACTGATGAATAATATCCTGTGTTTTCCTACATCATTTACTGCCAATGAAGACATGGATTTAGAAAGCGCCATTGTGGAAGATGGATGATCCATAGATACATCAACTATGCCAGATGAATTTGCAACCACCTCAAGGGCCGATATATCAAATCCATCTGTGAATTTTTTTGCTACCTCAATGGCGGATACATCTTCTGCAGGATGAGGCACATTTCCATTTCGTTTTTCATATGCTTCTAACATCTGCTCCTTTCCAAATCTTCTCAGTAATTTAGTAGAGATAGTGTCATATCCAAATAATCCATCAAACTCCATTTCGCCTACAAACATGAGATTTGTATTTGTCAGTTGAGAGTTGTCAAATTCAGAAATTGAGATGGATGGATCAGAAAACATGTTTTTTGCAAGATGCAGGTTCGATTTATCTACAAGAATTCTCGGTATGGGAAGCGATTTTTGATTACATATTTCAAATAGAGACTGGATAACCTTTTGAACAGCTCTTGTAGATTCCAAAATTACCATCTCCGTTGGTTTTGTAAGATCTATAGATCCAAGTTTTGAGGCAATTTCAGAATCGCTTAAATTTTTTCCTTCTGACCTTATTTCCCTCTCGAGATTTTCGGCTTTTATATCCAAGACAACTTCTGTTGAGCCGTAATTTAGCCAAATCTCAGGCATATAATATCGATGGGACAGTTAAAATAAATCTAGTTCAGTAAATTTTGCTGTGGATTTTGTCAAAGAATTTGCAATATTTTTGCAGGAAAGCTCTGCCATAAAATTTGGAAATTTCAAGCTTTCCAGCGGAAAGGAAAGCGCATATTATGTTGATCTTCGACTAGTGCCAAGTTTTCCACACCAATTCAGAAAAATGATAAAATATCTTCAAAATTCCATATCTGAAAGCATGGGCCTTGATAACTTTGATTATATTGCATCTGTACCAACATCTGGGCTTGTGATAGCTTCTGCCTTGGCAATAGAGACTGTAAAGCCTCTGATATACATAAGGCAGAAACCAAAAGACTACGGCACAGGCAGTCTCATCGAGGGAAAGATAGAGGAAGGATCAAAGGTGTTGCTTATTGACGATGTAGGAACAACAGGACAGTCCATCATAAAAGCTGTCAAAGCACTAAAAAACGCAAAAATGATTATCAGAGATGCGTTTGTGATAATAAACAGGTTAGAGGGTGCAGCAGAACTCTTGGCCACAGAAGGTGTGAGATTACACGAAGTTACAGACGTAATGAAAATCTCTGATATACTCTACAACGAAAAATTACTTGATGACCAGACTTTTGAGAGAATTAAGAGACAGATGAATCGTCACTAAACCCAAAAGATCTTCAGATTAGCTCTCGTAGATCATTAGTTCTTTTTCTTCAAGCAACGTGTGAAGGTTGTGAACTGCCCTATATACCTCAGATTCTTTCTTTGCACCTGTGCAAACCAGTTTTCCTGAGGCAAACAACAGAATAACGGTCTTTGGGTCAAGCATTCTGTGTATGAGGCCCGGGAACTGTTCTGGCTCATACATGCTTCTTGGAAGGCCTCTTGCTGCCTGTTCTAGGTGTATTTTGCCTCCAAGGCTTGCAGATGCCACTATGTTTTGAATAACAATGACTGCGTCTTTTTTGATCTTGATGCCTCCTTTTCTTAATTTTTGAACCACGCTTTGTACTGCCTTGATTGCTTGCTCCTCAGATTTTGCTCCAGTGCAAACCATTTTTCCTGAGCTGAAGATCAGGGTTGCAGTCTTTGGAGATTTCAATCTAAATACCAAGCCTGGAAACTGATCGGGGTGATATTCGACGTCAGGAAAAGTTTGTGTGATGATATTAAGATCGATGCGCTGATCAACAGAAGCTGAAGCCACAACATTTTCAATGCTAACGATGGGCTTTGTCTGAGGCATCCTGCTGCTTACATATGGGCTTTATATATACTCTGTAACGTTTTATGTTGATGTTCTTTGTGTCAAATTTAACATATCTCGTATAATTTTCGGCAGCTCAGACAAATGCCTTCACATCATTATTTCAGCCATAACTCTGATTCCTCATTGCAGCCAAAACAAAATAGTTAACTGATTATTTTAAAATTGGTTTTATTGAACAGATTTGCTACAGTACAACTGATTACAACAGATCAGACTGACATAAATTAATTGAAGTGGGTCCAAAGGTATCCAAGGATACCCGAAAAATTGTTGGCCCCCGATTAAATCCAGAAAAGGAGTGGGCCCAAAGGGCTTCGATCCCTTGGCTCACCGGTTATGAGCCGGTTACT
>CAYUTC010000069.1:0-8132 GCA_964447595.1 uncultured Nitrosopumilaceae archaeon
TTCCTTTTGATTTCATCTGTTTTCCGCAACCAGTACACATAGGATTTTTTGATACCAAGTTCTTTTCAAGCTTGAGCACCTCAAAGAACTCTATATTCAAAACACGTTTGTGATTTTTAGAAGCCTTTCTTATTCCTCCTCCAACCTTTATGACATCTCCCTTGGCAAGCTTTGAGGCAATGGTACCAAGTCCAGTAGGCTTGTAAACTGCACAGTTTATTTTGTTCCCATCTTTAATTAGTGAAAACACAACATGGCCTCCCCTCTTGATTTTTGGTTTCTCAAATACCTGAGCTGTAACATATCCAGAAGAAAATGGCTTTGGGTTTTTGATGTAAAGCTCTTCAAGTAGATGATCACCTGTACCTTGGTTTGAACGAAATACCATGTAACCGTCAAACTTTTCTGCAGATTTAACAAGTGACGCTCCTTGTATAACAGAATCAACATCTTCACCGCGTATTCCAAAAAATACAGGATCTGGTCCATGGGGTGCGATAAGTATACGACCTTTCGACTCGTCATAGCTGTTAAACGTCCTTGGAAATGTTGCCGTTTGCATTTTCCTCACACTATCGTTGAGAACAAGTCTTTTCTTTCCAAAATTAGATTCATGTCTGTATGAAATTAACTCAAAGGTATGGTCGCGAAAGCCATATCCAATTGCTCCGATTGCACCTACCAGTCCCTGTCCATTGCCCATGTAGAATGTCTCAAGATTATTTTGTAAGGCAAATTCTTTTGCCTTTTTCCTTTTTACAAGATTGTGTAGTGCCTCTCTTCCAAACTCTGCAAAATGTTTTGGAATTTCTTTATTTTCATAAAAGACCAATCCAGGATTTGCTCCATCCTGTATTGCAGAGTGTTTTTGTATGAATTGTACAATCTTTTGTTTAACCAAGCGAGGTTTTGTAGTACTAATCTTTAGTGCTACGGCACCGTTTCCTCGAGTTTTCCATGGAATATTGGGATTGAATCGTATCAAATAGGGATAATCCAAAAATTTTACTTTTTCTTTTTTTAGATATTCTACAATTTTATAGGCAAGAAATGTAGTGCACATTCCTTTTTCAGAGTCTGTGTCATCAAATCCTACATGCAGGACCGTTTGGCTCATTCTATAACAGTCATGGTAAGAGTAGTACGGACATTTTTGAGTTGCCTTATTTTGTTTGATATTGTCCTCTTGAGGGTTTCACTATCGGGGGCTTCTACCTTTACCACTAAATCATATGCTCCGTAGAGAACATAGACATACTTGACATGTTCGATAGCTTTTAGTTGGTTTAACAACTCGCTTTCTGCACCCAATTCCGCGTTTACCAACACAAATGCAACTGGCATTGGTTGATGTTGAAAAGCTACGATATTAAGTATTGTGTGTTCGCTTGATTTAAATTAAAAAAACAATTTCAGATAGCATTTGATAGTAATAGATGAAAAAAAGATTTTCGAAGAGATCGAAAAAAGAAGACCTGTCTCAGTGGCCTTGAATGGACCTGATGGTATTCTCCCCAAGATCCAAGATACTGCAAGTAGTATAATGGAAACATTTGGAATTCCGGCTTATGTACTAGCTGACAGCTGTTTTGGAACTTGTGATATGAATAGCAACGGAGCCAAGGTATTGGGAGCAGAGATTTTGTTTCACATAGGACACACGATAAATTCTACAAGTTTTGGGGACAACATAATTCTAGTTGATGCATTTGATGATGTTTCCTTTGAGAGTGTTGCAAAAAAATGTGCCATAGAACTTGGAGGAAAGGCAGTCTCACTTGTAACAGATAGCCAGCATCTTCACGAGGTTGACAAGGTAAAAAAAATACTTGAAGAAGAAGGCAAAATTAGAGTCAATATAGGAAAGGGGAAAGGTCAGCTAAACGACGGACAGGTTTTTGGGTGTGAATTTTATCCTGTAACAGAAACAAAGGATGTTGTAGATGCAAATGTATTCTTGGGCCAGAGCAATTTTCATGCAGCAGGAATAGCGCTGTCTACAAACAAGCCTACCTACGTTCTTGATCCCTACTTTAACGAGATAAGGGAAGTAACTGAATTTGCACAAAAGTTGCAAAGAAAGGCAATACTTGCAGTTTACAAGGCAGCAGAGGCAGAATCATTTGGAATTATTGTTGGACTAAAGGAGGGACAATTTTCAAAAACTACTGCGCTAAAATTCAAAAAAGAGTTGGAACGTCTAGGAAAGAAAGTCCAGCTCTTTGCGCTAACTGATATAACTGATGAAAAGCTTCGCAATCTAAAGGGAATCGATGCCTTCATTCAGGTAGCATGCCCTAGAATATCAACAGATAACCATTTTCACAAGCCAGTCTTGTCAACTCCGCAGGCAAATGGACTACTCAAAATACTACGCAAAGAAAACATAGAAGGATTCCTTCAGATTCCCCATTGGCTATAGACAATTGCAAATTAGCTGAGAATCAGATTTTTAAAATATTTAGAACAGGATAACATAATTCATGTTCAAAAACAGAGTTGATGCAGCCCAGAAACTTGCAAAAAAATTAGTGAGTCTAAAGGATGACAAACCTGTTATACTTGCCATCCCTAGAGGAGGTGTAATAATAGGAGATACAATAGCAAAGGTGCTAGGTGTAAAATTAGACATCATTGTCTCAAGAAAAGTAGGTGCGCCTCACAATCCTGAGCTTGCAATTGGAGCCGTAATGCATGACTCAAGTTTTCTTCCCAATATGGATATCATTACGTCATTGAATGTTCCAAAAAAGTACATCGAACAACAGGTTGCCTCTGAATTAAAAGAAATAGAACGCAGACTAATGAAATTTCGTGGAAATACCAAATATAATTTAAAAGATAAAACTGTTATTGTAGTTGATGATGGAATCGCTACTGGAGCAACAATGTTTGCTGTGGTACAGTGGATAAAAAAGCAAAATCCCAAAAAAGTAATTGTTGCAATTCCGGTTGGGCCACAAGATACAATCGAACAACTATCCGGTATAGCACAGGTTGTGGTTTTAGACTCGCCTGTATTTTTTAGTGCAGTTGGAGAATTTTATGAGGAATTTGATCAGATTGAAGATTCCCAAGTAATGGAAATTCTAAATCACTAATGAGAATTTAGTTAAATCAACTTGGGATACCATACTGAAACAATTATAATCATCGAATCCAGAATTGACACATTGTCAAAGCCAGCTTTACCAGGTGATAAAATAGCAATAATTGAGGAATTTGAGACTGGTCAAAATACGTTTGATGATGGACAATCTATTAGGTCAGTTGTAATTGGAATTGCAGAATTTGACAAGACAAATCGTATAGCAAAAATCAATGAATTTAAAAAAGTTTCAGTTCCCAAGGTGGGCGACATTGTCATTGGAACAGTATCAGCCTTGATGAATAACATGTTTGCAATTAACATGATGTACATAAACGGCAAGCCAACCCATGCTGGAATAGAGTGTATTTGCCAAGCAAAGGGTGCAAAAAAGAGGATCCTAGTTCGGGTAAGCGATATTGTAGCTGCAAAGATAATCAGTCATCTCAATGGAGTAATACATGCCATAATTAATGAACCTGAACTTGGAGTCTTGTTCTCCCAGTGTAACAAGTGTGGGGGAAAAATAGTAATGCTTGGCAATAACATCAAGTGCACAGATTGTGGTTATATCGAAGAAAGAAAGCTGTCTACTAAATTTGGAAACAGCGATTTTATAAAAATCGGTTCCAAGTAAAGACATGCTCAAAGTTGCATTTCAGGGAGAGCGTGGTGCATACAGCGAGGCTGCAGCAACCCTCTTCTTCAAAAATAACATACAAACAGTACCTTATCCAACATTTTATGAGGTTCTAGAATCAACAGAACATGGTACCACAGACTATGCTGTCTTACCTGTTGAAAATTCTATCGAGGGAAGTGTTGGCGAGAGCTATGACCTTTTACTTACAACAAAACTTAGTGCAGTAGGCGAGATATATCACAGGATAAGGCATTGCCTTATTGGCCTGCAAGGTCTTGAAAAAATAGATACTGTATATTCTCATCCCCAAGCTCTTGGGCAGTGTAGGAAATTCATACAAGAACATCATTTCAAAAGTGTGCCAACATACGATACTGCAGGCAGTGTCAAGATGGTACTAGAATTAAAAAAAGACAACATTGCATGTATTGCAAGCAGAAAGGCGGCTGAAATCTATAATGTTGGTATAATCAAAGAAGGAATCGAAGACAATTCAAATAACTATACCAGATTTCTAGTTCTTGCCAATAAAAAACAGGAAAAAACATCAAAGGACAAGACCTCAATTATTTTTTCAATAAAACATGTTCCAGGTGCACTATATGATGTCCTTGAGAAATTTAACAAAAACAAGATCAATTTAACAAAAATAGAATCAAGACCTACAAAGACTACACCGTGGGAGTATAACTTCTATGTGGATTTTGAAGGACATCAAGATGACAAAAATATCCAAGATACCTTAAATAAAATAAAATCAAGTACGATCTTTCTCAAGGCCTTAGGGTCGTATCCAAGAGCAGAGTTATCTTAAAAGCCTCGTGGTTTTCTAACTGAAAAAGCTGCGCTTATTCCAATAATTAGAATTCCGGTTGATATTGAAATAAGGGGACTCAAGGTCTCAAGAAACTTTGGATTGGCATATAATTTTCCAGTTACCTGCAAAGTAGAGCTTCCTGTATTTGTAATGTTGATAAAGTTCTTGCCTTCTTGCAGAACAACCCAGTCAAAACTAACTTCCTTTGTAAAATCATCATTTACCTGCAAACCGGTACTTGGAGTTTGTAACTTTACATGAAAAGAGTTTCCAGTAACATTAAGTATCTCACGAGAATGTTGGTTAGCGTCAAAATCAAATATGTCACTTTTTCCTATATCTACTGTATCATTTACTTGATAGGCAGTAGTGAATGTTTGAATTAAAAGAATTATGCCGAACCCTACTACGAATGAACCAATAGCAATTCCAATTATTGTTTTTTTAGTAAACATTTACAAGAATTACTGAAAGACTATATTTAAAATGGTTTACATAAGCTCGACGTCATGAGGCTGGCTCTCGGCATAACCTGCTGTTGACATTTTTATAAATTCGGCATTTTGTTGCATTTGGTTTATGTTATTTGCACCGCAGTAGCTCAGTCCAGATCGTATGCCACCTGTAAGCTGTTTTATGATATCAGTGACACTGCCCTTGTATGGTACCATAGCTTCGACACCTTCTGCAACATAATCATTGAGGTCATCGCTCAGCGATAATGTACCCGTCTCCTTTGTCTTTCTGCCAAGTGATGCATAAAATGAGGCCATCCCCCGATAGAATTTGAATCTCTTACCGTTTCTCATAATATATGAACCTGGGCTCTCATCTGTTCCTCCAAGCAGGCTGCCCACCATTACAGTTGATGCTCCTGCTGCAAGTGCTTTTGTAGCATCACCTGAATTTCTTATTCCACCATCTGATATAATTGGTATGTCATACTTTTTGCCTACTTGGGCACAATCAATAACAGCTGTTAACTGCGGCACACCAGAGCCAGTAATTACTCTTGTAATACAGATAGAGCCAGAACCTACTCCTACTTTTACAGCGTCTACACCAGCCTTTATGAGATCTTCTGTTCCTTGGGCTGTTGCAACATTTCCTGCGATTAGCTCACAGCTTGGAAATGCTTTTTTTATCAATCGAACAGTATTGATTGCATTGTCGCTGTGACCGTGTGCAATGTCTACTACAATGACATCCGAGCCTGCATCAAGAAGTGCTTCTGTTCTTTCCATAAAATCTCCCTTTACCCCTACTGCTGCACCAACTAGCGGTCTGCCTTTTTTGTCTTTTGAGGCCTGTGGATAGTTTCCGGCATTAATAATATCCTTGCTTGTTATCAATCCCTTTACGTTTCCCCTTTCGTCTAGCAGAGGAAGCTTTTCAATACAATTTTTTCGAAGAATACTTTTTGCCTCGTCAGTACTGACGCCTGCCTTGGCTGTGATGACATCACTTGTCATAACCTCTTTTACCTGTTTTTTCTCGTCTCCTGATTCCAACATGGAAATATCTCTTCTTGTCAGAATACCAACAAGTTTTCCTTGCGAGTCTGTAACTAAAAGGCCTGAGACACCTTTTTCTCTCATGTAATCAATTGCTTCTCTGAGTGTTTGTTCAGGTTTGATTGTATACGGATTTTCTATTATGATACTGCCAGAGCGTTTTGCTTTCAAGACCTCTGTAACCTGCTCTGAAATAGTAAGAAAGCGATGAATTATTCCTATTCCGCCTTCGCGTGCCATGGCAACTGCCATCGCAGATTCTGTGACCGTATCCATGTTAGCACTAATGAGTGGAATGTTAAGTGAGATGTTTTTGGATAGTTTTGTCTGCAAATTTGTTTGAGATCTAGTAGCTATGCTGGACCGCTTGGGAACAAGGAGCACATCATCAAAAGTCAGTCCTTCCCTTATATCCAATGAAACCTTCTTGATTAGAATTAAAATCTGTTATAAGCGTTTCTTGGAAGAAACTAATTTCTGTGCAATTTCAATTGCGTCATGAGTTGCCTTGACATTGTGTGTTCGTATCACATCAGCACCGTTTAGAACAGATATTATTTCAGCTGCAAGTGAACCGTAGAGTCGATTACTAGGATCTTTTTCATTTAGCAAAGTACCAATGAATGATTTTCTTGAAACAGAAACAAGTAGTGGTTGACCAAGCTTGATTGAACGCAAATTTTGTAATATAGAGAGATCTCGTTCCAACCAGTCTGAATTTATTTTTGTAGAAAAAATTCCTTTTGCTTTTTTTCTAAAAAATCCTATTGCTGGGTCAACAACTATTTTATTTTTTGAGATGCCTGCTTTTTTTGCAAGTGCAATACTTTGTCGTAAAAGATTCTTTGTCTGAGTAACTTGATTTCCTTTTACTGTATTCTTGCTGAATGCACAAACTATGACTGAAGGATTGTATTCTTGTATCACTGTTATCATGTTATCGTCATATTTTAGACCAGATATGTCATTGAGTATATCAGCTCCAATCTGAAAAGCTGACCGTGCCACCTTTTCCCTACACGTATCTATAGAAATAGGCAGTCTTGAAACTTTGCATATGGCATCAATTGCCCTTGCGACTCGCACTATTTCCTTTTCTTCTGAAATTACTGTACCCAGATATGGGGCAGTAGACATTCCACCAACATCGATGAAATCTGCTCCATCTTCTTCCATTTGTTTTGCAATTTTGGCAATTTCTTTTTTCTCGGTAAATACTGATTTTTTGTAAAATGACTCGGGACTGGCATTTATGATACCCATTATTCTTACTGGATTTGAGCCACCAACTGATACAGGACCGAGCTTGTTCACATGGTTTATGACAAACCTAGATAATTTAGACTTATGAAGATTGACGGATGGGGACAAAAATACAGTGAGATTTTACGTGAGTTTGGTTTTAATAAAAAACATGATACCAATTCGGCCAAGTTTCTAAATTCGCTTCTTAGAAACCAATATCCTTTGAGTAATCTTGAACGCAAGATCAAAGGTAAAACAGTCTTTGTTATTGGAGCTGGTCCATCTCTAGCTCGTTCCATTGCACCAATTAAGAAATCCAAAAACATTACAAAAATAGTAGCAGATGGTGCGACAAGAGCTTTGATTGAAAATAAGATCAGGCCTGATATCGTAGTAACTGATTTGGATGGAGATTTAGAGTATCTCAAAAAAGCATCCAGGATGAATTCCATAATGGTGATACATTCCCATGGAGACAACATTGGAAGACTACCAATTGCATTGTTGTTTAGAAACTGTGTTGGTACTACCGAGGGAAAATCATTTGGTAAGATCAAAAACTTTGGTGGATTTACAGATGGTGACAGGTGTGTCTTTCTTGCAAGATACTTTGGTGCAAAGAGAATAATCTTGTTTGGAATGGATTTTGGTAGTAGAGTAGGAACATATTCGAAAAAAGGAAAATATGACAAGCAGATAAAGGTCAAAAAGCTAAAGAAGGCAAAAGCACTTTTGGAATGGCTAGCATCAAAAAATAGGCACGAGTTGTATACCACATCTGTATCCATAAAGGGATTCCAAAAGATTAGATTCCAAGATCTTCAA
>CAYUTC010000070.1:0-7919 GCA_964447595.1 uncultured Nitrosopumilaceae archaeon
AGGTATGCTCCTTGGGATCGAAACATAAGGTTCAAGATGAATTGTGATATGGTTTACATTCTCAACTGATTTTTTTATCTGAACTTCTATCTCATCTGATACTTTGTGGGCATCTTCAAGTGACATGTTTCGGTCAACCATTGTATGCAAGCTTATGAAAATACCATCTTTTGTTGTTGAATAGGTCATGTTATGAATTCCAGCTACTCCCTTGACAGAGGATGCTGCATTGTTTATCAAATAATCAAGTGGTGTATCTTTCCAAGTTGGTTCAAAGTGTACTGTTACCTTGCTATTTGCAATTTTATTTTTGATATTTTTTTCAACATCTGCACTTATTTTATGGGCCTCATCAAAACTTGACGTACCCTTCAGAGATATTGTAACTTCAGCAAAGATATCACTACCAGACCTCCGCATCTGCACAGATTCTGTTTTCATGACGCCTTCTGTGCTGTTAACTATGTCATGTACTCGCTTAACCATGCTTTCAGGCACCGCATCTGTAAGCTCCATCCCAGCTTTGTGAATTAGCTTCAAGCTTAATGCTGCAAGAAACACTCCTAGTATTAGTGCTGCAATGAAATCTCCCTGATAGAATCCCATAATTACAAATGCTATTCCAACTAGAGCAATAGAGGTCGAGATCATGTCCATAAAGGCATGGTAAAGGTCAACTCTTAACGTAGACCCATCTGTTTTTTTCGAAGCCTTTCGCAAAATCATAACTCTACACACATCTGAGCCAAGAGTATACAGTGCAGCACCTATTGCAAGCATTCCAGGCAGTACTGTTGGGCGAGGCTCATAGAATCTAGAGATAGATTCGTATATGAAAAAACAAGCAATGATGAGAATTATAATGCCACCTACAAAACTGCCCATTGTTTCCACTTTGCCATGTCCATAGGTATGCTCCTTATCAGGTGGCTTTGTAGACCAATGTGCAGCAACAAGCAGGATGGCAGTAATTATTGAATCAAGTCCTGCATGGACACTGTCTGTAACAAGTGCTAGGCTGTTCGAAAAGATTCCAATGAAAAGCTCTACTACGAATGCAGAAAGTATCACTGCAAGCGATATTCTAAGAGTATTTGTTTTGATATCTTGTAAACTCAAAATTTGTGCAACCCCAATATCCTTAACACCTCATCAAAATTTTTTCGTGTCTGATCATGTTTGTATTTTTTTAAATATTCTATCAGGTCTTTTTTATCTGGTACCTTTATGATCTTTTTTACTACATTTGAAAGACCAGAACCAATGAAAATGCCTTGAGTTGCAGATGTTACATTTGAGGTTCGCCTGTTCACACTTGCACTCTCAAAATCAATTATGCATGGAGTTTTTCCTACGATGATGTGTTTGTGGATGTAGCTTAGCTCTCCATGATCAAGATGAATCTTATCCAAATTGTAACAGTCCTCTAGGACTTTTCTTATTACAGACCTTAATTTTGTAGCACTACCTTTTCCCTTGAGATCCTTTACCCAATCAATTATTTTCTTTCCCTCTATTGATTCCATTATTATGAAATTTTTGCTACTATTGATTACTTTTGGACCCACATTTACTTTGTTTGCCAGCTTTAGAAATTTTGCTTCAGTTTTCATCTCGTCCCTACTAGAATCAATTCTGCGAATCTTCAAGGCCACTTCTTTTTTGCCCTGTCTTGCAAGCACTACTACACCAACATAGCCCTTGCCCAGAACAGCAACATTGTTCAATATGGTAGGTCCCTGAAATGAGACGCTTTTGATGCCAATCTTTTTCAGCTCTGTGACACGTCTTGCAAGCTCTGCTTTTGTGGCCTTGGGATATCCTAGTACAAATGAGTATGGTTCTCTGACAAGCTTATTTACTGGCACTAAAGACGAGTCCATCGGTAGAGGTAAGCTCTGATAGTGCCTTTTTAATGGATTTGCTTACTGGCGCATTTCCATAAAGTACCTTAAAGCCTCGTCTAATATCCGGAATTATACCCGCTGGTATGCCTGATTTTGTCAAGTTCTTCTTTAAGAGAAACTCTAAGAACTTTTTTGCATCGTGGAATTCTCTTTCTTGTATTGATACAACTTTACCATTTTCATCTATCCAAGTTAACATATTTTTGGAATTTTTTGCAATAAAGTTCTCTGAATCAGATTTCCTGTATATGTCAGGACCATTTTTTACCATGAATTTCTCAATTGTTAACAATCGTAAGAGAAAGATCATTGCAGCTTCGGATTTTTCATCAGTTATAGCAGTCTTGCGTAATACATGAAACCCTCCAAGCTCAAACTGTCCTGCTAATGCAGTTGTTCCACGTTTGACCTGTCCCCAAATTATGTCAGGGCTGCGCCACTTGTAGTTGAACTTTACAATGATGACATTTTTTAGATTCTTTGTAGTGGTAGTTCGGGTTTTACCATCAAAGAATACAATTGATGGTTTTTTGAGAAATGCTCTTGCAGCAAGTATGAATTTTCCTACATTTTGTGCAGAAATTGCCGTACCCAAATTTCTATTACTGTCAATTGGATCAATTAGTACAAGTGATGTCTCAAATTTTTTTGTGGGATTTCCTATTGTTTGACCATGAACAAAGTTTGATGCTGCTTCAAGAACTGCAATGAAACTTCCATAATGGTAAATCAAGACTTCGGCCACATAGCCTCCAAAGCCTTCAATAGCAATCTCTGCTCCATAGATTCCTATACTCTTTAGGAATTTTTTGAGCAGTCGTACCTCATCTTTCTTGTTCTTGTCAAAAGTCTCTGAAATAAATCTAGTATGAAATGAAGATCTATCTGCAGCACTCTTCCACTGTCCTTTTTCTACATCATAACAGGGTACCACATTTACCTGGGTTTTATCTACTTCGGCCTCTACATATGGATGCTCAGAATATCTTACATATGGCTTGTATTTTTTCAAAGAGCTAAAACCAATTTGCTTGCCTATCTCTTCAAAAGTTTTTTCATCTGTTTCATTTTTGAATTTTACAAATATATCGACATCCATCTGACCTTTAAGCCAAGTTCCCTTGGCATAAGATCCTCCAAGCTCAACTGATACTACTTCTGGATGCTTTGAAGCCTCTTCTTTTACTTGTTGTAGTACAAAATCAGAAAGCTTTTTCATTTTATTTTCTTCCTGTTCAGTAGGCACGGAGATCTTTCTTGCTTGTTCTAATACTTGGGTCATTGTGCTTTTACCACCTGTAAATCAGAATATATCGGACCACTAGGAGTTAAGACGCTTTGCTTGAGCTTTAATTCAGAAATAACATCTTTACCAAGTTCTACCGCCTTGAATCTTTCTATCTTCTTTGAAATATCATTTACCTTGTTTTTGATTCTAAATATGGTAAGATGTGGCATAAACGGTTTATCTGATTTGAATCCTAACAGTAAAAGACTTTGTTCCACTTTGGATGCAAGATCTACTAGCTGTTTTGCTGAAGTTTCATCAACACCAATCCAAATTACACGCGGAAATTTGGGATTAGGAAAAGCTCCAACATGAGTAAAACTTGCTTTAATTGGCCCAAATGTAATAGAGGACAGTGCCTTCTTCACATTTTCCGCAGTGTCCTCTGATACCTCACCCAAGAAAAGCAGTGTAAAATGCATATTTTGTTTGCTTACTGCAGTAGCTTTTATCTCTAAATCCGATTGGAGCTTTGCTATTGAATTTAGAACATCATTATTATGAATCTCAACTGCTACAAAGGCACGCATCACTCCAATTCAGGATTCATAGTCTATAATGATTTTCGCTAAATTCATAGAGTGGAAGGTTGGGTTTTTTGATGTGTCCAAACTTATTGTTTGTCTGACTGGTATGCCGGGCGCGGGAAAGACAACAATAGCAGAGGCTCTAAGATCTAAAGGCTTTGACAAGATAACCATGGGAGATGCTGTAAGGGCTGAAGCCGCAAGAAGAAAGATAGAACCATCAGGTGCAAATCTGGGCAAGCTAATGCTTGAGCTACGAAAGAAAAACGGTGCTGGTGCAGTGGCTGAGCTAATCAGAGATGATATAGTAAATTCAAAATCAGATGTTATATTAGTTGATGGAGTACGATCACTTGCAGAAGTTGAAGTACTAAAAAAGATTGGGACTGTAAAAGTTCTTGCAATACATGCATCTGGTGATACAAGATTTAGATTCTTGAAAGGTCGTGACAGATCTGATGCTCCAACAGATCGTACTGACTTTGCAAAAAGAGATTCGCGAGAAATTGGTGTTGGCATGAGCGAATCAATTGCACTTGCTGATGAAACCATATCAAACAACAACTTGACAATTGAACAGCTTGTCAATACCGCATACAATATAATCCAAGGTTGGATGTAATGAAAATTCCAGAGATCGCATGTAAAATAGAGGCATACGGTGCAGTCAATCCATCAGAAGATCCAGAAAAGGTAAGGCTCGCCATATCAAATGTAATCTTGGATGCCAATTACGAATACAAAGAGGGAAGCATCAAGGCAACAGCTAGAGACTTACAGTCTCTTTCAAAAATTCAAGAGACCATCTCTAGTCGTAAAGTAAATAGGGCATACAGAAAACAAATGAGATACAACACAAAACGGGATACTACTTGGTTTTATCTCAACAAGCAAGCAGCATACGTAAATGTTATAACAATATGCGAAGAAGCAGAAGAGTCACCCATGGGACCAATAAAAATAATTTTACACTCAAAAAACCTTGATAGAGTAACTGACTGGCTTGCACCAGAATTTGTCAAATAGGTTCATGCAAAGGTGATAACCGTCGGTACCTAATTTTTTTGATATTAACAAATATACTAGATTTTTTTATGCTGAAAAAATGGTATACCCAGCACATTAGTCAATAGGCACTGACTTTGGTAGGAATATGCACTTACTGGGTACCCTTGCAATAGAAACTTTCTATAACCAAATTAAGTACTAGTAAGTAGCTTTTGTAAATTACAGTGTAAAGACATTAGATTGTAATAACAGGAAGTAAAATGTGAAATACAGATCCTTTTTCCAAGCCTTTTGATTCAGCCCAAATTTTACCACCATGGTTTTCAATTATTCCTTTACAGACAACCAGACCAAGTCCTGTTCCACCATGCTCTCTTGTGGTAGAGGCATCTATCTGATAGAATTTTACAAAAATTTTATCAAGTTTATTTTTTGGTATACCGATGCCATTGTCTGCTATACTAATTCTTGCATGCGAATTATCTTCAAGTTGCAATTTGATATTTATTTTACCGTTATTTTTTGGGCAAAAGTCTATGGCATTTGATATTAAATTATTCAAGACTTGTTCTATTCTGTTTTTATCACATAGGCAAGTAATGTTTTCTTGAAGATCTAGGGAAACCATGATACCATGACGTTCCAGCTCAGGTTGCATTCTTGCAAGTATGTCTTTGATTATTTGAGAAAGATTGTACGTATTCTTTGTCATTCCTAGCTGCCCAAGTTCAATTTTTTGGACATCTAATAGATCCGATATTAGCTGCAAAAGGGATTGTGCACTAGCTTTGATAATCTCCAGCTTTTCCTTCTGAGTTTTATTTATTTCTCCTAACTTTTGTGAAAGTAAGATATCAACATAGCCTACAATTGGAACAAGTGGCGTCTTTAACTCATGAGTTATCATTGTCAAGAATTCTTGTTTTATCGTATCTGCCTCTCTGAGTTTTTCATAAAATTTTCTTTCTAATTCTATGATAGTTTTAGTAGAATCACTTACAACCTCAGTTGGCCGGAAAGGCTCTTCTAGTTTACTAAATTCTAATTCCTTTGTTTTTGTTTCTTCACTTAGACCGTCTCGTAAGATTTTTCGTCGTCTTTCATATTCAGCACTTTCTAGTAGCTTGATTGCTTCGTTTGCTTGACCATTATCAATGAATTCAAGTGCCTTGGTCTCTAATTCGACAAGATCAAGATTTGCTTTATCCATGTCCAAAAAGAATTTCTTGTCTTTGCTGTCGGCATTTTTAATGACATCTTTTAATAGTTTATCTGATTCTGGTTCAAATGTTCTGTATCTTTGTTCCCACTTTTTATCTTGGGTAAAAGCATAATTTCGTGCAGCCTGTGCTAACACTTCTTCATAATATCTCATAAGTTGAATATGATACAACCGCATGCTCATGAAATTTAATCGTCTTTTATCGTTCTAAAGTTTGTGATATATAGTTTTGAGCTTAAAATAACTCATCTCTTAAACCGCATAGAATCAAACCATGCCAACATCTTTTTTATTTTTGACATAATTTCTAGAAAAAAGAGACAAGCTCAGGTAATGCTTTTGCAGCAGATGAACGAACCGACAAGTCCATTGTTCCAGACATGGGCGTTTCTTCTGGGTTGACTTCAATTATCATTGCTCCATTTTGTTTGGCATAAATTGGCAATAGATTTGCAGGAGAGACTACAAGCGATGTTCCAACTACTACCATGATATCACAGGAACTTGCATGTACCATTGCAGCTTGCCATACATCTTGTGGCAGAGGTTCACCAAACCATACAACATCTGGCCTTAGTATACTACCACATTTGCATAAAGGAGGAAGTTCTGAAAAGGCTGAAGATATTTTGTCTTTAAAATTGCATGAGGTACACTTGATGGTAACTATGGAACCATGAAGCTCAAGTACATTTTTGCTTCCTGCTCTCTGGTGCATGCCATCAATGTTTTGTGTTAACACATGGACTTGTTTTTGTTTCTCAAGTTCTGCGATTGCAACATGTCCTGAATTTGGTTTTGCAGCAAGTATGTTCTGTCTTCTTTCTTGGTACCATTCCCAGACAAGCTTTGGGTTTTCGTAAAAGGCATCAATAGTTGCAAGCTTCATTGCATCATATTTCCTCCAAAATCCGGCTTTGCCTCTAAAAGTTGGAATTCCACTTTCTTGCGAAATTCCTGCACCTGTAACAAAAATTATTTTTTCTGCATGTTTTAGCTTTTCAGCTACTGGTTCAAACATGTCACTTGATTTCTATTTCCATTAGGTCTTTTGCTGCAATTACAGAGCCATGAACTGTTTTGGCCTCTTTTACAAGCTCCTCTGCATTATCATATCTTGCAGAAAAGTGTGTTAGTATGAGATTTGAGACTCTAGCATTTTTTGCAAGCTCGGCAGCTTCTTTTGCAGTAGAGTGGAAATTCTCTTTTGCCTTGTCACGTAAATCATCGGAATATGTAGAATCAAATGTGATATAGTCACATCCTTTGAAGAATTCTTCAAGTTTTTTTGTAGGTCTTGTATCTCCTGATATTCCAATTCTTCTACCTCTTCTTTTCTCTCCCATTACATCAGCAGGTCTTACTGTCTTTTCGCCTACCTTTACTTCATTACCACTTTGAAGCTCATGCCAGAGCTTACCTTCTGGAACTCCTAGCTGTTTTGCTTTTTCGGGATAAAACTTGCCCGGCCTGTCTTTTTCTGTAAATAGATATGAATAAGCTGGAATAGAATGCTCTGCTTCACATACGTGTATCGTATATGCAGGATCATCCCATACGGGACCTTCCTTTATCTTGATAATTCTCACAGGAAAAGTAAGACCAAAGTTTAGTATCTTGAGATTACTTGCTAAAAACTCATCAATTCTTGGCGGGCCAAAGATATCTACTGATTCTGTTCTGTTTTGTAACGACATTGTCTGCAACAACCCTAGTATTCCAACACAATGATCTCCATGCAAATGTGTCACAAAGATCTTGATCTTTTTATTCCATCCAAGCTTGGATTTTTGAAATGCAATCTGAGCACCTTCTCCTGCATCAAACATGAGTATCTCCTTGTCTAGTACCAGACAGATGCATGTCATGCCACGCTCTACTGTTGGTTGTGCAGCCGATGTACCCAAAAATACCAATTTCATCTTACAGCAATCACCCTTGTCAGGCTCTTGTGTCTAAAGATTTCG
>CAYUTC010000071.1:0-7793 GCA_964447595.1 uncultured Nitrosopumilaceae archaeon
ATGCCTGGCCTTGGAATCAAATAACCTAGAGCAAAGGCAGTAAAGAACATTGGAATGACGAAGAGCCGTGTAGCAAGTAACAATTGCCGATCGTCAAGTCTTGTCTTTTTCATAAGTCGTAAGACATTACGTTGCAAAAAGTTCCTTGACAGTACACTAGCAATGGCCAATGTTCCACCATTTGCAGTGGACATTCCACAACTTATTGTACTTACCAACATCAGGATGCCTATTACCATCGGTGCATGTTTTATTGCTACAATTGGAAAGAGTGTGTAGGAATCTCCAATATTTGGCTCCAAGGTTAAACCAATTATTCCCACCATTGTAGTTGGAATAAGGAATAACAATATTAGACCGGCTCCAAAGTAACAACTCTTTTGAGCAGTCCTTCCACCATCGGCTGCAAATACTCTCTCCATGAAATCTAGTGCAACGATATCTCCAACTCCTAATGATATTATACTTGCCCAATTTACCAACGCACCGTTGCCTAAATCGTACAGACCAGACATATCCATGAAGTTTCCTGGTGCATTTGCAACTATAGTCTCTAGTCCTCCTGGGATTGGCGACCATGGACTAATAAAGTACAGGAATCCAGCCCAGAATCCTACTACTGCAAGATAAATGTGAAAGATATCAGTATAAGCACAAGAGAACAAACCTCCAAAGTAGGTATACAACAATACGACGGCAGTGGAGATCAACATTGCGTAAACAAGTGGTATTCCAAGCAGTACAGACAGAATATAGCCACTTGCACCAAGATTTCCTGCAACAAGTACAATGAAACTTATTGCCATAAGAGTTCCAGACATTACTTCAGTTGTGTTTCCATATCGTCTATAATAGAAATCTGCAAGTGTAATCATGGACATTCTGTTAAACCGTTTTCCAAAAAATGCACCCGTTAAAACAAGACAGATGGCCAGACCAAGTGGAATAACTGCACCTCCCCAGAATCCAAATTGGTATGTCAATGAAACGTTTCCAAGTGAAGCGTTTCCATCGACTGCTTCCGACACTAACATTGTACCGATAAAAAATAATGGCAGACTTTTGCCTGCCACAATGTAGCGCTTGCTACTTTTTTTAACGAATTTTACTGCGAGAACCCCAATAGCAGCAGTGGCAGCCACAAATGCTAGAACCACAATAGGATATGCAATTGAAATGTCTCCCATCTCACATGTTTAGTAATTATATATTATTAAATATGTCGGCATCGAATAAAAAATTCGACCGTCGAACAGTGAAGTTTGTGTAATGTTTCAGGGCACAATCATTTTTTAGTTTGGTATCGAAAAAATTTCAATCTTTCAGAACAAATAACGCTCAAACTCTGTGTTCTCGTGCCATGTGTAACATAAAAGATGATTCACTTTCATAAGACTCGTCACAAGTTATGCAAAGATATGTGGTCTTTTTGTCGTGGATATCTTGCGCATGTTTGACCAACTCATCACGATATTTGAATCGCATACCGCATGCACCACATCCATAACTCTTCCCAAACAATAATGATTCTTTGAATTTATTTTTATTTAACAATTTCCTGATAGTTTAGTAGAGATTTGTTATTATCAAAAATTATGCCTTCATTCTCTTCAGTTTGGTATAAAGCATAGGGTCTAGCTTTTTTGCAGTATCAAAGCTTTTTTGACCTTCAGTCTCGTTTCCTAAAAGAGCTAGGGCACGGCCTCTGTTATACCAAGCTTTTGCATATTTTTCATTTAATTCAATGGCTTTATCAAAGCAGTCAATGGATTCCTTGAGTCTATTTGATTTTATCAGTGACAGCCCTTTGTTGTGCCATGTTATTGGATTAGACGAGTCTATCATTAGTGCCCGTGAAAATGAATCAATTGCTTCCTCTCTTCTACCTAGTTTGTCTAGCATGAGACCCATATCTCCCCAAGCAAAATCATTTTTTGCATTCATTTCAATGGCCTTTTCAAAATACTTCAAAGCGTGTTCATAATTACTTTTATTTGCTTCATCTTCACCCATTCTCACTAGATCTTCTGAGGCCTCTTTTTTAGAAGAAACTTTCTTGTATTCTATGGTAGGAGGCTCTGGTTGATTTTTTTTAAACCAATGAAATATCATCCTATTATTGATATTTTCCTAGTTTAAATTAGTATATGTAAAAGAGAGAATCAGGCTTCCTGAGATTCTGATTTGTGTAATTGATCTTCTTTTTTATCGCCTTTGATTCCGATTGTGCCCATGAATATGAAGAAACCTGCTGCAACAAGAATTGCAGCAAACATTGCATAAACCCCTGTTAGATCCGTCATCGAATTACTAATAATTCCAATCTATTTAAAATTTTATTCAACTGTCATATAGGACACATTATTCCAATCTCTGATCATTTTTTCCTTTTACACACGTAGATTACGAAAATCTTTTTACAACTTGAAATTTGTACACAAAAATGTTCGACTGTAGAATTTTTCAAAAACGTAGATTACTTAGACAAATTTAAGTAGATACTAACCTATTATTAAATCGATAAATATGGGAATGGAATTTTATGGAGATTCTTACAAGGGTAATGATGAACCAATTTTTGTAGGCATACCTACGTTCTTGAAATTGCCTTGGCTTAGAAGTAAAGCAGAACTAGAAAAAGTTCGACCAGATGTTGCAATAATAGGAGAACCCTTTGATTTTGGGACAACTATTAGGCCGGGCGCAAGATATGGTCCAAGAGCAATAAGGGCCGCATCAACAGTACCATCTCCTCCCTACGAACATTTTAACATTGAAACGGGAGTAGATCCTTTTGGGGTATTCAGAACTGTTGATTATGGCGATGTAAATATCTCACCAGGGGATGTAGTAGAATCTCACAGAAGAATGACTGATAAGGTCAAAGAAGTTTTGGACATTGATGGAATTCCAGTTATGCTTGGCGGTGATCACTCTATCACTTTTGCAAATGTACGTGCATTTGCAAAAAAATACAAAAACATTGGAATGATCCACATTGATACCCATGCTGATTGTGCACCACAAGGACTGTGTGGTTTCAAATACGACCACGGAGCACACATTAGAAGAATTATGGAACTTGGCTGTCTGAAGGGTAAGAATTACACTTTGGTTGGACCCAGAGGATACTGGCCTGGTCCAGATCTATACAAATGGATGGCTGACCAGGACTTCCAGTGGTTTACAATGCTTGACGTGGAAGAGTTGGGCATTGATCAAATTGCTAAAGAAGCAGCAGACAGAGCAAATGACAATGTTGATGCAGTTTACATTAGTTGGGATATTGATACGTTTGACCCAGCTTATGCACCGGGAACTGGTGAACCAGAACCTAACGGTCTGACCTCAAGAGAGGGAATGAGATTGATGAGGTTACTATCAACCTCGTTTGATCCAGACAAGTTTGCTTTTGACCTAGTAGAGGTGGCGCCAAACTATGATGTAAGCGATGGTAACTCCTATAATGGTGGAATTACGTCTGGTCTTGCAAACCGTCTAATAGTAGAACTCTTAGCTGGTCTTTCCCTCACAAAGAAAGGTCTCCAAAATGGAAGCCCAGTAAGGCCAAAGTTCTACCGAGGCAAAAATCATACATATGATTTTGGCAATGGACCCAAGGCAAAAATTCCAAAAAGAAATTGATCAAAATTCAGGTTACAGTAAGAGGAGAGCCAGATGTTCCTCCTTTTACCAAGTTGTTTGAATTTTCAGATAACGATGAACAAATTTTTTTAAATGTAATAGAGATGGTAAAAAACAAGATATCAAAACATTTGAAACTAAATGTACATGAAGCCCTATTGGCTTATTGTTCTTATTTGGTAAGTGAAATACGATCTAACAAATCAGAGTCTGATATTATAAATAATTCATCAAAAGTTTTAACGCAAAACGATGTTTTGATTGGGGTTCCAGAAACATTAAGAGAAATGACATTTGATATCAGTATAGACAAGTTTCCAAAAAAAACAGTTCGATTCATTGAACCAATTCCTACTGCCAATTACATAATGTAATCAGGGTCTGATGAGAGACCCTAGTCAAATTTTATCTCTTCTTGCTGAGCTAATGCGTTACAGTGAGCACATCTTTCTGATGGAGTTTTAAAGTATACCATGTGACACTGCTTACAAGCCCTCAGATCGCTTAGTTTTACCATGATAATCTAGCTTGTAAACATCTACAAAAATCTTGTTTTGATTTAGACAGTTGGTTTATTATTTTGGCAAAGCCCAACATATTTTCCCAAAAAATAATGAAATCCTTTTTGCAGTTTACGCACGATTTTATGATATAAATTGGTAGTTTACGTTTTTTCAAGGCATATTTTTATACAAAGATTTTACATCATGCTTGTGCAAATAGTATTACATCAGTGTTATTTCATAATATTCTCATACACATTTGATAGAGGTTTTCCATGATGGACATATGGCCTTTTGTTCTCTTGTCTATTCCAACCATGATTGTTTTGGGATTACGCCATGGAGTGGATATAGACCACATAACAGCCATAGATAATCTAGTTCGATTACATAATGCTACTAAGAAATCCCGTTGGGTTGGAGCTTCTTTTAGCTCAGGGCACATGCTATCTGTATTGGCAGAGATGATTTTCATCATTTATCTGGTGGGTGGAATCATCAGTCTTGACAGTGTGGCATTTTGGGGCGGTATAATAGGTGCAGTTGCTCTTGGAACAATAGCTATAGTAAATGTTTATTCTATGAAAAAATGGGGCAAGAGTAGTTCTGCAATAATTGCAAGTAAGATTTTAGCTAAAACAGGCTTTCTAGGTACCTCAGGGTCAGCATTTGTTACTGGAATCGTATTTGGGTTAGGGTTTGATACAGCTACACAGATATCGGCTATCAGTTTATCAGCAGTAGCTTCTGCAACAGCAGGAATTCAAGTCGCATTATCTCTTGCCGGGTTCTTTGCGTTGGGAATGATTCCAATCGATACCTTGGATAGTGTCCTGCTCAGATCAGCACTATCAAAGATTTTCCACACCAAAGGATTCAAGTACATGTCATATGCTCTCAGTGGAGTTGCCCTGCTTGTTGCCATAGGAGAATCATATGGAATACTAACACATGCCAATGTTATGCCAATGTGGATAGGAGCTGCATTAGCTGCTGGAATAATTTTAACTTCGTTTGCGTATGGATTTGCAACACGAAAAGGGGGTATCTCGCAGAGTCATAATGTAGATACTGTAACAGGTTGAATTTGTCCCAGATCTAAATAATTATAACAAGTTCTGTGCAAAAACTACATTTAGTTTCGTGTTTAATCTATTGACGTTTTACAATTTCAAGTGTTTGATCTTGGTATCTCATTAGTTTCTTTTCTTCAAGTAACGTATGCAAATTGTGAACTGCCCTATGCACCTCTGATTCTTTTCGTGCACCAACACACACGATTTTGCCCGAAACAAAGATCAAGGTTACTGTTTTAGGGTCTATCATACGATGTATTACTCCTGGGAACTGCTCTGGTTCATACATGCTTCTTGGAAGACTTCGCGCGGCAAGAGGTAAATGAACTCCGCCTCCAAGATTAACCGATGCTACAATATTTTGAATTGTTATGACTGCATCACTTTTTATCTTAATTTTTGCATCTCGAAGTTTTTTTATTACAGAATTTATAGCATTAATTGCACCCTTTTCTGATTTTGAACCAGTACAAACAAACTTGCCTGAGCTGAATATGAGGGTGGCACTTCTTGGAGATTTCAATCTAAATACCAGGCCTGGGAACTGTTCTGGATGGTATTCAGCTTCTGGGAATGCTTTTGTAATTTCATAGAGATCAATTTTTTGGTCAACTGATGCAGAGGCAACTACATTCACTATCTCTACGATTGGTTTTGTTTGAGGCATCCACGTGAATGCAATATTCTAGCATATAAAACCAGAATGTATAATGTGTAATTTACTGATATTATACCAAGTAAGAAGAAATCTATTTGTTTTTGCTTTGTATCAAACGAAAAACATTTTGTAGATTACGAATTGGTAAAATTGTCAATTCAAAGATGGTTCAGAAACGCGTTAAGACTATCCAAGTGCCTTTAATTTCTCTTCTGCAATTTTGAGGGCTTCTGGATTTGACTTGTATCCCATCATATCAAGAGTAGAGTGAATTGCAGAAATTGTTCGCATAACATGATATTTGTGAACTTCACCCATGCACCCAACTCGAAAGACTTTGCCTTTTAATTCACCAAAACCACCTGCAACTAGAACTCGGAACTTTTCTGATAGAGTTCCTCGAAATGTTTTGTCGTCTAGTCCTTGTAGATAGTTTAATGCAATGACAACAGTTGAGCGCGCATCTTCTTTTGCAAATGGTGTAAGACCAATCGCACTAAGACCAGTGTACAGTGCCTCAGAACAAATTCTGTGTCTTTTTATTCTATTTTCCATTCCTTCCTCTAGAATGATATCAAGCGCTTCCCTGTATGCATATAGCAAAGGCAACGCAGGAGTAAACGGAGTTTCCTTGTTTTCATCATAATACTTGAAGTATCTTGCAAGATTAAAGTAAAATGTTGGTGGAGGATTTGCTATCATGTGTTTTTTTGCCTTTGCACTTACAGCAATTGGAGAGATTCCCGGAGGTGCAGCAAGTGCCTTTTGTGCTCCAGTGACACAAACATCTATTCCCCACTTGTCCATGTGAAGTTCCTCGCCTCCAAGAATTGAGACACCATCAACTACAAAGAAGGAGTCATTTCTAGAGGTCAGGTTTGATATCTTGTCTAGGTATCTTACCATGGTTCCAGTCGAGGTTTCGTTCCATACCACATAGAATGCTTTGACATCTTTGTTATTGTCAAATGCTTCTTTTACTTGATCAAAGCTTGCATTTTGCCCAAATGGTGTTTGTAGTTTGATTACATTTGCTCCTTGCCACTCTAACATTGTTGCAAGTCTTGAGCTAAACTCTCCGTTGACTGGAATGATTACCTTGTTTCCTTTTTTGATAAGATTTACAACAGACGCTTCCACTGCACCAGTGCCTGATGCAGAAAGTGCCACTACATCGCCTTTTGTATCAAAGACCTTTTGAGTTTTTTCAACAACATCAGAGTATAATTTTACAAAATCTTTGCTTCTATGATTTATCATATGAGTAAACATTGCACGTGTTACTCTTTCTGGAACATTTGTTGGTCCAGGCAACATCACTAGATATTCCAAATAAATTCTCCATTCTTTACGAAATGTACCCACTATTTATAATTACAGAATTTTGGAGAGTCGTTCTTTGGTATTGATCTTTAGTAGAACGTTTTTTGTTCCTTCAGGAACAAGGCTTGACCAATCTTTGTCTGTTGCAATTAGTTCACGAATTCTTGTACCTGAGATCATATCTCTTTGTAAAAGTGGAACTTCAATTACCTTTATTCCTCTTTTTTTGTATAACGACATGGTAAAATCATCATTTGAAAAAACTACATCATATTTTGGTACAATAGAATCTACATGTAAAGTCCATTTGTCATGGTCTCCAATATCTGGCACAGAAAAGATCTTGACTCTTTTTAGGGTGTCTTTATCAAGGGAAGAGAGAATCATATCTTTTCTCTCATCTGCTGTAAATGGATTCTTTTTTTCATGACTCTTGTTTGAGCTTCCAATCCCAATCCAAAGATTCTCAACTTGAGACAGTCCAAATTTTACCGCCGAAAGATGTCCGCTGTGAAATGGTTGAAATCTTCCTATTAAAAGGCCATTCATCAGCGAGATCTTGTTACACTTGTTTAAAAAACCATCATT
>CAYUTC010000072.1:0-6300 GCA_964447595.1 uncultured Nitrosopumilaceae archaeon
GACTGCTTGTACCAAGGCCCAAAATGAATCTACCATTTGCTATTGTATCAAGTGTTACAGCAGACATGGCAACAAGGGCTGGTGTTCGTGAATAAACATTCATTATCGAGCAACCGATTTTTGGTTTCTTTGAAACCTGAGATACTGCAGACATCATCGTACAACATTCCATTCCCCATGTTTCCGGTATCCAAATTGAATCTGGATTGAATCTAGAAAGAATCTTGGAGCATTCAAGTATTTCTCCTATCGACAACATTGAACCAAGACTAAATCCAATTCTCAAAGTAATCACTTTGAAAGGAATTTTTCATATTGTATTGCTTTCATTCCATTAGCACAATCCTCCATGTCTTTATGAGAATCAATGGAATGCCAGAAAACTTTGTCGTATTTAACTGCATAAAGATTTCCGTCACTGGCAAGTCTTGGAAAAGCCGTATTTTCAATATTCCCGACTTTTGGAAGTAAATTTATCATCTTTTTTTCCAAATGATATATGCCTGCATTTATCCAGTAATTTGATATCTGCGGTTTTTCTTCAAATTGCTTAACTTTATTTGCTGCAAGATGAACTACGCCAAATGGACTACGTAAGGGAATTACAGCTATGGCGTTTTTTTGTGATTGTAGTTTTCTCAGATCAATGTTTGTTATCACATCTCCATTGATAACATAAAAGCTCTCTTCTTTGATGTATCTACTTGCCTTCTTTATTGCTCCCCCAGTACCTAATGGAGCATTTTCAATTGAATACTTGATGCTTGCACCTAGATTTTTCTCATCAAGGTATTCAATTATTTGTTTACTTTTATGACCTGCACAAATGATAAAATCTTTTATCCCAAATTTTTTGAAGTATCTAATTTGCCACTCTATTATTGGAGTATTCTCAATTGGGACAAGTGATTTAGGCATGTAATCTGTTATGGGCCTCAATCTTTTACCCATGCCACCAGAAAGAATCAGGGCTTGCACATACACATCACTATGTATTTTCAATTAAAAGATTGTGGCAAAAGCAATTCATGTACAGAAATCTACAATACATGATTTTTGGTTATTTTTTATGTACTATAGAACGGTATACGTTCTATACAAACTAAAATTAATTATCTTTTACCAATTTAGATTTTGGTTCTGTAAGATAATAGTGCAATTCAGTATAACATTCTACACAATATTCTTTGTCTTGAGTATGTTCGCAGTTATAGGTTTTCTTGGAATCATGTCCACACTTGTTACATGCTGTCATTGTGTATTTGGGGTGGCATGTCGTGATTTTTTAATCTTGATACCGCCTAAAATCACAATAATAATTCCTATGACAAGTACAGCACCAAATTCACGCATACCTCTTTCTGCCATAGTACTTCCCTGTAGTGCAAGAATTACACCAGTTCCTGCAATTATCAACCCACCACCTATTATTTCCAATATGGCAAGTTTCTTTGATGGTTCTTTTCTTGTGATAAAAAATGAAATTATCAACATTGCAGCTGGTATTCCACCAAATATTGAGCCCCTAATACTAGGATCTATTTTCAAAAAGCCAGATTGCGCATTTCCTGCAGACATTACGTCTGCGCCATATATTACAAGCATTATAATGGAGACAATTGCTATTATTATTGCAGCCTTTAATGCCATACTGATTCCTAAGTTTTTCAATTAATAAATCATTGATATTTATTAAAATTTACTATATGTGGTTTTAATTTCTGACTCAATGGATGGATCTTATCAAGTTAACAATAATGTCGCCATAGATAAGCTGGATTGCAAAGCCCGCAGCTATGTAAATTATGTATGGGATTCCTGGAGTTATCCATGTATTTGTAGTACTACAAAATTGAGCATTTTCTGCATGATGCATGCTAAAAACAAGTCTTTTTTGATTTCCTTCTATTTTCTCAATTGGAAAACCATACTTTGGGTTCTTGGCCTTGTACCCAATGAAAATTGCAACTATCTTGTTTAGTCTTGATTCGTTAAAACCTTCAAAGATATCTTTGTTCTTTGACATGGCAATCAAGTTTCTACCTAGATTCACAAATAGTGGAATTACAGAAATTATTGCAGCATTGGTAAGTGTAGTAATTGGAGTAATTTCTGAAGAAAGTAATGTTGCCAGGGGTGCCAAAGCACCAAGGGTTATGAGACAAAAGGCATCAGCCCCACCAAATATTCCAAACCTCCAGGCAGCAAGCGCTATTGGAGCTATTATCATGGCCACACCAATAGTTTTTAGCGTAACCCAGATATCATCACTTAAAAATATCATGATAAAGGCAACTGTACCAAACCCAATCCACAAAATGTCATTTATCTCCCTTTTTCGTATGTCTAAAATCGAGGCAGTTATCAACATGCCCAAAGCTATGACAATTCGGATAATGCCAAGATCTAAATTTTCCACTAACATGGTATCATTAATTCCTGATCTTTCATTTCCAAAAGTGGTAGAGCAGTCTTATATTTTGGAATATAGGAGGTTCTCTCATGAGACTTCTCTCTTCCATGCACAATCCTAAAACCAAAAAATATGCCATTTACTATTCTATTGTCTTGACTGCAGTTACCTTTACTGTGGTGTTTTCTACCTTGCAATTTATTCATCAAAATCCACTCCAAAGTATTATGACCTTCTTTGAAGGCTTTTTTTCCTTGTTCATGCTAAGTCGAAATGAAAAGGTTGGAAATGCATTTTTGTCGCATCTGGCAAATGTGTTGTCCTTCATAAAACCATAATTACTTTTGCCGTAATTCTGACATTCTCTCTTTTATTCCTGAGAACTTGTCTGCAATGCTTAGTTTTTCTGTTATTCCTTCAAGCATTTCTCTCTTTTTGAGAACCAATATTGCAACACCCGCAGTCACTGGAATAACTAGGAATAATGGATTAATTCCCATGATGCTAAAGCCATTTTGTTGTGTATTCGTAGTATCTGATGAAGGACTAGCTGGCAATAATGGCTGATTGACTTGAACTTGTTTGCTTACTGATGTGGTTCCATATGGGCCACCTGAGATGGTTGCTTGTATATTTACAGTATTTGGATCACTTGAGATAAGAGAGATTTTGGCATTACCATCCTTGTCAGTGAGTGCATCCATTTGCTGAATTGTTGCACCAGTTACAGTCCAAACTACACCAAGTCCAGAAAGTGGTGAATTTTGGTATGTTGCAGTAACAGTTGCGTCAAAATGATAGTTAGGGTCTATATGGTCAGTTGAATCTAGTTTCAGATCTGGTGTCAAGCTAGTCACAGTCATGTCAAATTTTGAAAGTGGTATCTCATCAGTTAGTACTGCAATTTCTGCAGTACCGGCAGTTTTTGACTTGGCATCAAATGTAACATAGTATGAACCTTTATTGATTTGTACACTGTCAGGAACATTCAGTACAGATGGATTACTTGAAACAAGTTTAATGTTCATGTCTTGATCTGCTAACATGGGAAGCTGTTTGTCATTTAGTAATTCAATTGAAACCAAGTTATCACTGTTTGAGAAAATCTGGTTTGGAAAATCAAGTAAAATACTGCTTGGCTTCAATGATGCCCCTGTTACTGTAAAGGTGGATGAATAATCAGGCGTTGTAATTGCCATATTTTGTGCACCATCTTTTAGCAAAGTCTCATCAGCAAGAAAGATTGGATCATTTGTTGTAATGGATAACTGTCCAGGGGAGATTGATTCTTGAGGCGAAATCAAGCCATTAAGTGTATTTTTAAATAAATCAAGGGCACCATTTTTTGTAAAATAGATGGCAAGTGGAAATTGTGTATGTGGTAACACTGTTGAGATTAATGGATCTGCTAATAGACTTGTTGTAGCTGCTGGTGGAGGAAACATATTTGGGCTTACTGCTTGCGGCACATTTGAGACAACATTTAGTGTTACAGGATTTGCATTATTTCCTACCTGAGCAAATACTAGAGCCACCTGAGAACCTGAATCCATTCGTACTCCAGATACAGATAATGTGGACGTATCAGACGAATCAATTTTGAAGCTTAGATCAGAATTGGCAAGTATTGGAGTACCTGTATTTGGGTCTGCTAAACGTAATGCCCCAATTAGTTCTTGATTGCCAGTAGCCAGAATAGGAATTGTTGATAGAAATGGAGTTTTATTATCTATCACAACATTTTGTGGACAAGTGATGAACATTGCAGCAGATGGGGTTACACTTGGTGGAAGGGAAGGAGGAACACATGGTCTCTGTGAAGTGGGATCTGCAGTAGATGGTTGGTTACCAACCTCAATAGAACCTACATTTGTAGAAATAGAATAGCCTTTAGATGATATGTACACATTAAACAGACCTAATTGCCCTTGTTGGGCAAAATTGTTCCCTGAAGAAATAACACTGGTGAATTGTACAGGTACATACGCCCAATAAGATCCCTTTTTTATAATAAGACCATCGTTTATTTGTACAGATGGGCTTTGAGTACTTGTGTTAATTGATCCTACATTAGTAACGTCAACAACACGAATAGAAATGGGAATATCATCTTTTGCTATAACAGGTGTGCCTGAGCTGTCAAGTAACTGTACTATCACATAACCTGTAGCATCTTTTAAATTGTTAATTACCTTTGGAAATGCATAAGCTTGTAGTGTATATTGTTGATTTGGATTGTTTACTGTTACTGTAGCAGTAACTGGCTGTGTAGTAGCAGATGATGCGAAAATCTGAGCTGTACCTCCTTTATTTATTGTAAATTTTTCCGTGGCAAAGTATGAACCTTGTTTTATTATCATTTGGTCATCAGTCAAACCTACAATATTGCTATCTGATACACTCAATTTTATTTGTGTATCAACAGATACAGGTGTTGGAATGCCATCTGGATTTGTGGTTTCTACAGAAACATATCCTGCATTTGGACCCGATGTTGAAAAGGTACCAGGGGTTGCTTTTATCAAAAGATTTGTAATTCCGGCAGAATATTGAGCCACAGTAATTGGCAATTCTAGAGAAGAAAATCCAGTTGCTGCAATGGCAATAGTTGCCTGACCTGAATTAATTGCCCTAATCTTGATATCATATGCGTTATGAGTACCATCTTTTTGTGTGTCAAGAATTTGCACAATGGAAGAATCAGATGAGGTAGCTACCAAGCTATCAATAATATTACCATAAGTTTTTGGGTAGACTTCAATTACACTATTTGTGTTTTCCATGATATGGCTCGGGATGGTTCTAACATCAAGTTGGTTTCCATCATTGCCAAATACCGAATGAGGAACTATTGCTAGTACCAAGAGTGATATAATCAGTATATGTCTCAAGTTAAGATAGAGTGTTTGCAAACGCAATATAAGACCCGGTATGACTTTGCTAATGACATACTAGCTTGATGGGACTAGTGTATTGATGTTAATCAGATGGCTTTGAATTACTGCAATAGCAGCCATTGTGGCACCAGTTAGCATTGCAGAATAGCCAAAGCCTCCAGAATATGCGCCTTGTGTTACTTTACCTATGAATAGACCTGCAAGCCATGCCTGGATTATGATTGCGATTGAAACAAACTCCATTAAAGATTGATAATTAGGACCATTGGTTACAGGTTTGCCTAGATTTTTTTCTTGGTTGATATTCACAAAAGAATCAATTGTAAGTAGTGTTGTAAAACCTGTGATTACAATTAACATAAAACCAACAATGACATATGGTTTTAGCATTTCTCGTTTGTTTTTTTGTATGTTATAGATTTTTTCGCCAGTATCTGCAAGTGAATCAAGTGTGTTTACGTTACCCCCACCAGAGGTGATTATTTCAAATAGTATACGAAACGCAATGAGTACTTGGAAATTGTTAATTTCATTTTGTAATGTGGCAAACATGTTGTTGAGTGGAACACCCCATTCTAGCTTATTTGCAATCGAATTTGCAATAACAGTAAAGGATTTGAAGTCTTTTCTTTTGCATGCGTGTGTGATGCACTTTTCTGGTCCCATACCTGCTTTTCTTGCTTCTGTTATATCACGTAGGATTTGCGGAGTTGCTGATTCTGCATCAAGGCTTAGTTTGTAGATTTTTTTGAATTTGGTTGCAGGCCCAATTGCTGCTGCAATTAACGCAGCTCCCATGACATATGCACTTATGTGAGCGCTAGAAAATACATTGCTTAGGATAAGTATTGATGTAATCATAACAGGTGGGACAACGAATTTTATTACCTGCTTTACGGGCAATTCCTTGATGTTTGAATAAATCATGTTTTGAACTATTTTCATAAATATCACAGACATCACAGGTGCAAATATCAAAAGCATGTATGG
>CAYUTC010000072.1:6400-7559 GCA_964447595.1 uncultured Nitrosopumilaceae archaeon
AGCATATCAATTCTTTTGAGAATTTTGATTGATTCTCCCCTAATTGTTGGAAGTAGATTAATTGTCTTTATCTTTTGAAATATTGTATATGGTCCAAATCCACTTGCTGCAAGCAATGACACTATAGTGATAAAATAAGGCAGCTCTCTTTCAATTTTTTTGGATTGTTTCTTATCACCTTCACTCTGATCGGATTTAAGAGAGAGCATACTCACGTTCCAATTTGTGCCAACAAGGACTGTGGGTCTCGATAATACTTGCCAATTAGTGATGATACTTGTCTGTAATCACGAATATCTTGTTCTGACATCCATTTTAAAATCATAACTCGTCTTTGATGCTCATCTAGTATTTCCTTTAAATCTCGACCAGTTGCTTCTGATATTTTTTTAAGAAGTACACTTTCTCGAAGGTCTTCGTTAAAGTAATCAGATCTAGGATTCCAGCTAAATGCTGTATGAGATGCATTGGCTGCAGTAATTTCTGATACAGTCATCACTCTTCTGCCGCTTTGGCCTGTAGAGTTTTCTCTGACTCTTTTTACTACTAGTGCACAATTCATGAGTGAGATATAAGCAGGTGGTATGTCCATTGGTTTTTGCTGTAATCTTTTTGTAGCAGATTCTAAACTATCGGCATGCATAGTACAGAGGCCACCGTGTCCTGTAGCCATGGCCTGAAACATGACATAAGCCTCAGAACCTCTAATCTCTCCTACAACAATGTAATCTGGTCTGTGTCTTACACCTGCTTTGATAAGATCGTACAGTCCTATCTCTCCTTCTCCGCCTATTCCAAATCCGCTTCTTGCAACTAGTGTAAACCAGTTTTCGTGATTGATGTTTATTTCTGCGACATCTTCGACAGAGAAGATCTTGTAATCAGGATGCACAAGACCTGTAATTGCATTAAGCAGCGTTGTCTTGCCACTTCCTGTGGAGCCGATTATAATAAAAGACATTTTAGCTTCAATTAATAACCACAAGTATGCAGCTACCGCAAAGTTGACAGTACCAAATTTTATCAAGTCAATTATTGTATAAGGATCTTCTTTGAATTTTCGTATAGTAAAACTGGTCCCCTTTGGCGTGATCTCTTTTTGATACAATACAGAGATTCTGTGGTTTCCTTGAAGTGCCAAATCAGAAATTGGAAATGC
>CAYUTC010000073.1:0-7424 GCA_964447595.1 uncultured Nitrosopumilaceae archaeon
CCATTTTACGAAGAAAGGTTCTCGAGACCACAGTGGTGGCGGGCCCGATGGGACTAGGGTACCATCCTGGTACAATTTCGGGGCCCATTTGCATAGAAATGTCAAGTTTTGTTTTGATTTATTAAGAGAATTTCAAAAATAAAAATCGAGGAAATGGTTCAATCCAAGTGGGAATATACTCCCATCTTGGGACTATTTTGGACCCGGTTTGTACTTAATTTAGCAAGGGGCCAATGGGGCTAGAGTGATGGTTCATGGTTGATTCTGAGGTCAGTTAGTCCTCAGATTACAACCATAGAGATTGACAAAGCCTTCTGACTGAAGCGTGCCGAGCAACAAAGGAATGCTTTCTAAGAATTCACCCATGTCCTCATCCTTCCTCACCTGAAAGGCGATATGGGAAATATTTCCATCGGCGGTTCTGCGATAGATTACTCTGAGAAGGTTTCTTCCTTTTTCGACCAGAACGCCGTCGGCCTTACCAAGGCCTGTATGAGCACGGAAGTCTGCCTTTCCAGATATTGATGACCTTAGCCGAGGAAAGAATATACTATGAATGAGGCTTGAAATGGGATCTCCGAACATCCTTACCCCCTCATAGTTAACGCCAGTAGATCTTTCAAGATTATCCCAGATTTTTGGAACTCTAAATTTGAAATTTGCCCTCACCCACTGATCCTCTATGACAATACCTGCTTTCCCAGTGGCACCCAATCCGAGAGCACGAACCTTATGCTCTTTTGCCTTCGAAGATATTGATAGTAATAAGCTATCTATTGTATCCCTGTAGGTCCTAAACTTCTTGATTTCCTGACATAGTTGAACTATCGGTGCTGTCTGCAAGTTCTTTCCCAGGTCGTCGAGGTAGATCAATAAAGTAAGTTCATCAGAAGTGATTTTTCTATCTGATTGAGCTAATATCTCCATAAATGTTATTTCAACTGGTTCGAGTGAAGCAATGAAATCGTAATAGCTCCTTGTACCTTTCAACTGCGATATTGCATTACGCATGACATCATAATCTATCTTCAATGGAACGATTATTGCTTGACCTGATCTTATTGCTCTTTTCGCTCCAACGTGTAATGCGTAATGACATAGCATGTTGACATCTAAAGGCATCATTTCGCTGATCCTTTCCACCGTAGTGATAAAGTTTTCCCCACGATGACTTTGTTTTTCAAAACTCACGACTATTCCGCGATCGCGCAGAATTCCTTTAGCGATCTCAAGTGGAGTCTCTATTGCCTTGTTTAGTTCTTCTAAGGAGGAGAAGCTTCCAAGCTCTATTTTCTGGAAGAAACGTGGGATAGGAGAGAAGACGTCATTCACTTGTTCTAGCAGACTGTATGTGCCAGCGAGGATGATACCCGCTCCAGGGGTATGTTGAAAGACGTTCCTTAGGACTTGAAGTAATGTTCGGTTAGCAGTCAAGATGTCTCCCTCATCAATACAAAGAAAAATCGCCGCATTTTTATTCTGACTTTTGATTTTTGACTGAAGCTCTCGAACTCCATCACGGAAGTAGATTGCAGGAAACTCTTCACCAACATTGCCAACACCTTTCTTAGCCACAACACTGATCGCTGGAAACTGAACCTCAATTTCATCTACATTTAGGTTATTCTTTAAAGCATTCACGATCTTTCGACCGAGTGAGTCTTCGATGAGTCCTGATTGATAAGCCGTCTTAACCATCTCAGATAATATTGTCTTGAAGAAGAGGTACTCCTTTCCTTTTTCTGCCCAACTATCGTCCAGAGCGATCAATTCGGAACTAGGGATCTTACGAGCTTCTAGCTCTCGTTTAAGTGCCTCCAAGAAACTTGTTTTTCCCACTCCTCTACCACCGTAAACAAGGACTCCACCAGTTGCGCCGGCGACTATTTGTTGACACATGACTAACGCCTCAGAAAGTTCTTTCTTGCGCCCTACAAACAATTCTTTTGATGAGATTGGACCACGAACGAAGAATCGGTTTGACTCCTTGATAGTTGTGATTACATCTTCCAAATTTTGAAACATCGACAATTAAATTTCAAATTCACTTTTAAGGTTTTATGTACACTATTTTCCCTGATTTTGTATAACAGATATTATTTCATATCACTGTTTTACAGGTATGACTCCTGTGGGCTAGGGTGCTGCTATGGTTTAATTTCAGACCCATACTTTGGAATTCTGGAATTTTAGTGCTTTCTCAATTTGCGATGTTCTTAATTTTTTGCAAGATATTCCAAAGTAGTTTTCAGAGTATCAATTTCAGTCTTGTTTTCCGATAGTTTTTCAAGCAATTTCCAGTCCATTTGCTTCAATCTTTGAATAGCCAACGCCCTCAAATCTGGATAATCTTGAGTTGGTCTATTTGCCCTGAATTTTGCCAAAACTAATGCTTCCAGCCCCATTGCATTAACCACATGCCCATTTTTATCGACTTCAAAATCTTTAGATGTCTCAAATATTGTTTTTATTGGAATTCCGTTCAATGGCCTGTCTGAATAAACGTCAATTTTATAATTTCTTGGCGTGTATGTTTTTTCTTTGCCGTTTTCTGTTATGAATCTATATTTCTTATCTAAAAGCTCCTCGCGTGTTATCGGTTTTGCTATTGCAAAATCTAGATCCTGCGATTCCCGCGTGTTCTTAGTATGAAGGAAGACTGCTACAGCACCTACAAATGTCACAGGTCCAAGATCTTCCGTAATCTTGAGAGCCTCACGTATCAGCGGGTGCAATTTCTTGTGACCTTCCTTGCGGCATGTCTTCTTGTACTTTGGCTACAACTTCTACTGGAAAGCGTCCCTTGACAGTAATTTTTTCTGGATAAATTAACTGTAGTGCTATTGCATCCAAGATGCTCCTGCCCCCATTCGCAATGCAATCTAGATATGTTCGTTCAATATCATTTTCGAAGGACCCAATTTTTGGTAACAATATAACATGTCCACGGTCGCCTTCGCTGAATCCATTATCCTTTAGAAATTTAGCACCAGAATCAACGTCATCAACATAAACATAAAGATCACTTGGGAACTGAAACTTTGTCAGAGACCATGTTTGAAAGTCAAGGGTCACCATTGATGAATCTGGTTTATGATCAAGAGCAAAATTAATGTCTGCGTTGTTGTATGATCGTCCAAACTTTCGTGCTTGTTTTAATGCTAGTAGGGAAGGAAGTATTTTTTCGATTACATTAAGTGGTTGCGATACAGCTTCCTTTTTTATTGAAAATTGACCGCGATTAAAAGTTGCAAGACCAAGGGGTATTAGGGATTTGATTCTTCTATAAGCAGTCTTTTCAGAACCAGCTAGTTCTATACCATGCTGCTTTATACTATAGACAGGTCTAGGCTCAAGTCCTTGGGCAAATAATAGTCCTGGGGCTACTTTTTCAATAAGGTCACTTTCACTAATCATACTGTATAGTACTATATTGATCTATTTATATAGTTCGGTCAAATTTGACATAACTACTACATATTGCAAATGGGGTATCACCCCCTCGTCGGTATTATCTAGGAATAAGGATGAGATCTAGGAGACGGGTGCATTATGGTTCAATTTCAATCCCAAACGGTTTGGTTACAGTTGTACAATAATTATCTAGAAGTTTTGCATATCGCTTGACATCATACTTGGAACTAGCCATCCCTAATGGAGCAGAACGCTTTGTCTTCCGAGAATAATCAGTTATGATGTATCGTATTTTCTGCCCTGCCTTGATAGATTCTCCCTCCTCTTTTAGCTGCATCATCGCATCTTTTTGAATAGAATTTGCTCTATACTCTTCTACACTTTTTGATGCCCTAGTTGTAAAGGATAATTCTTCAACTGGCACATTACGTTCCTCAAGCATTCCAAGATATTTTTTGTATATTCCGATTACCTGGGGCATCAGGCTTTTCACCTCACAAATATCATTCCCTGTAGCCATCAATTGCAAGATTTCCTCCTGACAGTGCTTGAAGAACAATGGAGTGTCATGCCTTCGTAGTTCAATCCCTCTCACCTTCAGCTTTCCGCTCTCAAATGCACCAAAATAGCGATTTGCTACGGGCACCATCTAATCCTCTTTTGAAGGTAGAAAGACCAGCCATTTGTAGATATCAAGTGACATCTCAAATCCAGTTTTTTTCTCAATCTCTTCCTTTACTCTTAGAACATCATACCTACTTGCCCCTTTCTTGTGCAACCACAACGAGTCTACAATTCCATGCAATACACGAAATCCATTTTTTTCTGCAATTCGAACCGCTTGCAATAAGATCTGCCTTGCAAAGGCACAGACTGCCATGTGTGCATCTATTCTTCCAAACTTGGCATTGTTAAATCCAAGATAACCAAACGATGTTACCAATATCCACTTTAGTGCAGATTTTCTTGCATCATAGATTTTTGATTTTCCGTTTTGTTCTTTTG
This sequence comes from uncultured Nitrosopumilaceae archaeon, assembly GCA_964447595.1. Classification (GTDB taxonomy): domain Archaea; phylum Thermoproteota; class Nitrososphaeria; order Nitrososphaerales; family Nitrosopumilaceae; genus Nitrosotalea. The sequence goes on from CAYUTC010000073.1 coordinate 4,420, forward strand.
CAAGCAGTTCAGAGTACAACTTTCTCTTCTTAAGCAAAATTTCAAGCGATTGTGGAACTATTCCTCGTCTTCTGCAGATGTTATAGTTTAGCTCAGGAACTCTGTTTTCTGAATCAGGACAGCAGCTGCAAAGAATTGTTTCAGCAGAGATGTTCTTCTTTTCCATGATGGAACCGTAAAGTGATGCAAAGTCAAGCTCGGCAACATTTTCGTATACGCCGACTTCGGGCTCAAAAATAAGACCTCCCCTGTCACCAATTAACAGTTCACTTCTTGGCTTGAATGCCTCTGCCATTGTAGGCTTCCATGGTATAAGCAGCCCACGCTTTGTTGCGTTGTAAAACTGGACTGAGCTCATGCATCTTCCAATGGATGCCCGACAAGCTGCCTGCATTGGCATCCTGCATATTCGTCAAAAACAGAGGATGGTATTGCGAGCAAAAAATGCGAAAGGTTACTTTTGTATTTTCTGTATGTGTCCTTGCTTTTCAGCGATTCTAGGAATATTTTGTAAGGCTCTGCCTCGTTTTCTACGTCTTCAAGCGAGATTTGCATCGCATCATCATGATGTGGGTCCTATTTTAGTACCATGATGGTAGGCGGGTCCGATGGAGTCCGTGAAAACAGTTGTAGTGGGTCCTGCAAAAACAGGGCCCGTGAAAACAGTATTAGCGGGCCCTGGGTTACCGCCAGAACTGTTGTAGTAGGTGCCTGTCCAAAATTTTTTATCGAAACTTAATTTTGTAAAAGATCATCATAGATACAATGCTTGCCAAGAAGACTGCAGCTGCAAAAGGAAATTCCGGAATCACCGAAGTTGAAAAATCCATACTTTGTGGTTTGTCAAGAGTTTTATTATCAACGCCGAGTATACCTATTGTAATCTTTAAAGGTCCTGACTTGGAAAATTCCATAAATTTAATTGCAGTTCCATTTGCTGTAAAACCATTATCACCTTGGTTTGCTTGGTTTGCTCCATCGTATGTTATTTCATATGTTACATCATGTAATGGATTTTTTTTACCATCCATAAAATTAATTTTGAATTTAGACATAGTAGATGATTGTATTTCTTGAGCAAGAGTGAGATTTACCGTTATTGTACCATCATCAATAGTTTTTGTTAATGTTGTTCTGTCAATATCAGGTATCAAATATTCTTTAAATATCCATTTTCCATCCATCAGTTGCCAAACTCTTGTATCGCCGTATGTGTCGTTTAATCTAGGTGTAGAATTTTCGTATTCTGATATTCCTTTATCTGATTGAATAGTGTATTGTATAATTACAGATGAACCACCATAACCATCAGGCTGCCCATTTCCTTGCGAACCACCAAATCCTACACCGGTTGATGCTTCGTTTGCAGTTTGAAATAAACAGGATCCATGAGATGGAAGAGATATCACATAATTGTGAAGATATAGATTATTTCCTGTAATATTTAAGCTGAAATTATTTAGAGTGACAGGTTCACTTTTCGTGTTATTGATTTCAATCCACTGATAGGTCCAAGGCTCTAGTGTTTTACTGCCATCACACATATTTACACCCTCTGCAAAAGTAGGTGGACTCCAAAGCTCAACTTTAGAAATAACTACAGGCGGAGTAGAAGAATCTGCGTAAACATATGAAACAGTTACTGTGAGTAATGTAGCCAATAGAGAAATCGTAAAAATATTTTTCATATGTTAAAGATAAGACGGTATTGTTTTTAGAGATTGCTAACAATTGACACCACCTACATAATTTTAGGTGAAAAATTTTCGATTAAGAAACAAAAACAATGCAGAAAACCATGGTAAAAAAAGAATAAGGAAGTGATTGTTTTAGTTTTCTTCCTTACAGGTGGTATATTTTCTCGTGTGTTTCGTCTATGGCAATACAGCTTGACATATTGGAATCTATTGACTGCCCCTTTGCTGCAGGTACCTGTGATGTAGGATTACCAGAAGAATCCAGGTATTTGACATTGTTGTAGTCAATATCTACGAAGCTACTATATGGTGTCACACAGCTACCTGTGTTCAGAGATGTTTCGTGCATTAACCAAGTTACGTCAGTGGTTGACAGAGTCTGGTTTGGTGCACCAGATATAACAACATCAAAATTTTCATTGTCTGTAAAGTTGTTATATATCGCATGCCAGGAGCTTCCTACTTTTTTTAACGTAATTCCTATGGATTTACTAGTAGGATCTTTCATTAAAGACTGATATGATCCGCTCCCATTAAGGCCGCACCAAAATTTCCAACCTTGACTTTGACCACTGATACTTGATGCATAGACAGTGTTTGCTTCAATGAAGCTACCACCAGTCAAAAAGGCAAGTAATTGCCCACCGGTGGCCCATTTGTCTGCACCTGAAGGCATACTATCCGCAATTTGCTTTATGCCCAGAGGTCCAACCCATGTTGCTTTGAAACCGTATAAACCGGTTGAATCAGGTTTTTCTTTGTACATTTTTGCTTGATTTGTTGTTGGCATTTTTCATATTTCACCTCCTATGTCTTGCATACGGTACAATAGTGAAATTACAATATAACAAACGCTCAGAATTTGAATGTACTGTACAATATGTATCACATAGTACATAACAATGTTCTTTTTGAAATATTTGCTAATGGATATACTAAAATCAATCATTGAAAACAGATGATATCATTTGTAGAGCTTGTTTTCCTCTTTCTGTGATGTAGACATCTTTGTTCTTTTCATGGACAATCAATCTTATGAGTTGTAATTTTTCTAAAAACTTGACATATTTCATGCATACCAAATGATTTGTGCCAGTCTTCATTATAACATACGTTATTCCTGTTGGATCTGTTTCAGAGAGGATTTCGAGAAATCTAATGAATAGTTCTAAATCAACTTTCTTTAGGTCATTTTTGTGTGTGATTTTCTTTTTTTGTATAGTAAGCATCAGATCATTTTGTACTCTACATTATACCGGACTTTGTATTTAAGACGCTCGCATGAATGATATCCAACTACACTAAAAA
>CAYUTC010000074.1:0-6013 GCA_964447595.1 uncultured Nitrosopumilaceae archaeon
CTCTACATCTCTCAATTATAGCAATTGCAGGAATAGTTGTTATTGCATCAACGTCAGTTGGAATTTTCATCGAAAAACTAGGCGAAAACCAACAACAACCCTATACTAGCATTGCAATAAATGGAATAAAAGAAAATTACACAATAAACGAGCCTATTTCTTTCTCTGTAGGAATCGAAGGATATGGTACAGGGTGCGGTGATACCAAAGCAATACTTACAAAGGAAAATGATACACAATACAAATCACTCCAATGGGTTAGCACAGTACAGTGTGCCGCTTTTGCAAAACCAATTTATTTCAAATTCGATAGACTATCTGCTAACACAAGCATAAACCAGACAGGAAATTACATTCTAACAGCATCATTTAATGATTCTATGACATACCATCACACTGAAACAGAGACAAAATTTTCTATAATCTTACCTAAACGTACATCTATTTACGATACTGAAATCACTACAATGTCTGCCAACGTCATCAATACAAATTTTACAGTAAATTATAACATAAGAGGTGGGCAAGTCTCTGAAATAAGACTGGACAACCAATCACGATCATTAGAAATTCTACTTCAAGTGGCAGGAAATGGAACGATCATAATCGATTTGCCACGTACATTAATTGATGCAAAAACACATGAAAATATGGATGACAAGTTCATTGTACTTGAAGATGGTCAGGAAGTTGAGTATAAAGAGATCCACAAAACCATATTGGACAGAACATTATCAATCCCATTCCATCAAGGAGTTAATAAAATAGAAATCATTGTGACAACTCTGACTTGAAAACTCTACGTATTGTTATGATTGCACTCTCTACAGTTCTAGTTTTTCTAATCTTTGTACCAGTAGTTCCAGTTTATCCTACTGCATTTTATTATCTAGGGTTTCATCCAACACCAGATTTTTATCAATCCGTAACCAGCAGTATATCTAACTGTGGTGTTATTTTGAAAAGTAATGTGGAATTTATTTGCGGGTAATAATGAGAAATGAAAACTCTCTATTTTGTAACAATAATAGCTGTAATTACGTTCTCATGGTTATCGTGCTCTACTACAAATTCTGCATTTGCGTTATACAGTCATGGTAATTTAGATCTAGAAAAAACTAGTGATACTACAACAACACAACTAGAGTTTAACAATTCGATAATTACATTCGAACAATATATCAATAAAACGACATACAAGGTAGGAGAAACAATTTATGTCTATGGTCAATTACGCAACGTTGGAACTGGTAAAGTATATGTTAGTTATCTAGGACCTGCAACATCATCAGTGCTAAAGGATCAGAACGGAAAACTTGTAGACTCGTTTGGAGGTGCTTATGTGCTTGAGGGAGGGCCTTATGGAAATGCAACATTGTATCCAAACACTACTACAACTCTCAAAGTGTGGGATTTTCCAAGAAATGTTGTAGGTGGTGGACCGTGGAGTCTACAGACACAACCAGCCAATCTTGCAGCTGATGAACCTGGAACCTATTACATACGATCCATGATTAATTTTAATTATAGTGCAGACGCAACCTCAGAACACAGCAAAACAATCACTTTGTGGTCAAAACCTCTTCAAATTACAGTGTTACCAGAAAAATATCTGCAAAATACTACAAATTCCACAATGCCTCAATCTGTAATGCTTACTCCGTTTGATATTTCATTCTTGAAAAATGATTTTAACAGAACAGGAGTATCACACCCAATTCTTGTCTTAAAACCAAATCAAACCTCTGATATTCATGTAATCATATACAACAATGACAACAAAACACATCAGGTATACTTGCAGGTCCCAAAGGAAAATCTTGAAAACTTTGTATCATCGTATTCATTTGATTCATCTCTTCTTACAATATATCCACATTCATCTAATGAAACCGTTTTGCATATTACAGCAGCTGGCATCAATGATACCCAAACAGGACTTGTCAGCGTATTGGCACAGGACAAGTCGTTTGGAATGAAATCCAAGGGGTTCTATCTAGCAATTGGTAATGACATTCCAGACTCAAGGCTTGATTGGATTGACCAGTCTCTTCGAGAAGCAATGCCTGGACCTGCGTTTCCAAATATTCATGCCCTTGATTCAAAACAGAATCAAATTGAAGGAAATGTGTTTGGCATGCCAACATATCTTCCATCAGGATACAAACTGCAAGGAATATCTGATCAGAGTCCAGGCCCGCTGCTTGTTTATTCTCCTGCTCTTGTAACATCCAACACAACTGGTTTATCCTTTATGCATTCAGGTGGCATAACCGTATACTATCAGACAAACGAGCCAAGCTTTGTTCTGTTCAAGTGGATGCCTGCATACATTGGACAAAACGAGGCACAGCAAGTGTCTGTCAATGGCATAACAGGAGTAGCAATTGAGCAGCAAAAAAGACAAACTGACAATATTCAATTCATGTCGCCTTCTAGAGTCATACTATTCAAAGGCACATCTCAGATTGACATTAACGGAGACATATCGCTTGACGAACTGCTAAAAATGGCATCATCTGTTCCAATAACAGGAGAAAGCCAAGCAGTACTTGCTTCATGTGGAGAAGACAAGGACTTTCCTGGCAAGCCTTGCAATGATTTCATAGATACAGGAAACCCAAACCAAAAGCCAATTCTTGGGGACAAGAATGACTGGAAGGCATTCTATGACATGAAAGGAAAAGACTGGATGGAATCAAAAAAACAAGAGATGTACTTTGCTGATCAAAATGGAATCCTAAAAGAATGGTACGAATATGGAAGTAATTCAGGCCACCTTGCAAATTCCGATGTCTGGTACTATTACAGCTTGTACGGAGAATCACCGGACATTATCAAATACTATAATGGAATGGTTCAGAAAAACTGGTTCTATCCTATAATCACGTATTACTATGTAAGCCCAATTGTTTTTGTTATCATTGGAGTTGCAGCTGTTGTTGGGTTTTTTGTATCAAGAAAAATTTTGGTAAAAATTAGGAAATGAAAACTCTTCAGATTTCAATAATTGTAATTCTGCTTATAACCACATTCTTTAGTACAAATAATGCATTTGCACAATACGGTTGTCCTCCGATTGGTGGAGGGTGGCATCCAAAAATAACCACAAGTGACAATACCGTCTATGTGTTGTGGAATTATTTTTACGACTGTGGTCAACGAATACTTCTTATGCGTAGTAGTAATGACAAAGGAGAGACGTTTGGAAACCCTGTCATAGTTGCAAATGCTTCACAGGCAGGAAGTGATCCAGTGATGTTAGCTTCAAAGAATAACATCTACGTTGCATGGGCTCAATATTCAGTGGAGCCTCAAGCAATACTTTTCAAAATGAGTACAGATAATGGCAAAAGCTTTGGAGATGCAGTGCTAATAAGTACAAACAAGACTGCGGAAGATCAACCTGCAAGCATCATACTGCAAGGGAATGACATTGGCATCGTCTGGACCGGATATGTACTAGGAGGAAACGGTTCGAGTATTTTCCTAAGTAAAAGCCTTGACGGTGGAAAATCTTTTCAGACAATAACATTGAGTTCAACTGCCGAGGATTCATTTTCACCACAAGCGGTCCAAGAAGGTAACATGGCTTACGTTTTATGGGGTTCTTTTGGAAGCTGTGACCAAGCCAGGCAGGCATGCCCAACATATTCATATCTGGTACCAATTGACCTCTCAAACAATTTTACACGTGGTGCAGTTACAAATCTTGGCCAGTATGGTGGATGGATGGCAATATCTGGCAACAACATCTACGTTGCAGGAACTTATAATTCAGATACAGATCCTAGTGCAGGTACAAGCAAGATAATATTTCTTAGAAGTACGAATGGTGGTGTTTCATTTGAAAAGCCTGTAACCTTGGTCTCCTACCAGGCCAATACTAACCATCTCAATGGTTTGAAAGTGAATGTTTCGGGAAAAAATGTCTACGTTACATGGTATGACTTTCACACCCCTGAGACTGGTGCTGAAATTTTAATGAAAGCAAGCAACGATGGTGGTGTTACGTTTGGCAAGGTACAAACAGTAGACCCACCTGACGTTCACTTAAACGGTCCAGAACCGCCTTCCTTTGATCTGAACACAGTTGCAGAAGGAAACAACTACTATGCAACTTATCAGAGCTATACCAGTCTTGACCAGATAGGACAGGGAATATTTCTTAGAAAAAGTACTGATGGTGGTATGACACTTGATAACAAGACAGACTTGACTGACAAGATAATAATATCAAATCCAGGATACGATTTTGTCTCTGATGGTACCAATCTCTACATTGCAGGTCCAGACTATGCGTTCAAAGATAGCAATCATATCATGTTTTCAAAAAGTAATGATGGTGGTAATTCATTTAGTCCCCAAATAGATCTTGATCAGAATAGCATATCTATGGTTCCAGAGTTTCCATTTGCGATTCCAATTTTACTGATTGGTTTTGTATCATCAATTGTATTTTTCAGGATGAAATTTAGAAAGTGGTAATTTGATTTTTGGCATTAGAGGTAATTTAGGATGCTAAGAAAGAAAAAACATGAATCTAATATTCTAATCTATTATAAATGTGAAAACAAAAAATTAATTGTTTAGTTCATTGATGATCACTGCGATTTGATTCGCAACTTTGCAGATACAAAGCAGAGAAATTCCATCTTGTCTAAATGATAATTAGAATATAATTCCAAATTATCAAATATCTGTACTTTTTGCAAGATAGATTCTGTCGTTTTCTTCTATGAACATTATCGTGTCTCCTTCCTGAAGATTATGTTTGTAAAATTGACGAAATCGTATTCAACAAAAACATATCAACACAAGAAATAACAGCAAACATTTCTGAATTAGCCCTAGATGCTACGTGCGAAATATTTGAAAGGTTTAACTGGTCGATGTCTGAGGGCACTAAAAAAGTATTAAGGCAAGACCAAGAAAAATTTCTAAAAGGTCTAATTTAGAATTATTATTAAAAACATCAAATATCTTATCAAATCTTCTAATTCGATGAACAATATTACTTTAAGATGATCCTCTCACCTTGAATAAAAATGAGGGAACTGAACCATTTGGCAAGTACCCCTCAAGAGTGATTTTGAATTTAGTACAATTCTATTTTAATCGGTTGATGAAATTGTCGGTAAGCCCTTCTTTGTTAAGATTCAAATCTTCCTTATCTAGAAAATCACGAATCATTGCCCAGTCTTCTTCATCTAATTTATCGGATCCCAATATCCCTCCAAGCAAGACAGTATTGACTGTGGTAGTAAAACTAACATCTGCTTTTCGTCCTGTGATGAGTCCACCCTGAATTTCTCGTAGCTTCTCTTCCAATATATCATTCAGTGTTATGCTCAAGCGATTCATTTCTATGAATCTTTGGTGCATTGCATAAATAAATCTTTGGTGCAATAATTTTATATCAGTGAATTATCATATTATAGTATGACAAAAGTAAGACGAACTGTGAATTTTAGTGTTGAGCTGGATGGTATCTTAGGTCTTCTAGCTACAAAACGGCAACAAAATTTGTCAGAATTTCTGGAATATACACTAAGAGCGATTCCGGAAATAAACGAAATAATTTTAAAATCTAGAGGAATAGGTAGTCCCCAACCAACCATCAGTAGTAAGATACCAAAATCTATGGAAAATAATTCGGAAATCCCAATCTAGAACCTCTTTTCCATGGGTGTAAGCTTTCCATAATCAGAATTATCAAATGATGCACCAATAATTTCGTAGCCTAATTTTAGATAGTAACTGATGTTTTCTTGGGTAGAATATAGTGTAATTCTCGAATAACCAAAATTACCTGCAATAATTTCAAGCAGTAGCATTAGATTGAATCCTGAACCTTGTGATTCTTCAATCAACTCATTTCTTTCAATGAGGTCTAAATGAAGATGATCGCCTTTATCTAGAAATGTCATAAAACCCAAAATTTTTACATCAATTTCGTGGACTACGACATATTGATCTCCACGATTCATGTCAACAAGGTAGGATAGATCAA
>CAYUTC010000074.1:6113-7417 GCA_964447595.1 uncultured Nitrosopumilaceae archaeon
AGTCAAAAAGGGTTTCTGTTGTACGAACAGGTTAAACAATGCAGATAAACCATCTAAATATCCACAAAACTAAACGCTAAAGAATATGACACAGAAACAAGTATTTGTTTCTCACAGTAAAAAGGACAAAGAACTAGTTGCTAAGTTTAAAACATATCTTGAAAGAAGTAAACTTAAACCCATTTTTATGGAATTTGAGGAACATTCAAAAGAAAATCGTGCTGATTGGGAGTGGATACGTGATGAGATTGAACGCTCAACTGCTTTACTGTTATTGCTTACAAAGAACGTAATAGCTGCACCACAGACACAGAATTGGATTGCTTTTGAAGTGGGAGTAGCTGCTGGATGCAAACCACGAAAGAGGGTATGTGTTATAAGAGAGCAACATGTATTTTTCCCAGTCCCTTATCTCAATGTATACATTCCAACTTCCTATAGTCTAAATCGTGAAAGTCAGAGATTTGCCCAACCTGAGTTTGACAATTTTATGAAGATAGTGAGTGACAGGTTCCTCGGATCAGTATTGATAGGGGAAGAAAAAAGTTTCATCGGTCGTGAAATACTCCCAACCTTAACCTGTCCAAATTGCAAACTCAGTTTTAAGATGTATATTATTTATGTTAGGATTATTCGCTGCCCTTGTTGTAGTGCGGATATAAAATGGAATGTAGAAAATTACAGGATGCGAAATACTGAAGGCGAATTCTTTCCTGAGATCGTCAAGAAAGAATATTTTGAAGAAGGTACTTAGAATAACTAGTTTCCGAATCTCTTGTGGACCAGCGAACCATCAGCCTCCGTATAAAAAGTGAGGGAATTGAACCATTTGGCAAGTACCCCTCAAGGGTGTTAAACTAAAATTCCCTGAAGATGGAGGCAGACACAATAATCCAACCCGAGCTTTCTTTTTATTCAAGACTCACGTAAAACTCTTGATGAAGGATTTCTACTTTGATCAATATGGATGGAGGGAAGATTATACAAAAAGAATGGAACGACAAGGGAAAAAATTGATTGGGTTTGACCTTTTGATGATTAAAAAATATCGTCATTACCGTCCAGATGATAAAACCAGATGTATGATTATTCCAGCTCTTGATAATATAGGTGGTGCAAAGATACCTCTGGATATTTACAAAAAGGAAATGAAAGAATTTTTCAAAGATGAGCCTGACCTAATGCCAAAATTTTAGGTATTGTACAATTTAGATAATTAATATGACAAATTTTATTAGATATTAACACAATATTTCATTGAATTGGCATACATTTTTGTCTGATTTAGCAAGTATAATTGTAAT
>CAYUTC010000075.1:0-7183 GCA_964447595.1 uncultured Nitrosopumilaceae archaeon
GGATACAATGTAATTGAGGATCTACCCCTAGAATTTGATTCTGTTGCTACTGCTGGTACAACACCCCATGACGTTTCCAAAGTAGACAAGATTCTTGGCTCTGACAAAGTAATTCAAAAGTATAACTATACAGGTAATGGAATCAATATTGGAATTGTAGACCAAGGAACTGATTTTTCAAATCCTGATATGAAAGATTCCCTCGCACGTGACTCAAACAATATTCCTGTGATGATTGACGCAGATGGACAGGGTCTTGTGTTGACAAATACAACTTTTATTGCAAACATAAACGAACAAGGGATCATTCATAATTATACTAATAATATTCCAAAAAACATCACATCTTCTGTCTATGTAACATCAAATGGAGTCTTTCTTAATTTAAGCAAGGGTGGACAGGGAACTTATGTAGAAGTTTTCAATTCAAATTATCCAAAAGGCGGCACGCCAGTACTAAATGGAACAGTATCCAACGACTACAAGATAGGTAAAGATTCTAGACACTTTATTGTATCAAAAAGCGGAATATACCATTTTGGAATAATTTATGAGAGTGTATCACAAGGACAGCTATCTAGGTTACAACTTGTTCCTGTTCTTGTAGTTGATTCTAAAATACCAGGTGTCTATGATACCATAATCCCAGACATGTCAGACTCGTGGAAGGATTTCACTAAATTTGATAACCCAATAATTCCTCAGTATGATTTTGATTTTACAGATGAAACTCCTATTACTTTGGGAAATGGAAAGGAATTTCTTGTATATGATTCTCATCATGACGGTCACCTAGACTATAGTGCAGGAACTGTTGGTGCCCAGGTACTTGATCTTTATGGTGTAGTTTCAAATGCTACTAAAATTGATAAAAAACTTGGAGCAGTAAACGGTACACTACTTCCGCCACTTGATCCAAAAGGAAATTTCTTTGGAATAATGTATGATTTTGGGGGACATGGTACCGCTACCGCTGCATCAATTGTATCAAAAGGAAAACAAAGTTACAATATTTACAAAAATGGGACCAACTATCTCATTGATGGTATAGCACCAGGTGCAAAGATAGTTCCAATAAAGGCACTTTGGTTAGGAGATGCCATTTATGGTTGGTTGTGGGCAGCAGGATTTGATCAGGGAGGAAACCATTGGAAGTTTACAGGAAAACCTAGAGTTGATATATTATCAAATAGTTGGGGTATATCGACCTTTCCTGCTCTTCAATCAGTTCCAGGTTTTGATATTCAATCTTTGTTACTTGATGCACTTTCTGTACCAGGATCTCTTGATAAAAAATATCCTGGAATCTTGATTGTAAACAGTGCTGGAAATGCAGGGCCAGGTTATGGAACTATGGGAAGTCCCGATGCTGCATCATTTAGTCTTACCGTAGGGGCTACAACAGATAGCGCCTTTGTGGGTTATGGCCCATTTAAAGGTCAACCAAGATTTGGTAACAGTACAGCATACTATGGTGATGTGTCAGGTTTTTCAAGTAAAGGACCATCTGTCATAGGTGATCCTAAACCTGACCTGATGGCAGTAGGAGAATATGCCTTTACGCCAACATCGATTACAAAATACAATAAAACAAGTACAGGTTCTTTTGCCTTGTTTGGAGGAACTAGTTTGGCTGCTCCTCTTGCTGCAGGTTCCGCTGCAATTTTGATGCAATCTCTAAAAGAAAATGGAATTTCTTACAACCCCTTTGTTATTAAAAATATACTAATGACATCAGCAGATGATCTGTACAATGATCCATTTGCTCAAGGGTCCGGACTAGTCAATGTAACCAATGCAGTTGATTTTGCACTAGGAAATAATGGCATGTTCTCAGTATACAATAATGCCTCTTATTCAAACATAAAACAAGTACTTGATCCAGCAATTAACACATGGAATTCATCCGAAGTTGGGCTACGCATGTTTCAGTTTACAAACGCCTCACTTCCGGAAACTTCTTGGTTTGCAGGAAGATTAAATCCAGGTGATAGAACTTCAACTACTTTTACCATAGAAAATCCCACAAACGATACGATGGAAGTAGAAGTATTACCTCAAACAATCAATCTTATCAAAATTTCCCAATATAATGGTACAACGCAACCTCGATTGCAAGATTCTAATTTAAAAAATTCCGGCGTGTATAGACCAAATTACATCCAGCTTTCTGATGTAACAAACCATACTAATCTATTATCTTTCTTCAAAAAGCCACAACCTATTCCATCCGATTCGTCTTTGATGATTCTAGATTTATCGTTTCCATTTTCTGAATTTCTAAATTCAACTGCAAAAACATATGCTGATGATCTGAAGATCTCTTCACTATACTTTTATGATTGGAGTGGCAAAAACAAACAAAATATTCCTACATACAAAGATCTTTCACTCATTAACAGAGGCGGTGCCTATGGCACAGTCCAAGAGGTAAGGATTTCTCAACCTAATTCAAAGATTCAACATGTACCACTAGTAGGCGTATACCCAGTGCCTACAAGATATTCATACTGGTCAGGGGATACCAAGAAAAACTCTACATCTATTGATTACACTCTCACAGCAAGCTACTTTAAAAAAACAGATTGGAACAATGTCTGGGTAGACTCGAAAACAATTGAGGTAAGCCCACATAGCTCTGCAACTGTTGTTGTGACACTACTAGTACCAACTGATCAAAAACCTGGAGTCTATCAAGGATTTATCACATTCAAAGGAAAATCACATACAGTTAACGCACCAGTTTCATATGTAGTATTAAAAAAATTACAACCAAAGGACTTGCCAACAGTTATCGAAGGGTCAGACGGCAATACTCTTTATGGAAATGGTTATGTTGGTGGAGGATTTGACATGAGCAATAGGTATAATGCAGGTGATTGGCGTGAATACTTTTTTGATGTAAAAGATAAAACAATAAACTCAGTTACGATGATTATTTCATGGAAACATCCTGCTACTAATCTCTCTGTATTTATGATAGATCCTCAAGGAAAAATAATTCAGACTAATGAGCCACCTGGCATACTCGGCCAATTTCAGGGCTGGCCCACAGGGGACTGGTTGGGACCAAGTACACCATTCAGTGAGGGGGGAGGATTTTATCCAATTAAAAACAAAGATGCAACTTCTACAGTATTATATGCATCTATGAACCAGACTGGTATCTATTCTGTTCTGATTCATACTACATTATTTGCCGGACAATCAATCACAGAACCAACTACATTGTACGCAAAATTTTCTACAATTCTTCCCCAAGAGAATTCCCCTCAAATAATACTAACCATTCCGAAATTCATTAACAGTACATACGTATTTAATCCAAAAATAATTGGTGGAAATGTACAGGCCGAAAGATATTATTTAGATTCAGTTGGCCCTCAAGAATTTAACGAAACCTTGCTGTCATCATCTTTAGCAAAACTCTCCGAAGGAAGTCATGACTTGAAAATAGTAGTAAACGACACTGTAGGGCACATTGTCTCACAAGACTTTGGATTTTTCTTGGATAACAGTCCTCCTGAGATTGTTTTCAAAGCTCCTCAAAATGATTCCACTGTTTCTGGTATGGTAAATGTTAACTTGAACGTAAATGATCAAAATCTAGCTGACAAGGGATGGCTAGTTATTAAACTACAAAACCAGACAGTTCTTGACAATAAAACATTTCAATTTGATACTAGATCTCTTCAAAATGGAGCATATGATATTAATGCTGTTGCAAAAGACAAAGCAGGAAATGCAGCTGAACAGAAAATTACAATTAATGTTGATAATTCTGGTTCTGTAACCTTCAACCAAAACAGCGATCATAATTTTATAACTTTGATTGAAATTTTGGTTGGGGTTGGTATAGCATCCACAATATCGATTATTGCTTTTAAAAAATTCAAAATTCCCGCAAGAAGCTAGATAAGGTTTATATGCAAATTTTCAAGAACGAAGCTTTGGATGTCTGAGCCAGATACTAGAGGTACAGTTACTAGGCGTGATTTTCTTAAACTTCTTGGTGCTGCAGGTGTTGCTACAGCATTTGCTCCTTTTGTACCGTGGGGACAATTTTTGCCAAACCCATCAAACGTGGCACCTGCCAAAGTGCAGGTAATACTGCCAGATGGAACGGTAGCTAATGTTAAAACATTTCCAAAGAATAGCTCCGAAGTAATAACATACCCATCTTCAGGAGACCCTGTTATTGATCAAGAAGCTTTCAAAAAATGGCAGTTTATCAGGTTACCAGAAGAACTAGGTGGAGGCGTAGATGATGTTAGCGCATTTAGAGTATACAGCATGGTTTGTTTACATCTTTGGTGCCTTTGGAAATACTGGCCCCAAGATGGTAGAAAAAGAGGAGAATGTCCTTGTCATGGTAGTATGTATAACCCATTAACTGGCAAAGCGTTTGCAGGTCCTGCATCACTTCAGGCAGCTCCCTCAAACGTTTTGGCAACACTTTATCTTGAGGCTGATAATAATGGGGATCTGTGGATAAAACCAGCAGTATGGAACATCAACGAGAATGGAGTAGTAGGATATGGTCGTTTCCTTAAAACGTAGAAACGGTTTTGTAGACTTTTGTCACTGGATCTGGGATGGCTTTGAGAGAACTATCTTTCTAGGTACAAAATTCTCTTTTCCAGCCAGATTTGTCAGTCCATTTGGATTCTTAGGCATGTTGACATTTGTCATGTTCATCATTTTAGGAATCACTGGTGCATTGCTGATGTTTTACTACCAACCAATATTGGATAGATCATGGGACAGTGTAGCAAAAATCAACAACGCTGTACCATTTGGATTTGCCATTAGGAATATTCATTATCATGCATCAAACGCAATGGTACTCCTAGCAGTACTTCACATGTATTACCAATACTTTAGCGGCAGATACAAAATCAGAAACGAGCTCATCTGGGTAACCGGAGTTATACTTGGTACTGTTACTATTTTAGAGGCGTTCACAGGATATGATATTATATTTAGTGAACGTGCTGAGCTTGCAATTAGTATTGCTGCATCACTTACCAATTCAATGCCAGTAGTCGGTCCTACAATACGTGATGCAATGTTTGGTTCCGGATTTTTCGACTTTATCTTAAGATTCTACACTTTACATGTATTCATACTCCCTATAGTGATGCTAGGACTGATGGCAGTCCATCTACCAAGATTCTTGGTCTTTGATGTACCAATGGTTATGGCAATCAGTGGTGCAGTCCTTGTCACCGGGGGAGTATTTCCAGTAGATCTAGGTTCCAAGTTCCAACCAACAGTACCGCCAGGTATCACTGTTCCAGAATGGTATCTCACAGGAATCTATGCTTTCCTTAGGACACAGTATGACAAGTATGTAACTGGAGTATTGTGGCCTGGTCTCTTTATTGCAGCCATAGCTATGACACCATTCATAGACAGATACAAAAAATTCTCTTGGAAAGACAGGCCAATAATTACTGCATTTGGAATTACGGGAATTACTCAGGTCATGGTAACAACCTATTGGGGATTTTATATCACACCTGACACTACAAAACCACTAGTTGCAAGACTAGTGATAGATCCAATATTTTTCTATGTGATTATGTTGCTTCTTGTTCCAATAGGATTTGGCTTCTCCTACATGATGATACTGCTTGCTAAAGAATCTGAAAGAAAAGCAAAGCTTGCTGCTGCAAAAGGGCCTCATAAAGTGGCAACAATAAATTTCACAGGCAAATGGATTAACTGGCTTATAGTTGCACTACTTTTGTTCCAAGTATTCCTAAATATTGCTGCTTATAACGCAGCATTGGCAGGCATGAAGAACTTTAATCTTTTCCTGACAGGATTAATTCTTATGACATTTGCAGGATTGTTCCACTTGTATCGGCATGGATTAAACGAAGCTAAAAAAGCTCCTGCAGCACCACCGCAACAACAAACTGGACCGCCAAAATCTTTAGGAGGACCAGAACCACCTCCAACTGTGCCGCCAAAGGAAGAGGTTTCTAATAAAAGTACTTCACCATCAGTAGCTGCGCCAGAAATAAAAGCTTCAACTTTGGAAAATTTCAAAGATCTGACAATTGGAAAATCTGATCTTCGAAATCCATAAAATATCTAAAACAGGAAATAGCTTTATAAGACTAACCAAGAGATCAACAGCTAGTTGAGTGTTCCCTCATCAAGTCATGCATATGGCATTGGACTAATTGCAGTTATAGTGGGCACTGGGGTTGGGATTGCATATTATCAATTGTATTTTATTCCAGAGTTTAATGCAAAACCACACGTTGATGAAAAGACTCTAAATCCAGGTCAAACCACAAATATAGTTATGGTGCCTGGTGCTGAGAATCAGGCACAAGAACAGAACTTTGTACCAAAGAAGGTTACGGCACAACTTGGTGTAAGCAACCTTGTTATCTGGAAGAATACTGGTGAAATTGGGCATACTGTTACGCCAGACAAGCCATTTAAGGACATGTACAGCGGAGATTTTGGCTCGCCAGGAATTATTCCGCCTGGTAAAACCTACCAATTTCTATTTACTCAAGAAGCCCAAATAACATATCGTTGTGAGCCACATCCATGGATGAAAGGAGAGATAGACGTGGTTCGTGGAGCTTTAACTTCCTAGTAGAAAAGATAGAAGTTATTCTGTTAAGGAATTAGTTTTGTAAAGAGAGAATCGCTCTCTATTTCTTTGTGTTCTTGAATTATGGACACCCTGAATTTTACTTCATGTGGTTCTGTTGGCTCAAACTCTATGGAAGCAGTAAATTCAGCAGCATTTTGAGGCATCTCGTTTCTATTGATGAACAACCTGGAGACATTCTGTGAAATTGTCTTGTTATTGTATGACTTGTATACTATTAATTTATTAGAATTAAAAATTTGAGTATTTACTACTATTCCATCATATCTTCCAGGATAATTGACCCTGATTTGTCCTTTGAATATTTGATGAGGCTTTATGATATCGTTTTCTAATTCTAATTCTATATCTTTCACGATATATGCGTCTCAATTTGAAGATAAATAAATCATAGGGATGAGATTCAAAATACTATACCTAAACATATGAAGCGGGCCCGAAGAGCTTCGATCTCTTGACCACTGGATTAGAAGTCCAGCACTCTATCCATGCTGAGCTACAGGCCCACAACTATCGGGCAATGTGTAACCATATTAAGGGTTT
>CAYUTC010000076.1:0-7105 GCA_964447595.1 uncultured Nitrosopumilaceae archaeon
TTGGAGCAGCAATTTTTGCTTTTGACCCTAGAATAATCCAAAATTCTGTACTAGGATTAACAGATCCTCTCTTCATAGCTCTTGTGACAGGAGGTTTGGCTATGTTCTTTAGCCAAAATAAAAAATTCATCTACGCTTCTTTTGCCATCATTGGCTTTTCTTCGCTTGTTAGAGCCGAGGGGCTTTTTGTTTTCCTTCCCTTAGTATTTTTATTTTTCTGGCGTTTTAGAAAAGAATCAAAGGTTATTTTCAAGGGAATTTCATCAATTGGCATTTACATTGCAGTTGTAGCACCCATTGCTCTTTTCAGAATTAAAACGATGGGTAATGATCAGATCACAGGTCGTGTAATTTCTAGCTCAGGTAAACTCTTTACTGCATCGTATAGTCCGCTTTTTCATTTGAAGGATGCAATAGAAAGTATTATCAGGCTTACAGTATGGTCTATGATTCCAGTCTTTATTTTTTTCGTGCCTGTTGGAATTTATCTAATTTTTAGAAAGAGATACCACAATAGTCTTTTCTTGCTTGTTATCATGGGTACAATGTTTCTACCGGTAATGTACGCATTTTCTTTGGCCCCCGATACAAGATACGTATATCCACTTTTCCCCATTTTTTGTGTTCTAGGTGCATTTACAATAAGAGAAGTAGGAAACAAAAAGGGAAATCATAATCTTCTTGCCGTAGCAGTTATTGCAGGTGTATTACTTTCATCTAGTGCATTTCTTGATTTTAAAAAGACAGATTTTGAACATCAGAGAGAGGCATTTGCCATAGGATCTTATGTGGTCAAGACAGCAAATGGAACTAACGATTATTATCCAGAAGATAGTTATCTAGGCCCGGCACAAATTTCTGGAAACTGGCCAGCACTTAGCTCTTCTGTGAATTTTCATGTCATAATCATACCTACTGCAGGATTTGATTCCTTAGCAAAATACATTGAATCATCAGAGAGCAAAGGTCTCACCCATCTTATATTAGATGGAAATGAGAACAGGCCAGCATTTCTAAATGATGTCTTTTATCACGAAGAAAGATACCCATATTTGACCAAAGTCTTTGATTCATCGGAATATGGTTACAAGTATCATGTAAAAATCTACAAAATTAATTACAACATGTTTAACTCTATGATTAACGAAGCTGCTCAATAAATTTACAATTCAAGTTCGTATAAATAGATCAATCATACTCAACAACCCTAGAACCAATGATTTGCATATCTTGTGGAAGTTCGTCATTTATCACATATTCAGAAAATTCTAACATGGGTCTTCCAGTCTTTTCTTGTACAAAATGTGGTCTATATATCACAGGTTCAGAAGAACAAGTGAAAGAAAAGTCAAAGACACTTTATGCCAAAACCTATTGGGATGAGAGACAAGCAGCCAAATCCCTAGAAGCAAATTTTAAAGATAAAGCATCATTATACAAATGGAAACATTGGAAGTCCCAGATGGAATACTGTAAACCATTTTTTGCAGATAAAAAAGAAATACTGGAAATTGGCTCAGGTGCAGGTTGGGCATTATTTTATTTCGAAGGTAGTGGGTATTCAGTAACAGGAATAGAACCAGATTCTAGAAATGTGGAACTAATTAATAAAAAATTAAAACAAGGCCATTGCATAAACGGAAATGCCGAAGAGGTTTCTATAGATGGCATATTTGATGTAATATGGATATCGCATGTTTTTGAACATCTAGTAAGACCAGATCTTTTGCTTAAAAAATGCCTGGCAAATTTGAAAGACAATGGAATTATTTTCATAGAGGTACCCGAGTGTGAAAATCCCAAAATACTTGAAGAGTCAATACATGATAATCCATCAAGTTTTCATTTTACAAAAAGTACATTATCCAACGTGGTAAAAAATGCCGGTTACAAGGTTCTCAGATGTGATTCACTACGTGTGCCAACACTAGTAGAGGCTGGAACTATGAAAGTGATGAAAAAAATATTTGAATTCTTAGGATATCATCCATATCCATACTATCCTAGGATAATAACTAGCAAAAATGATGGTCAAATGATACGAATGATTTTGGCAAAACCGTAATTTTTTGCTAATAACAAATTGCATATATTGATGAACACTGCATGGTCTTGATTATAGGATAATGAAAATACTCATAGGCGGTTCAAGTTCAAAATTTTTCCATCTAAATGAATTTTCACTAGCGTTGAACAAGCTAGGCATTGAAACAAAGTTAGTAGCAGACACAGATGTTTATGATGGATTTCCTAGCAGAAAAGTATCCAACTGGTTCCAGTCCAAGGCAAAGTTCAATGAACTGATAGATGAATTCAAGCCAGATGCAATATTTGTCGATAGACAAAGGCATTTTTCTCTTGTCGCAGCACAGACAAAATTACCATTGTTCATGTTATTAAGAGGAGATTTTTGGAGCGAGATGGAATGGGCGAAAAAGACATTATACAAGTCACCACACAAAAGAATCGCATTAGCACAATGGGAAAAAATAGGCAAGTTGTGTTTAGCAAAAACAAGCGTAATTCTTCCTATCTGCAAATATCTTGAAAATATAGTGAAAGCCCGTTATCCCAACAAACTCACCGAAGTACTGTATCAAGGAATAGACCCATCAAGATGGTATCCAGTAAAACCAATGGAACTTAAGCACCCTTGTGTTGGTTTACTTCAAGGAGCATGGATATGGGGAAAAACGCAGGAAATGTTAACACTGAAAAAGGTCTTGGAAAAAATGCCTCAGATAACGTTTTACTGGGCCGGGGGCGGTCCATACCAAGACAAGGTTTTGCAGTCTTTGAGCAAGTTTGAGAATTTTAAACATCTTGGACCATTGGGTTATCCTGACAAGGTAAGAGAATATCTCTCAGCAATAGACGCATATGCTTTACCAAGTGGCATAGACATGTCACCACTTACGCTTCAAGAAGCTCAGTTAATGGAAAAAGCCGTTGTTGCAACCAGGACAGGAGGCATACCAGAATTGATGGTAAATGAAAGAACAGGTTTTCTAGTTGAAAGAGGCGATCACAATAGTTGGATAGAAAAGCTCACCATTTTACTGGATAACAAGAAAGCAAGAGAAATGGGAACAGAGGGCAGAAAATACATAATGGAGAACTTTAGCTGGGATAAGATTGCAAAGAAATTTTTGACAATTTTAGAGGGACATCTCAGAGATCATGTATCCTAGCTTAATTCAAAACTTGATCTTTCCTCATCTCTTTGGTAACAAACATTCTATACCAAATTTCTAAGGCAAGTAGTCCCAAGAACTTGTTGATGTATCTTGTATCCTTTGTAGAATCCACTTTATTAAAGTGCGAATCGACCCATTCTTTGTTTATCAAACCTTCCTTGATTGCGTGACCTTTGAGGATATATTGTTCACAAAGTCTTTTGCCATGTGATTTCCACAAATTAATAGTATTAACAGAAAAGCCTTGTTTGGTAGGAACCAAGAAATCTTCTCTAATATAGTTGAAGAGAATTTTGCGCAGCAAAATTTTTCCAGTATTATTTTTTTTATCATATTTTAACACCGGATTGAGATGTGTGGCATAGGAAATTAGTTCTGGTGATAGAATGGGTGTAATGGCCTTTACATCAAAGTACTTGTGAAAAGCAGTATTGAGCGGCATCCAGTTGTAGAGCAATTTACCATTAAAATCAGCTAGAAAGACTTGTTCTATTGGAGACAACGGGTTATTAAAATACGGTTCTAATAAATTGAAAATATCATTCCACAAAAAAGGAATTTTTTTGCCAAATAGTTTTTCTTGGTCTGGAACCCAATCTCTCTCATGGCAATCAAGGTAGGCCTTTACTTTATCTCTTGAGGAAGAATTCTCATCAATTAAAGAGAGAAACTTTTGATATCGAAATGTATATCCTCCAAACAATTCATCACCACCATCACCTGAAACAAGGAAGTTTGAGCTAGACTTGGCTTCTTTTACTACATGATACCAATGCAAGTCCCAGAATGGAAGTTTTATTATGCTGATTGCATGGGGTAGTTCTTCCAGATAGTTTTCAAGGAATACTATCTTGTGATTTGCCTCAAATTGTTCTGTAATTCTTTTTGCTTGGTTTGATTCGTCAATGCTATCTGCAAACCGTACCGATATTGCATCTATGGTCATGTCAGGAAAGATCTTTCGTAACAAAGCAAGTATCAATGTGGAATCAATACCTCCACTCAAGGAAATAGTAATTTTTTTTACAGAAGAACCAATTTCTTTTTTGATATTGTTTACGATAAGATTTTCTACTTGTGTTGTCTCATTATTTGAATCACTAGCAACACAGTCTTGCCAGGTTAGCTTTGAAATCAGAGGGGATATTGTAGGATCATATCTAAGAGTAAGTATGTTTTTGATGGAAACCGGGTTTATCCGACTATATTCCTCCACGACCAATGCCCCTAAAAATTAACCCAGCTTTTTTTGCACTATTTACATTTATTATGTTTCTTCCATCCACAACAACTTTAGTTCTAAGATTTGCGGCAATCAAGCTCGGATCAATCTGTCTAAATTCATCATGTGCTGTAATGAAAACTGCTGCATCAGCATTTGAAATGGTATTTATCAGATCGTCTTCAATTTTGTGGGAAAATACTTGGGTTGATTTGAAGTATGGATCATAGATTTTTATTTTTGCTTGAAGTTGTTCTAGTCTTCTAATTATTGCTTCAGCAGGGCTTAGCTGAATATCTTTAACATTTGGTTTGTATGACAAACCAAAAAGTGCTATAGTACTTCCTTTTACAGACTTGCCTGCTTCGTTTAAGGCATCAGCAAGTAACTCAACAACATGATATGGCATGGATTCATTTGTCTCTCGTGCTGCTCGTATTATCTTCAACAAACCATTGTTTTCCATTCCTCTGGCAGAATTCAAGATCTGATATGAATTAACAGGAAGACAAGGTCCTCCTACTCCAGCCCCCGGATAATGAGTCTCAAAGTTATACTTTTTGTCACATGCCTCAAGCACTTTCATTATATCGATTCCAAGATTTTCAAACAATACTGCAAGCTCATTTACAAAGGCAATGTTTATGTCTCGAAAAACATTTGCCGTGAGTTTTGCGGCATTAGCAGTCTTACAATCAGGTAGTACTATGATTTCTGCTCCAAATACGTGCCTGTAAATTTCAGATACAATCTTTGCTGTTTTGCTATCAAGTGACCCTACCAATCTGGGCACTGCACTGAAATCATGCAAGATTTGTCCTGGATTTGCAGTCTCTGGGCAAGCAGATATACTAAAATCTGAACCAGCCTTCAATCTATCATCATTGCCTTCTATTATAGATGTTAGCTCATTTTCTACAAATCCTGGTTCGATGGTACTTTCTACAACTACAATAGATCCTTTGCTTAACAATTTATTCAGACTCTTGCCTACAGAGATCAGAGCAGAGTAATCCGGAATGTTATTTTTGTCCATAGGTGTTGGCAGGGATAAAACAATTAGATTACATTTTGGAACAACATCTGTTATTTCAGTAGTTGCTCCAAGTAATTTTCTTGCTACAACATCATCAAATATCTTGTCAAATCCCGGTTCGTCTTTTAGTGGATAATTTCCAGAGTTGACCATTTGGACTAGTTGAGTGTTTATATCTACACCAATGGTACTAATTCCTGCATTGGCAAAAGATAGTGCAGTTGGTAACCCTATTCTTCCTATTCCTATTACACAGACTTTGAACCTGCCAGATTTTATGTGATTACTTATTTCAGCAGGATCTGATGATATCAAATTCAAGATGTTTTCTTTAGATGCTGTCAAATTATTATCAGCTACTTGAGATGGATGTCTTGACTGAGTTTATATAAATTTGCGTTAATCTTTCTTCTCAAAGCTTAAAGAGATCATCCATTGAGGTATTTGATATGCATTTTCTAGTAACTGGCGGGGCTGGCTTCATTGGAAGTCACCTAGTACAACACTTGTTGGATAAGGATCATTCAGTAACTATCATAGACAATTTACATACTGGAAAGTTGGAAAATATTGTAGGCGTAAAAGATAAGATAACTTTTCAGAAGATGGATATTTTGAATTATGATAATTTAAAGTCATTAGTTGCAAATGTAGATGGAATTTTTCACCAGGCAGCACTAACTGTAGTTCAAGAATCTTTTGTCAAGCATGATGAATATAATCTTGTAAACGTTAAAGGCACGGAGAGCATCTTTAAGATCGCAAAAGAGTTTGGTGTAAAAGTGGTATATGCCAGCAGCTCAAGCGTTTACGGCAACCCCTCAAAGATACCAATCGATGAAGATTCTGAAAGAAATCCTCTGAACCCTTATGGACAAACAAAACTCCAAGATGAATTTTTGGCCGAAAAGCATAGTTTAGATGGTACAAAAATAATCGGTCTTCGATACTTCAATGTATACGGGAAAGGCCAGTCAATTTCCTATGCCGGTGTTATTACAAAATTTCTTGATAGAATAAGAAACCGCCAATCTCCTATAATTAATGGTGATGGGTTACAGGTAAGAGATTTTGTTTATGTAGAAGATGTTGCAAAAGCAAATCTTCTTGCCATGGAAAGCAAGGTAAATTTTGCATTTATCAACATAGGTAGTGGAAACCCGACTACCATACTTGAACTTGCCCAAATGATCATTAAAGCATCAGGTCTTAATTTGAAACCCATACATGAAAAACCACTGCAAGGAGATGTTAGAGAAAGCTTGGCTGACATCAGTTTAGCAAAAAAACTTTTGGATTGGCATTCTGAGATAAAGCTTGAAGATTGGTTAAAAAAGATAATAAATGAATTTAAATCAAAATAAGAGCTTTACTTTATCAAATCTTCATAAAATTTAATGTATTTTGGTAGTACTTTGTCATAGGCTAGATTATTGATGTAGTATTGATACGCGTTATCTACTAGTTTCCTTGCAAGTTGTTTATCATCGAGAACGGAATTTATGGCAATCAAAAGTGACGAAGGATCGTTTGGTGGAACCAATATACCTGTAATTTTGTCTTGAACAATTTCAGGAATTCCGCCAGCTGTGGTAGCTACAACTGGCACCTTTAGAAAATATGCTTCTTTTATCGTCCATGGTATGCTTT